>JAUPKI010000184.1 GCA_030837545.1 Thermodesulfobacteriota bacterium | reverse complement strand
TGGAGATATTGCGCTATGATCTGTTGTGTGTCAAGCGTTTTTTGTGCTCTGTCCGCGCACTTCCCGACCGCCATACCAGTAATACCAAGCTTGTCGGCGATAGCTGCGGCGCTCATCCCAAGTTGGTTGACTGCCAGGAAACTGATGATCGCCCTCACCTTGCTGGTTTTTCCGTCTCTATTTGGAACTCCGGACGTCTCCCCTGGGGTCTGTTTCAGTTTGAGGGTTATTGAACCGCGAAGACGCGAAGGACGCGAAGGGGGATGGTTGTTGGTTTGTTCTGATTCTGAAAGAAACACCAGAATCAGAACAGACCAAGCCCTGCGGGCAATTACGGCTTGAGGTTGTTTACCATTCGCTTGATGCCATTTTTCATGAGCGTGATGTTCCAGTTCAGGAGGAACCCGAGTCTCAGGTCGGTAAGTTTGAGATACGTTAGGAGTTGGGCCTCGTGTATCGGCAGCAGTTTCTCCACGGTTTTATTTTCTATGATGACCGCTTTCTCGACCATCATATCGACTCGAAATCCCAAATCGATCTTTACTTTGTCGTATGTTACGGGTATGGGGACTTCACAGGCAACGGTCAGGCACGTCTTTCCAAGGTCGTAGGCCAGGCATTGCTGGTACACGGATTCCAGGAGACCCGGGCCGAGGGCCTTGTGGTCCTTAATGGCGCAGTGAACGATGTGTGTCGCTATTTCTTCGATGTGTAGCATGTATTGAACCGCGAAGGCGCCAGGAAATTCTTGTGGTTCTTTGCGTCTTGAGCGAAGCGGGCGGTTGAGTTCTGGGGTGAACCGCGAAGGCGCTAAGGACGCTAAGGGGGATGTTTGTTGGTTCATTTTGATCCTTGAAGAAAACGCAAGGATCAAAATAGACCAAGCCCTGACGGCGGTTAGGGAGTCAGGTTGTTGACCATGCATTTGATGCGCTTTAGGGTCCCGTCGACATTCATTTGAGCAACATGTCGATTTCTTCATCGGAAAACTCAAATTGACGCAGTATACGCAAAACGTAAGGTGGAGAAAACTCCTTCTCACCCATATCGATAGGTACGACCCTCTTTCTATTTGCGACATATCTCACATACAATTTATGGTCACCCTTACCTCCTCTATAGAAACTGCAGCCACCTGATTCTATCAGCAAAATGAGCTGCCTTACCTTCAACGACGGCAGATTCTTAGGCATATAGAGCTCTCATTTCGAGCGGTTCTGAGATTACCTCCAAACCTTCTACCGTTAGAAATTCGTGCAACTCTTTTATGGAGAGGGGCGCAGAATAAATATCGAGGTCAGTCTTCTTAGCTTCCTCGATAGAATCGATCGCCTCTTTCAGCCTTTCGATAGCCTTTTTCTTTGTAGATCCTTGTCCAACAATTCCGTTCTCCAAACATAATGCCACCCAATATGGATCACTTTTTCTTAGTACGGTCGTATAAAAATCCATAGACTTACTCCTTCGAATGGGCCTGGCGAGGGCCTGTATAATGGGTATAATGAGGGACATCCTATAATGCCCCTGTCAAGAAAAAGTGAGTACGCAACACCTCTTGTAAATTCAACGAGATAAAAATCAGCGATTTTTTGGGTATAACTCACCATTAAGCCTCTGGCGGCTTTTTTCCTTTCCTCGGTGAGTTTCTCACTATAAATGAACCTTGCACCTAATCGTTACATATCCGGTGTACCACACGACGGCAGTCACCCATCATCCCCAATCCAGGTTGTCCC
Organism: Thermodesulfobacteriota bacterium; assembly: GCA_030837545.1. Classification (GTDB taxonomy): domain Bacteria; phylum Desulfobacterota; class DSM-4660; order Desulfatiglandales; family Desulfatiglandaceae; genus AUK324. The sequence goes on along the minus strand of JAUPKI010000184.1, from coordinate 27,764 downwards.
GCGTCCCGCGGGATGAGAGGCCCTGCATTGTCCCTCCCGAGGTCAGAGCGAGAAAGGCTGCCCTGGGCATCGCAAGGATGCTTGCAAAAGTAGTACGTGAAGGTCCCATTGAAGTTTCCTTACAGAAGGCAACGAAGGGAACGAAGGAGATAGAACTCTTTGTTGGCTTTGTTTCCTTCTGTTGAGAAGGGGTTCTGCCGAGAATCTATCTGCCGGTTAAAGCCTCTGCGACGCGTGTCTGGTCTTCGCCAGTCAAATACGGATGCATGGGCAGGCTAAGGCACTGGGAAGCCACTTGCTCCGCCACAGGGAAGTCGCCCGGTTTGTGGCCCAGGTCTGCAAAAGCGCCTTGCAGATGAAGGGGCACGGCATAGTAGGCTACGGAGGGGATGCCTTGGGCCTTCAGGCCATTTTCGACTTTGCCGCGATCGTCTGCCACAAGCGTGTACTGGGCGTAGACCGAATTGTTTCCTTCGGCTATGACCGGTGCAGTGATCCCGGAAATGCCGGAAAGGAGGCGGTTGTACCGCTGACCCACCTCCCAGCGAAGCCGACATTCTTCGGGAAAGATCTCCACTTTTTCAAGCAGGATAGCAGCCTGCAGCGTGTCCAAACGGCCGTTGATGCCCACCAGGGGGTGCTGGTGTTTGACCTTCTGTCCGTGTACCCGGATCTGCTGCATCTTGTCCGCCAGCGCATCGTCATTCGTAAACATTGCGCCGCCGTCGCCATAACAGCCCAGGGGCTTGGAGGGGAAGAACGAGGTGCACCCGATGGCTGAGAGCCCACACGAGGCCTTTCCATGGTGGGTTGCACCAAAGCTTTGGGCCCCGTCTTCGATCACAGGGATGTTGTGTTTTTGGGCGATGGCGTTGATTCGGGTCATGTCTGCACACTGTCCGTAGATGGAAACCGGCATGATGGCCCTGGTTTTGGGGGTGATGACGGTCTCAATCTTCTCCGGGTCCATGTTGAAGGTGTCTGGCTGGATGTCCACGAATACGGGCCTGGCGTGGAGCAGGACGATGACCTCAGCGGTAGAAATCCAGGTGTAGGGGACTGTGATGACCTCATCCTCTGGGCCGATGTCCAGGGCCATGAGAGCCATGAGGAGGGCATCGGTACCGGATGAGCAGGAGATGCAGTGACGGACGCGCACATAGGCGGCAAGTTTTTCTTCCAGTTCCTTGATCTCCGGACCCATGATGTATTGGCCGTGGTCGAGGACCTTCTTTATCCGCCCTTCGATTTTGACGCGGATACGCTTTTGTTGAGCTGATAGATCAATAAATTGCATTTCAAAGCCTTTCTTTTTGACAGGATTTTCAGGATTTTCAGGACAATTTTTTTGTTTGCATTTTGAATTTCCGGAAAAAATTCAAAATGACAAACCGCTTCGCGAAGGGGCGGGTATCCAGTTAATCCGGTTGATCCTGTCTAATGGGTGTTCTGTATTTGCGCTTTACTTCCACTCCTGTCGGACCGAAATTGATGAGTAGGCCTAAATCCTTTCTAAGCGCTGTCAAATAGTTGACCAGTTGCACCTCGTGGCCTTGGCCAGTTTTTCAACGGATTTCAGTTCGATGATGATTTCATCTTCGACAAATAGATCAGCGTAGAACTCGCCTACCACCTGACCGGCGTAATTCTATGGGACGTTCTTTACTAATTGTACTTCTGTGTAAGTAATGGGGGACCTTTGTTACTTTATTGAGCAATATCCTTCAAATTCTCATAGCGGTCAACGATTTTTTTGCCCCGGTCGGCACAACGCCCAGCATTTACTCGGTTGATCGCCAAAGTGCGAGCCACCTCTGAAGCCCTATAGCTCAAATCGTGTATAGCGAAATGGCAGACCAAAGCCCGTGCCTCGCTGATTGTCTTCTTTCGGCTGGCAGACATGATTTTTCTCGTGTTGCGATCCAGATGCGATGCCACAATTTCAACCAATCCCTCTATTGGACGCTTGGGCACGTATTTATTTTCAAAGCTGGATTGGCGGGGCATGGACTATCTTTTTGGCACGGATTTCACGGATGACACGGTTTTTGTTTGTTGTTGTGATAGGAATTGAGGCACCTCAATTTCTATCACGAACAATCCTTCGGAGGGGGCATAATGTCAATATCCCACTATTCTTTCGTCATGTCCTGGAAGTCGCGCTTTAACAAATCCTCAATCTCTCGAATCAAAAATGGGAGATTCGGCTCCGAAAAGCTCAGGCCAACGGCAGCAACACGGTGATGTTTGATATCGGGATGTACGTGTTTGTGGTGTGGGTCGGATTTCAATAACTCTGGATCGTTTGGATGTGGTTGTGAATCGTACCAATACAGTTGGTCACCTCCACGCCATACTTCATAACTGTAGCCTTCAATCATAATCGGTCCGATTTCCCAACTCAGACGCTCATATACGTTCAAGCGATAACTGTCCGAGAAATGGACTTCACCACTCAGCTCTGCAAAATAACGGCCCCGTTGGGCGATGACAAGGGTCGAACGTAGAATTCTCGGGAAATGGGCCGCAAGGGAATAAACGTAGCGCTCATATTGACGCAGTGACTGGAATGCTCTCATGGCGTGCTGTCTGGGCAATTACATCGGCAATAGTACAGTGTTTGGTCTGAGAAAGGATTAGTTCCTGGTACTGATCGCGTCGCCGAAGCAAGAGCTTATACGCGCTACCCCACGCGGTCCAGTCGCGCACCCATGCCTCATCAGCAGGCTCCTCACCCCGAGAGTATGCTTGATAAAATGTTTCAGATAGCACTCCATATTTCCGCTCGAAAGCTCGCATTTCGTCTTCGAGCGCGTGCATATCGCCAAGAATGTCTTCCAGTGTCATAATTCTCCTCCTTTTTTGGGCTCTGGGGTCACATTTTGATTTGTGAATTACGGCTAGATGAAATATGGGGACGCGGGTACCTTTGTTACTTTATTGAGCAATATCCTTCAAATTCTCATAGCTGTCAACGATTTTTTTGCCCCGGCCGGCACAACGCCCAGCATTTACTCTGTTGGAAATAGGGACGCTGTCACCTTATAAACTCATGCAACATCGCAGCGGGACGCTCGAGACTCAAAGCCGAAAGGGAAAAGGCATCCATGTGCAAATCATACAAGTTCCAGTAAACGGAAGTATTCCTGCCTACTGAGCCCAGCAGATCTCAGGTTGTTTTTGATAAAGTGGTCTCCTTCTATTCTTACACAACCGAAGCCCGCCTTCTCAAAAACCTTCCTGAGGCGACCTGAGCTAATCGGCGTAATCCTGGGCATAGACTATTGCGCCTGCAAGGATACTAACTCGGTCGCCACCATCCTAGGCGTTTTCCAACAATGCTCGTCTGTCGATTCATAGCCGGCTTCTTCCAAAATCTCGTCCAAACTTCCCATCTTGTCACATCCTTCAATGAAGAGCCGAACCGCTGTTTTGAGGTTGCTTTTCGCCTCCTCAACTGTGCTCCCGCAACTGGAAACGTCAAGTTTCGGGCTGTATGCAACATAAGTCTTTCCTTCTTGGAACACGATAGCATCAAACTCGATTTCTAACATAGTTGGATCTCCTCTAAAGGAATAAAAGCTGGGGTCATCTTGTTTTGTGAATTGCATTTTATCGTCGAGCGAGATACCCTTCAAAAACGTCCTCCTTACCATGCCTTTTTAAGGTGATCCCAATCTGATTCAATATCCACGCAACATCCTGGCTTGAAAGATTCTTAAGCATACTGAAAGGTGAGGGGAATGGCCTTAAAGCTTTTCTCGTCTGTCTCATCCTCCGGGAAGAGGAATGATTTCAATTCATTCATGGGAACAGGCCGATAAATGTCGTTCCGGCGTCCCTCAGAGACCATGTACTCAATATATGTTTCGATGGCACGTTTCAGACCTTCCAGAGCCTCCTTCTTGCTTTTCCCACAAGATGCAACATCCAGTTCTACACACAAAGAGGCGTACTGGTTCCCCTCTCTTTTTACAAAACAAGTTACTTCCATTTCACTCTCCTCAATAACCCATAATGGGGGACTATCTAACTGCGTTTCTCCAAGATATCCCAAATCCCATCAGATACCGCCTTCATCAAAGTTTCAAGGGGTGGTTTAGGGCCTGTTTGCGCTTTCCACTCCTCTCCCGCTTTCATCAAGGCTTTATTCACAAAATCGCCACTGCCCAGTATCCTTGGATCTCCCTTTTCGCGTTCTTCTGCCTTACGCCCGAGAAGGCCTGCCGCCTCTCCTCCAGCGCTTCTGACAAGCCCTCCACCCTGAAATTCAGGACGGTTGCCCTGATCAATCCCTTTTTCGACAAAGTCACGGTATCTTCGGCGGGAAACCCGAACGGTCTCTCCAAAATGGAGGAGGACATCTTCGATGGTCTTTTCAGCCAAAGACTTGTCTTTGACAGGATTAACAGGATTTTCAGGATTATTTTGCTGCCCCTCCGTTTCGGACCTCTGACTTCTGATCACCGACATCTGGTATCAGGGGGTTTTGGCAATGGCCGAGGATGGCACTGTGCCCGGTCCAGGGGTATTTGTCGAGTTCGTTGAGGCCTTGAACCAGTTTTGTCCGTAACGGATTGAGGTGGATATACCGAATGAGTTCCAAGAGGTACGGGTCTTCTTCGCAGACGATGGATCTGTACCGATTCTGGAAGAGGTGGGCACTTCTTTTATGGCGTTTGTTGAAGGTGACGATCTAATCAGTCATGAGGCGACGCATGACCTTGAAGATCTTTCGTCGTTCAATCCCTCTGGCCATTACGTGCTGCAAGAGGCCGGGAGCGCCTAATCTGGGCTGACGGGGCATATTTCACTTGTGGTAAAGACCCATATCAAAAAATCGGATCGAGACCCGCTTGCTTGCAAAGTTCGTTAGCTGTGATTCGGTCAAATTGACGATGCCGTCTGACGGGATAACCTTTCTGTTATTGGTATAAATAGAATGATTTCCGCCTTCTCGAAGTAGACGATACCCATTGTTTTCAAGGAACTTAACAAGATCGCGCCGCTTGACCGACATGACCCACCTCAACCGGCAACTGCTCGATCAACGCATTCCCCAAGGGTATTTCTTTTCCAATTTGCTCATAGGCCATCATCATTTCCTTGAGCGCATCACGAAGCATATTCCGACATTCCTCCAAATCCCCCCCTTCCGTGATTACTTCAGGCCATTCAACCAATTGGCCCAAATACCCTGACGGTAGCTTTGAATATTTTGCTGTATATGTTATCATTTCTTTCTCCTATTTTCAAAGAGTTGTATTGGTGGCAGCGGGACGTTATGTACTCTGGGGGACATCTTCCATATTGCCGTTTATTGACAGTACCATGTTTGTCCTTAGACTGTCATTCCGGGCGAAAGTCGGAATCCAGTCTGTTTCTGGATGCCGGATCGAGTCCGGCATGACGAAAATGTCAATAGTATTACGAGACAGTTAATATATTGCTGAAAGATAGGCGAAGCAGTCCGTACTCCCCTACTCCAAAACCCGCTTTTTCTTTTCTGTTTTCGTACACTCAAGCTGAGGCATCTGATCGTATCCTTCATACTTGAGGGACGCTCGGAGCCGTTTCAAGAGCTCGGACCGGGAAAGGCTGCCCTGGGCATCGCGAAGGTGCTTGCAGAAATAGTAGGTGAAGGCCCCGTTGTAGCTGCCCTTGATGTTGGCATCGGCTGAAGTCTGGTTGTCCCGGCACCCGGAAAAGAGAACATGAGTTGTGGGGTTGGTGGATCGAAGCAACCGAGTCTCGGGGAGGTCCTCTTCGTCCAGTTGGCGGCAGAGGATGTCCATGGGAGGAGCCAAGAACCTGGGTTTCACTGCCCGGTCAGCCGGCAGGCACGCCATTGCCATCGCCTCACGGGTCCCGGTGCCTGAGTGGCAGCAGTCCAGCAGCACCTCCAGGTTCGCCCCTTTCGGAAGGTCCGCAAAGACGGCCTTCAGGTCGTCATCCACAATGTAGGTCCCATCCCAGTCCATGTCATGAGGGCACAGGATCTCATCGAGATGATCCTTGAGTTCGTCGCCCTCGCGATCCCGAATCTGGGAGCCGTGACCGGAGAACTGAAAAATCAGGCGATCGCCAGCCTTCGAACCCTTGACCAGCCACTCCAACCTGGACAAGATCCCCTTCTTGGTGGCCCTCTCATCCACCAGGACCCGTATCTCTTTGACCTTGAACCCGAAGTATTTGAGAAGGATATCCCGGATGTTGGTCACATCGTTCACGCACCCTTGAAGGTCCGCTCCGGGCATCCGATACTTGTTCACGCCTACCAGTAACGCCTTATTGGCCATTTCCTATCTCCTTTTCACAGAACGCAACGAAGAAAACGAAGAAAAACCTCTTTGTGGTATTGGGGTCGGACCTCAGCAACCCATGAGCCAATTTAAGGGTCCGAAGTGACCTAACCTCAATGTCTTACTGACCTTCCAATAATTCGATCAACCCATTTCTGGCAGCCTGTGGCCCGCTTGACACCATGGAATCCGTACCCCGCCTCGATCCTGTCCGGGTCCATGTTAAAGGTATCGGGTCGGATATCCACAAACACCGTTTTGGCGTTGAGCAGGGCGATCACCTCAGCGGTGGAAATCCAGGTGTAGGGAACCGTGATGACCTCGTCTCCAGGACCGATATCGAGCGCCATGAGGCCGATCAGAAGCGCATCGGTGCCGGATGAGCAGGAGATGCAGTGCTTCACTCCCACAAAGGCGACGAGTTTTTCTTCCAGTTCATTCACTTCCGGACCCATGATGTATTGGCCATGGTGGAGGACCCTGTGGATGCTGGTTTCCAGTTGGGGACGAATGACGTCTTGTTGAGCTTTCAGGTCAATAAAAGATAGACCGGGCTGTGTCACCCGCTGCCGGCAGTATTGTTCTGGCGAGAGAACGCGCGGTTCATTACTTACCTTTGTTTACTTCTGTAAAAATCATTTGAGTATAACCTTTTTTCGTTGGATCTTTCCCTGTAGGTGCGAATTCATTCGCACGGCCGGGGCTAACCGCTCAGAATGTGCGGATGAATCCGCACCTACCCACCCGCCGACGATTGACCATTGGGGCGCCGGAACAAGAAAAGGTTACACTCAAATCATTTAATAGACACGGCTCCGCCCCTTCAGTTACACCGAATAGATCAATATAATTTATTGATTTAATTGACTATTTTAACATTATATACGCCAGGCGTTGCGCAGGGACTACCAGAGGCTGAACAGCTTTTCTTCAGGAAGGCCCGACGAACGTACGGCATTTTTCACTTTCGTTCCATTGCCGTCAAACAGAAGGGCAATATCAAAGACCTCCTGCCGATAATCTTTCAGACCCTCCAAATCCCTGCATTGCCCGGCAAGGATCATGCTGAGACTTCTTTCCCGAATAATGGAATCCAGTAGGTTGCCCACCAGTGGAGGCCCCACAAAAAAAACCCGACACTCTTTCCCATTTTCAATAGCGGCCAGTTTATCTGCCAATCTTTCCCGAATCTCATGGTACTGCTTCAGCTTGGACATCATGAAGCTCCCTGCTAAAGCGGCCTTGGCCTCAAGCCCCTTGGGCGTCAGGTGATAGACATAGCCGATCTTGCGGCGGCTCTTGCGGAAATTCCCAATCTTTACAAGGCCCCTTTCCAGAAGGCTTTTGAGGACATAATTCACCTGTCCCAAGCTCACGCCCGCATGCTCCGCCAGTTCCCGCTGGGTCGTGATTTCCCGGCTACCCAGGGCATCCAGTATGGGGAAGTCCTTTTCAGTTATTTCCATAAAGATTCTTCAATCTATAGAGGCAGCAGATGGGTTGTTCAAAATTGAACAGGATTCATACTCTGAACACCCAATTTTGTCAAGAGGAAAATAAAGATAGGGGTATTAGGAGATTTGAATCCATCAGGGGGACCGGGGAAGAAGAACGTCAATAATATCTCTTTTCACCGGCTGAACATCCGCGGTATAGATGAGGAGCCCCCTGCTGCCGAAACAGTTGGCAAAACGGCAGAGGATGCCTTTGTGTTGTTCGCCTTTAAAGGCAAACGTCACTTCGGCGCTGCTGTGGTCTGTAAGCCATTTGGATAGGATTTCCCGGTCCGCCCTGTTGGCGTGATGGAGGAGGAGATAGCGAATCCCGTTCAGGTTGGCAATCGAACTCTTGAGGACGTCAGATGACTCCATGATCAGGGTTATTCATCAGACTCCCTGTTCCTGTATTTGGAAATATATTCGACAAAAAAAGATAGAAAGACCGTCAGAAACAGGCCCACCACCCCGGCCAGCATCACGTTAAGCCGGGTCTTGGGTTTGACGGGCGACTCGCTGCGCCTGGGGGCTTTATTGATCTGGATGTTCTCAATCTGACTCTTTTTAAAGTTCAGGCTTTGTATATCAATCAAGATATTTTTTCTTTCATTTTCGAAGGCCAATACCTCTGATGCCAGGCTTTCGTTCTTCAATCTTGTTTGTTCTTTGAGATTCTCTACTTGTACCGCCAGGTCTTTGATTTTGTTTGTGAGGCTCTCAATGGCCGATTGTGTTTCGTATATTTGGCTCTTTGTAGAATTAATTGTGGATCTCAAATCATTCAAGTAGCTGATATTTTGCTGAATCGTGTTGCTGTAAATGACTGCGGAAAGGATATTGTGCTCCGTTTGTTTGCTCCCTAAAAATTTGTTTCTTTCTGAAATGAGCAAATCGCTATTTTTGCTGATACGACCTATTTCACTCTCAACCTCAGCGATCCTTTGTTCCAGACCTTTTATTTGATTTTTCTTGGCTTCGATCTGGGCTTCTAATGTCGATTTCTGGTTATTCAGTTTCTTTATCGTGGCCGCTGTTTCCGCTTCAGCCCCTGAGATGTCATTTTTTAACTTGGCTATTTTTTCATTCATGGCGAAGACATTTTTTTCCTTCTGCCGTATGTCATCCTCATAGGTCTCTCGATAGAGTTTTATGATCCTGTTATATCTTTCCAACAGCCCTTCGTTCAGGTTCTTCATTATCTGCAACCCGATATCCACGTATGGGGTTTCATATACCACTTCCAGGGCGTTTGTATTTTTGGGTATGGTCACCTTGAACTCAACGGATGTCGGCTGTTCCTCCGTATCGGGAAATTGCACGTTTTTCAATACCTGGCCATTAAGGGCCCCAGTTTCGATGACTGCCTTTATATTTTCGGGCGAATCGATATAAACGGTTTTGCCATCCTCTGTTACCTTCAGCATGCCGGGTTGAAGGACCGTGGTGATGCCGTAAACCTTTGTCATATTGAGGCTGACCACGGCCGCGGCAACGGCGCACACAAGGGTCCCAATAAGGATCAGATATTTCCATTTCCAGAGGACCTTGAGGAGGTCCATGAGTTCGATCTCGTCTTCGTATGGGTCATATGCCGGGGGCTGCATATCCGATGGGTAGCGCTTGTCCATTTTGTTCCTCTTCAATTCAGACAGGATATTATGGATTTTTTACAGCATTCATCCTGTACATCCTGTTAATCCTGTCAATTATTTTCAAGCGTATCAATCCTTCTTGACTCTGGAACCGATATACCCAGGACGTTCGCAGATCAAGGCATCGATCTCGGCGCTGTGTTCGCTCAAGAACCGCATGATCCGGTCGGATTTTGACTTAACGATCACCGGGTCCTGTTTCTCGATATCCGAACCCTTGATGAGCATCTCATTCGTATGGAGGTATGAAATAACGGCATCATCGGCATCCAGCTCTACATTGAACTTCTGCTGAAGGAAATCAAGCCAGTAGCCAAATTCATGAGGGTGCTCCATATGTTCCACCGGGATCCCCATGTCAAAACTGAGCGGTTTGGCCAGACCGGGCATCAGCTTCGACCCGCCCAAATAATCCAGGACATGGGCCAGTTGATGCACGAGGGCGCTGTCGCTGATGTCAGGAGATATGGCGATGTAGAGGTTGTCCGGGTCGCTCCCCTTCGTTTTCAAGACATTGACAAAGACCCCGCCGGTCCCTCCCTCTACTTTTCCCTTGGTTTTTTGATCAAACAGGTCCAGGCCCTTGTACGCATTCAGATCAATGAACTTGACGCCTGCGGTCACCCCGGTCAGTTGCCGAATGTCCAGTTCGTCCGTCATTTCACGGGAACGACCATACCAGACAACCGGCAAGGCCGTTATCTGCGCGCTCATCTCGGGGGAGAACTCCCCCATCCCGTCAAGGCCAAACTCGTCCGCCCTGCCTAAGTGGCAGTTTTTGAATTTTTTCCCGCTCCCGCAGGGGCAGGGATCGTTTCTTCCGATTTTTTTCATGAGAGGTTCAAAGGTTCAGAGGTTCCGGGGTTCAAAGGTTATTTCAGTCCTCAACGATCCGGTCTTTGTGCGCATCATAGGACCAGCATGGCAATGGACCGGTGGCCCCTGTTTTCGGGTTGAGGGTGTGCCGGTAAGAGGCCTTGACCTCTTGGGTTTTCATCATATGATCCCACCCCCGCTTGAAATACGCACATTCATCATTGAAGCAGACCCACAGAAAACTACCGGCCCACGTGGAGTCGGCCGGGGGCTGCCACTTTTTCATCTCGGCCTGGCAATGCTGACACCTGGGTGTTTCCTGATCGTTCATATTTTCTCCAATCGAATTTATTATCTCACACAGAGAACACAGGGTCACAGAGGTTTATTTATTATTCTTGAGATACCATCCTTAAGAAGGACTTCATTAAAATTAATCAGCAGGCCAATTTCCTTTTCAGCCAGTCGCAGATATGTCAACAACTGTTTCTTGTGAACAGGTTTGACTGCCTCGACAGATTTCAGTTCCACAATTATCACGGATTCAACAAGCAAATCAATACGAAATCCAAGGTCCGTGATTTTTTGATCGCGATAAAAAATAGGGAGTTCAAGTTCTGATTCGACCCTTATCCCCATACGATCCAACTCTATCACCATACACTTCTGATAGACGGATTCTAGGAGTCCAGGGCCTAAAGCTTTGTGCACCGCAATTGCAGCTTGGATAATTTGCGATGTAATGAAATTCAGGTCCATTGCATCCCATCTCACACAGGACCAAAAAAAAAGTATCACACAGAGAACACAGAGTCACAGAGAAAAATCCTTGATTCTTTTTTGTTAATACTCTGTGCCTCTGTGGCCTCTGTGTGAGACAATATCTTTGGTCATGGATCAAAAAAGAAAACCAAACCCCTCATGTCTTCTGACGGGGTTTGGTTCCGCTTTCTTTACGTCAGGTTCCACCGCTCACCCGATGGCGGCCTGCAAAACGCCCTCGGGCGGGATCACATTGTAATTGAGGGCCGCATCCTTTTTGAGATCCATACCGAATGCCACGGCCATCAACTGGGTCAGGTACACAATCGGGACATCGAAATGGGTGCCATAGGCATCGTTAATCCTGTCCTGGTACATCTCCAGATTCATGGCGCACATGGGGCAGACCGTGGAGATCAGGTCAGCCCCGTGATTCAAGGCATCTTCCAGGATGTTCTTCACCAGCTTCATGCAGTAATCCATCTCAGGTAGAAAAATACCTGAGCCGCAACACTGGATCTTTTTGGGAAATGGAACCGCCTTCGCGCCCAGGGCCTCGATGAGACGGTCCTGGACCACCGGTTTGTTGACGCTGTCATATTCCCCGTAGGGCCTCACCGACTGGCATCCCACATACCCGGCCACCTTGAGTCCATGGAGCGGCTTGACCACCCTTTCCCGAATCCTGTCGACCCCGATATCGTTATAGAGCACGTCCTGGATGTGCCGGACCTTGATGCCCCCTTTGTAGCTCAGCCCCCCCTCGGCCAGGCATTCATTCACCTCCCTCAGGAGTTGCGGGTCTTCCTGGATCTCGTGGTTCACCTTGATCATCTGGATGTAGCAGGAACTGCACGGGGCCACAATGTCGTAGCCGGCATGGGCCTCTGCAATGGCGAGGTTTCGCGCGTTCAATACCTTGATGGCCAGATCATTGGCGCCGGCATAGGAGACGCTCGCCCCGCAGCAGTTCCAATCCTCGATCTCCTCGAATTCCATGCCAAGGGCCTCGCAGGAGGGCTTCAGCGAGACCAGAAAATTGGCGCCGGTACCCTCTAAACTGCATCCCCAGTATAAGAAGTATTTCATGCGATGGCCCCTCCTTTCCCTAACCGTTCCGCCTTATCCAGCATCTTCCGAAGGGACTGAATCCCCTTGATCTTCCGCTCCGGGAGGAGTTTCATCCTTCGGTGAAGCATCAACTTGATCCCGATATCCATGAAATTGAGCATCGCCCTGACGCCCTCAATCAGTCCGCCGGAAAAAAAGACCCGCCTGGGAAGGTCCTTCTCGTCAATGCGGCCCAGCCTGTACACCTGTTTCCAGAACTCCCCTCCGAAGGCGGCCGTGTCTTTTCTCGGGACATACCCCTGCTTGAGGGCATAATGGGCCAACCCGTGCATCACATCGATCACCGGGATCGATCTCGGGCACTTCACCGCGCAGGTGTAGCAGGAGGTGCAGAGCATGATCGACTGGCTGCCCAGGACCTCCTCTCTCTTGCCGGCCCGGATCAGGGCAAAGATCTGCCTGGGCGGATAATCCATATGCTCCCGCAGGGGGCACGACCCCGCGCAGACGCCGCAGTTCATGCACATCTTGATCTCATCTCCGGCGTCCACATTCCGGAAGACCTCCTCGGCAAACGAGGGATCGTAGTTGACCTTGTTTTCCATAAGCAACCCCTTCTAATTGAATATTGATGATTGCTGATTGACGATTGAGGGTTCTCGTACGGGATGCCCCCTTTTTAGCATACACCCTTCAACATAAACCCAAATTCCTGAATCCCTGAATCCCTGAATTCCTGAATTCCTCAATCCCTACCATCCCTTATACGGATTGGGTCCTACCTCCTCAATCTTTTTCATGAATTCTTCGATAATCCCGGGGATCCTGTGATAATCGGTGATTCCCACCTCTTCAAACCTGACCCGGTCCGACTCCAGCGCCAATCGGTCCAGGGTCTCGGATACCTTGCCCAACCGGGTGTTGGCCAGTTCACTCCCCTTGACAAAGTGGCACTGGTAATCATCTCCGTGACGGCAGCCGAACAGAAGGATGCCGTCAATGCCCCTGGACAGCGAGTCGGCGATCCAGACCAGGTTCATGGACCCGAGGCAGCGCATCGGGACGAACCGGATATAAGGGCTCCATTTCATGCGCTTGATTCCAGCCATATCCAGGGCCGGAAGGGCGTCGTTTTCACAGATCAGGCAGATCACCCTCGGTTTTTCTTCATCCTCCTCAGGGACATGCACCGACTTGATCATATTTCCGATCATCCCCACCGAGTAGTTCTTGAACGAGATGATCCGCTCAGGGCAGGCCCCCATGCAAACGCCGCACCGCCGGCATCGGGTGGGGTTGGGAAGCGGGTTGCCCTTTTCATCTTCATTGATCGCCCCGAAGGGACATTCCTCTGTGCACCGCTTGCACTGGGTGCATCGCTGCATGTTAAATTCGGGGAACGTCATGTCTCCAGCCCTGGGATGGACCGCCTTTCCCTCGGCCGTTGCCTCGGTGCATTGAATCGCCTTCATGGCCGCGCCCACTGCATCCTCGATGGCCTTGGCCGTCTCCATGGGCCTCCTCAGGCATCCGGCCGTATAGATGCCTGTCCGTCGAGTTTCATAAGGGAAGCAGATAAAGTGAGAATCGGGGAACCCATATTTCAAGGTGGGGAGTTCAGGGCCCTGACGATACGCCAGGTGAAGGGCGCTGTTGGCAAAGAATCCAGAGTCAGGCGCCACCTCGATCATCCCATTTTCATCGGCCCCTGCCGCGTCCGCCGGGGCCTTGATCCTGGGAGTGGTCTCAGGTCTGGAGGCCGGGACCATGCCAACCGCCAGGACAACCATGTCAAGGTCTTCGATCTTGATCTTCTCGCCCAGCAATTCATCATCGGCCTCCACAAAGAGCTTTCCCCCGGCCTCGCCGAGCTGTGTGGCCGCCCCTCGAATGAACACATTTCCGTCATTCTGGGCCTTCCGATAGAAGTCCTCGGACTGACCTACCGTGCGCACGTCTTTATACAAGATATAGTTGACTGCCTCCGGGTTCTGTTCCTTGACATAGGTGGCCTGCTTCATGGAAACCATACAGCAGACCGACGAGCAGTAGGGGAGGTGTTCAGGATCCCTGGATCCGGCGCACTGGATAAAGAGGACATTCTTGACATCGCCCCCGTCCGAGGGCCGGGTGATCTTTCCGGCCGCGGCCATCTCTTCCATCTCCACATTGGTGACCACGTCCTTGAACTTGCCATACCCCAGATGACCCAGTTTATTGGCATCATAGGGGACCCATCCAGTGGCCTGAACAATGGCACCGATCCGTTCCGTAGCGCTGTTTCCGTTGGCCTTGATATCCACAGAAAACAGCCCCGGGCCGCCGCTCACCTTTTCCACAGAGGCAGAGGTATAGACCTTGATTTTGGGCTCATCTTCCACCTTCTGAATCAATTGAGCCGCCCCGGTCTCTGAGAGCGCTTTGTACGGCAGGGTGACTGTGCTTTTCATTCTGCCCAAAAAGCCCCCGAGTTTGTCCTCCTTTTCAACGATGACGGCACGATAACCGGCCTTGGCCGCCTCGAGGGCCGCAGTCATCCCGGCCAGCCCTCCGCCGACCACCAGGATGTCTTTGGAATAGGGCTCCTCGGCCTTATAGGGCTGGACCCAATCGGTATCCTTGGCCTGAGAACAGCCCATCTTGAGGTTGTCCTGTGCAAGCATCTGGGTGTCTTCTTCCTTAGGGGCCTGGCTCCAGGCCACCTGTTCTCTCAGGTTGACCCGCTGAACAATCACATCGCGACCAAAATTGAAGGCATCATAGTTGACCCTGTGAGAACAGGCGGCGATAACGACGGTATTGACCCCCTCGCCCTCTATATCCTGTTTGATGAGGTCAACCCCTTCCTGGCCGCACAAAAAGGGATGGTCCTTGATCACATCGATACCGAAGTCCGCGGTACCCTCTTCTTTGAGCTGCTCTATATTCAAGGCATCTCCTATGCCGCAGCCGGTGCAAATATAAACTGCTGTCTTCTTGTCCATCGAGTTACCTCCTCGCGATTGATTGGATAGCCTTTAAGGCCCCTGCTGTGGCGTCCTGTACGGACGAAGCGACATCGGTGGGTGTCCTGACGCACCCTGCGCCATAAATGCCAGGTTGCTCCGGATTGTTGGTAAAGAATCCATACTCGTCATGGGTAACGTCAGGAGCAGCATCCAATTCGATGCGGTTGGGCACCATGCCGGTGGCCAACACCACCATGTCAAAATTCATTAGGATCTGCTCGCCGGTCCGGGTGTTTTCGCCTTCCAGGATCAGGTTGCCGGTCCCCTCGTCCTCGGTAATATTCGCGATCTTGCTCTTGATAAAGGCAACCTTTGGATCGGCCTGGACCTTAACATAAAAGTCCTCCAGCCTGTCCAAGGCCCTGATGTCTATGAAAAAGATCGCGATATCGCAGTCAGGTTTCCGTTCCCTCACGTAGGTGGTCTGTTTGAGGGAGGCAAGGCAGCAGATCCCCGAGCAGTAGGGGAGATGGTTCTCATCCCGCGACCCGGCGCACTGAATAAAAGCGATATTCTTGGGCTCCTTTTTGTCGGATGGCCGCAGTATCCTACCGCCTGTAGGTCCGTTCGGGGCTGCCATCCGCTCCATCATGACATTGGTAATCACATTTTTGTACTCGCCAAAGCCGTAATAATCGATCTTTGCGGCATCATAGGGGTTCCACCCCGCAGCCCAGACAATGGCGCCGACCTTTAGATCAAAGGTGGTCTCCTTCATATCCGGATCGATGGCGCCGTATTCACAGGCATCCAGGCATTTCTTGCCTTGATCCGTCCCCACGATGGAGGGATCCAATATATATCTCATGGGAAACGCAAATTCATGGGGGAGATAGGCCGCCTTGATCTTGTCCATGCCATAATTAAAGGGATTGTCTATTTCCGCCTCGCATGCCTCGGCGCATTTGCCGCAGCAGGTACACTTCTCATTCACATACCTCGGGGCCATCTTGACGGTGACATCATAGTCCCCTTCCCGCCCGGAAATGCTCGCCACCTCGGCCATGGTAAAAAAACGGACCTTGGGATTTTGCCGCATCCGCCGGAAGTTGATCTCCAATCCGCAGTTCGGCGGACACAGTTTTGGAAAATACTGGTATAACTGGGTCACCCGGCCGCCCAGATAGGGATTCCGTTCGACCAACACCACGTCATAACCGGCCTCAGCCGCTTCCAGTGCAGCCGTAATCCCGCTCATGCCTCCGCCGACCACCAATATGGCCTGGCTTGTCGTCTGTACATCTGCCATTGTATCCTCCAGGGTTGTAGTTTTTGAAAGGGTCTATTAATACAAAAAGCGTATTTCGTCAACATCCATTTTTTGCATCAGGGACGATCGCAAAAAAATGGACATTGGCCAAATACGCTGATTTAAGTGCCTAAAGTGCGAAATGCCTAAAGTGAGCTAAAGTTACAGTACGGGTGTCAGCTCAATATTCAGCGGACAAAAACCCTTGCGGGCCATCTCAGGCGGGACTTCTATGGACTGGGCCTAATATTGAGCCACGGGACATTGAGCCATTGCATTTTAGATCACTTAAAACAGACGATGAGTAACATCTCAATAATCAGGGGCAAACCCCCTGGATTCCGGCCTTCGCCGGAATAACGAGCAAGCCAACCACCCGTCATTCCAGCGAAAGCTGGAATCCAGTCCCGCTACAGCGGGATTTGGGAGGAGCTGTCACCCCGATTTATTGAGAAGATACGTTGAAAGTGACTAAAGTGATCTAAAGTGACTAAAGTTGTGGAGTCGCTTCGCTCCGATGATTTTATATAATTGGTAGCATTCCTTAACTTTAGCTCACTTCAAACTTTAGCTCACTTCAAACTTTAGCAGTGAATGAAATACTCCAGGCGCCGATTTTTGGGGCGCCTGGAGTATATTCAACTCAGGTTATAGGGTTATACACCGGGGATGTTCCAGATATCTCTCTTCATCATTTCCCATTCCCCGTTGGCAGGATTCCACCGGCAGTTGGCAAAGCAGTGCCAGTTTTTATCATCCATCTTGGGTGTGTCGGCCCTGAAGTAGTAGCCCGGCCACCGTGTCTCCTCACGGAAGAGCATGGTCCTGACATGGGCCTCGCCCTGCCACATCCTCTGGATATTCTCCCAGCACCTCTCGAGGGAGTAGATATCCGCTGCCGCCAGCTTTTCGGAGTCCTCCTTCAGAAATACAAACAATTCCATGGCCCTGTTCAGGTTGGACTTGCTGGTCTTGAAGGCCGCGGTCACACCGCCTGCGTACTCGTCCATGATCTTCTGGAGACGATCCATGAACTGGCGCCACAGGAGGTAGTTGGGGTTAATCTCCGGAGCCGTGGTCAGTTTGCAGAATTCCTGATAGCGATCCAGAGGCGCCAAAATCTTGGCCTTGACCGCATCCACCTTGGCGGCATCGATCTTGGGCTCCGCGCCCTTTTCCACGATGTATTTGATGGCCGCCTTACCCACGATCCGGCCTTCCGCATGGGAGCCGGACGAGAACTTGTGGCTGGATGCACCCGAGGCGTCACCGGCCGCAAAAAGCCCTTCGACGGTGCACATATTGGCATATCCCCACTTGTAGGGGGTAGCCATATCTTCGGGACCGCTCACCCAGGCGCCGGAGGCGCCGGAGTGGGAGCCGATGAAGTAGGGCTCGCAGGCCGCGATCTCAGAATGCTTCTCTTCAGGCTTGACATTCTGACCGGCCCAGAGATGGGCCTGGGAGATGGTCATATCCAGGAAGTCTTCCCATGCCTCAGACTCGAGTTCCTTCATCTTCTTCTTGAATGCCTTGGGGTCATCCTTATACGCATCGGCGATCTTGCCAATGGCCTCGGAGGTCTCCATATAAAGGGGACCTAAACCGGCATCCACATCCAACATGCCGAGATAGTTTCTCAGGTTGGCGGGAATCGGTTTGGCCAAGCCGTAAGGCGCCCAGTTGTTGAGTTCGTCCTTCCTGACCGCCATGTATTCGCCGCCCTCTGCGCTGATGGCCCTCGACTTGAAGAGGAGGAACCATGCGCCCACAGGCCCGTAGGCATCCTTGAACCGAACCGGGATGAACCGGACTTCCTGGCAGGTCATCTCCGCACCGGCCTTGATGGTGAAATAGGCGCTGGAACCGGTGTTGAACGGTGGATACCAGGAACGTCCAAAACCTTCACCGACCGACCTGGGCCGGAAGACGTGGACCGCACCGCCCATGGTGGCGACGGTGGCCTTTGCCTTGAAGACATAGATCTTCTCTTCACGGGTGCTGAAGCCGACCGCGCCCACGCACTTGTTGCCGTCCAAGAGCGGCTCTACAATGAAAACCCTTTCAAAGATCTCGCCGCCGGCATCGGCTATGGCGTTTTTGGCGGCCTCGGCAATGATGATCTTGTAGGACTCGCCATTGATCATGAGCTGCCAGCGGCCCTCATGAACATACTTGCCCGCTTCGTCGGTCCAGATCTTGAGACCCCATTTCTCGAAGAGGTGCACGGTTGAGTCCACGTGACGGGCGATGTTATAGACTAGATCTTCCCTCGAGACACCCATCAGGTCGTTGCGCACATAGCGGACATAGTCCTCGCAGGTGTTCTCCCCATCCCTAACGCCGACATACTGGTTGATGGCCGAAAGGCCCATGGCCACGGCGCCGCTTCGATCCAGGGCAGCCTTATCCACCAGGGTCACCTTCAAGCCTTTTTTCTTGGCCCAGTAAGCTGCCTCTGTGGCAACACCACACGCCGAAAACCCCCCACCGAGAATCAGGAGGTCAGTCTTGACTTCTACTGTTTGAAAATTTGCCATATCTACATACCTCCTTTCTTTATATTGAGGGAACGGCTTTGAGCCCTAACGATGCGGGCTCGGTGGCCAAGGCCTGGCTGTTCAGGTCGTCATGCGTGGCATATCCACCCAAGGGATCAGCAGTACCCTCTGCATTGGTCCGGATGGGAAACTTGAATCGCTTGATGCTGCCATCTCGGAATTTGATGGTCCACATGATATCCTGAGAACCCCGCAGGGGGACACAGCTTGCTCCCAGAGGAATAAAGTCTGAATAACCGCGGACATCCATGGCCTGCTGGGGGCAAATCTTGACGCAGCACTGGCACTCCCAGCACATGGACGGATCCCGGTTGAATGCCTTCATCTTCTCTTTATCCAATACCATCAGGTCGTTGGGGCAAATGTACATACACGCAGTCTTGTCCTGCCCTTTGCAACCATCGCACTTTTCTGCAAATACAAAACTTGGCATTATGACACCTCCTACAATTAACGGTTTTAAGTGCTCAAACAACTATCCTCATCAACAGCAAATCTCTATCCTCTTGCACCTCCTTTCTCTATGATACGCTCTATGCTCTGGTCTATTAGGAAACCAATTGAAATTCAAAACTGAAAAGGCCACCCTCTCGCCTTGAGAAGGTGGCCTTCCATCTATTTCTTCTTCACATCACCTGTGGCCGCGCCGTGCAGCTTGATCTCGACCTTTTCTTCCAGGCCCTGGTAATACTCCTGGAGGATTGCCGCGACCTCGGGACGGGAGAACCTTGGATCCAACTCTCCACCCTCGGAGAGCGTCTTCCTGACCACGGTACCAGAGAGGAGGATTCTATCTGCCTTACCGTGGGGACATGTCTTCATAGAGGCCATGCCGCCGCACTTGTTGCAATAGAAGGTCCAGTCAATGTTGAGATTCTGGCACTTGAGCGCACCTTTCGGGATTTTTTCAAAGATC
This sequence comes from Thermodesulfobacteriota bacterium, assembly GCA_030837545.1. GTDB lineage: Bacteria > Desulfobacterota > DSM-4660 > Desulfatiglandales > Desulfatiglandaceae > AUK324. Next base: position 7,931 of record JAUPKI010000184.1, on the reverse strand, counting down.
TTCTGCGCATCAAAGGGCCCGTAATAGTCACCCACGCCGGCATGGTCACGACCGATGATCATGTGACTGCACCCATAATTCTGGCGGAAGACGGCATGGAGCAATCCTTCCCGGGGACCCGCATACCGCATCTCCATCGGATAACCGCCCTGGACCACGGTGCCTTTGACAAAGTAATTGTCTACCAGCGCTTCGATGGCCTTTACGCGGACCTCTGCGGGAATGTCGCCAGCCTTCAGTTTGCCCACCAACTGATGGATATAGACCCCGTCCATCACCTCTACAGCGATCTTGGCCAAAAACTCATGGGAGCGGTGCATCGGATTGCGGAGCTGCAGGGCTGCAACCCTGCTCCATCCCAAGTCCTCAAAGATCTTCCTGGCCTCGGCAGGTCGCTGATAGAGACCCTTGAACTGCTCGGGATAGTAGCTTTCGCTCAGGACTTTAACCGGTCCCGCAAGGTTGTATTTGCCCTGGGCCATGACCTTTTCCACCCCGGGATGTGCCATATCCGTCGTGGTAAAAACAGCCTTGCACTCATACTCCTTATCAATGGTGTATTTCTCGGTGACCTTCATGGTGGCAATAGTGGTGCCTGTTTCTTCGTCCACCAAGGCGAGTTCATCCCCCGCCTTGATTCCCTCGTCGTCGGTTGAAACGGTTATAGGGATGGGCCAGAAGGTCCCATCCGCCATGAGGAACTTATCACATACGCCCTTCCAGTCGGCCTTGGTCATAAAGCCGGTCAGGGGGGTAAAGGCCCCGATCCCCATCATGATAAGGTCAGAGGTCTCTCTTGATGTAATTCGGATCTGTTTGAGTTTTTTGGCCCTTTCGGTCTCGGCCTTCAGCTTGTCTCCCTCCAATAACAACGGGATTAGTTTTTCTTCTTTGCCATGCGGTACAATCAGATTTGACATACAACACCCTCCTTTTTGGGATATGATTTTGGCCCGGAATGCCTCGGCGCCGCAACCTAAGTTCTCTCACTGACAACCTTTGTGCATTTTGTAACAAGCTCCTTTATATATGATTTTTTGGGGGTGTCAAGAAAAAATCAACATTAAATTTTTGCGGGCTTTCAAAAAGTCTTTCGACCCGTCGGCATGGCCTGCCACAGGCATCGGCATGATTCGTAACTTATTGAAAATATGAATTAAGCTCTAAAACAGCGAAATCAGGTGTGCGGAATCCGATTTATCGGATTCCGGGTCGCTCGGGTTGCTTGAGTTGACCGGGTTGCGGACGATGCAGGTCCCAGATCCAAGGCAAAAGTAAGTGAAGCGCCCCCGTCCTCCACCCACCATACGCTATGCTCCATGCTCCATGCCCCATGCTCCATGCTCCATGCCCCATGCTCCATGCTCCATGCTCCATGCTCTATACGCCATCATCCAGTTCAGAGCATCTCTCTCGGCTGTCCGGTGGACTCCAATACGTTGCTCCACAACCGGCCTTCCGGACTCACGTGTTTCCGTTTTGACACGGCCAAGGGGATGGGCACGTGGGTGAACTCGCCGTTCCAGTAACCCACGACCATGTTGGTCCGGCCGCTCATGCCCGCATGCACAGCACAGTGGCCTAACAGCAGGCAGAATACCGAATCATGCGTGTTGGCAGGTCTGCTTCGAATGGTATAGCTGGGATCAATATATTTCAGGGTGATCTTGACGCCGGCCTCCTTGAAATAGGCCATGATCTGATCCCTCAAAAAGATGCCGATATCGGTGGGGCGGACGTTCCCGGATGCGTCCCGCTCGCCGGTCTTCTCCAGGAGATCCTGTCCTGCGCCTTCAGCCACGACAATCACGGCATGGCGCCGCTTTTCGAGCCTATCCCGGAGAGCGGAAAAAAGGCCGTTCAAACTGAAAGAGACCTCCGGCACCAGGCAGAAGTTGACGTCGCTGTTGGCCAATGTGGCATGGGCCGCGATAAATCCGGACTCCCTCCCCATCAGTTTCACCAGACCGATGCCGTTCCGTGCGCCTTCAGCCTCCACATGGGCCGAGTAGATGGAGGTCCTCGTCTCGGCAACCGCGGTTTCAAACCCGAAGGATTTGTCCATATAGGAGATGTCATTGTCAATGGTCTTGGGGATCCCGATCACGCTGATCTTGAGCCCGCGTCGACGGATCTCCTCGGAGATCGCCTGCCCCCCGCGCAGGGTGCCGTCTCCCCCGATGGTAAACAGGATGCCGATGTTCATCCGCTCGAGGGTGTCCACCATGTCCGAGACGTCCTGAGGCCCACGAGATGAACCCAGGATCGTACCCCCTTTCAAGTGGATGTCGTCTACCTTTTCGAGATCCAGTTCCACAGGGGGGTGCCGATACGCCGGCGAAAGGCCCTCGTATCCATACCGAAAACCGAATGCCGATGGAACGCCGTAATGATGGTGAAGGCTCAAGACAATGGCGCGGATCACATCATTCAAACCCGGGCAAATGCCCCCGCACGTGACGATCCCGCACTTAAGCTTGGACGAATCAAAATAGATCTTCTTTCGCGGTCCGGCCATTTCAAAGGAGGGAAGGGATCCGCCTGACTCAATGATGGCCTCCGCCTCCTTGAGGGTCGAATGGAAAAGGACTCGCTTTTCGTCATCAACAAAATCGGTTGACATCATGGGGGACTGGATGCGGCATTCCCCTAACATCGACACTTCCAGATTCAGCTCATTACATCCCATAAGGGCACCTCTCTTCTTTTAAGGGTCAAAAGGGTGACAAGGCATATCGTTTGAGTCTCAAGAAGACCGAAGCATATTGAAAAGCGGAATGCGTGTCAACCCCATATCCTGGAACATGATCTGGAAACAAAGCCGAAACAACATGTTGCGCAAAAATGTCTTGACACGCAGACTCATTGCAAGCTAAGAATTTATCGAAAGCGTTCAGAGGTTTCGGGTTTCCCGCTGAGCGGGATTCAACGTTAACAGCAAGTGCACCGTTAAAGACCCGATTTGAAGGCAACGGGTCGCTTTTTTGCCAAAACACGTTTGTTGGGTCGCCTGTTTCCTGGTTTGAAGTGATGCATCCGGCGCCTCTTATGGCATTTAAGCCTGCAAAACCGAATGATGGAATCAGAATGCAACCTTGAACCCCTCAACCTTTGAACCGGTGAACGGTCACAATCTTAGAGAGATGCATCGGATTCACCGACATCCGAGAAACCATAATTTAAGGAGGGATGGATGATGGTAAACGACATAACGCCGGATGAGACATTGGACTGTCGAGGGCTGAGCTGCCCCATGCCGCTTCTCAAGACAAAAAAGGCCATTGGGAAGATGAAGTCGGGACAGATCATTGAGATATTGGGCACGGATCCGGGAACCAAAAACGACCTTCCCGGGTTTGCCAACAAGGCCGGGCACACCTATCTGGGCGAAAAGGAGGATGCGGGATTCACACGCTTTTATCTCAAGGTGAAATAGCCCAATGGAGTGCGCCTGAGGCGCCGGATCGAGGCATGGTAACTTCCAATATTTCGTGCCTGAACGAAAACCCCCCTTCACAAGGGGGGCAGGGGGGATTGGATGAAAAGAAGTCAATTTGAAAAAATCCCCCTAAATCCCCCTTTAACCCAAAGGGGGACTATAAAAGAATTTTGCCGGTTTCCGTTCAGGCACTATTTCGATAGATATTTCAGGAGAGCGGTATGGCCAAGAGACTGGGAATTCTTGTCAGTTCCGACAAACACTTGGATAAGGTGATCGATTTGTGCCGGGCGGCAAAGAAAAGGGGGGACGTGGACGTCACCCTATTCTTTACCCATTTAGGGACCCTATTGACCCAGGATCCGCGTTTCGGAGAACTGGAAGGTCTGGCCAAGATGTCCCTTTGCAATGTGGGGTTTGAAAGCCACAACCTCAAGCCGCCGGTGGTTGGAATCGGTGAAAAGGATTATGGGACGCAGGCCAGACATGGGGAATTGATTGAAGAATGTGACCGGTATGTTACGTTTTAGGGAGAATTGTACCTATGGAAGACGTGAAACACGTGGCCTTTTTGGTCCGAAGAAAGGAAGACCTCTGGGAAGGGTCCCGCTCCGCCCTCGGCCTGGCGGTTGAGAATTTCTACGCGTATATGTTCGTCATCGACGTGGAAGTGGATATGACAGAGGCATACAAGGAAAACCTTGAGTGGTTGGAGGATATGGAATGCCAGTACGTTTCCAACAACAGGGTAAACGCAGATGAACACGGCTTTCAGTACATGACCCTGGAAGAAATCGGGCAGAAACTGAAAGAGATGGACCTCGTCATACCCTTTTAGGAGTGGGCTATGAAATTGCTGCACATCTTGAAATCAGAGCCGGATGCCAACACAAAGACCCTGATCGCCATCTTGTCGGAAGGGAATGAGGCCATCGAGTTTCCGCTCTATGGCGCCCAGGTGAACTATGAGGCGCTTGTCGATACGATCTTTTCCAATGACAAGGTCATCTCCTGGTGGTAGCCGCTGAAAAGAATGACGACGGCGGGTTCTAAAGACCGGTTGAAGCGGCGCACGTGAGGGTGCCTTAATGCGTCTCAGGCGGGGCGACGGTCATCCGGCCTTTCTATCCGATAGCGTTTGATCTTGTGGTAAAGGGTGGTCCGGTCAATGCCCAATATCTCTGCGCTCCTGGAGATATTCCACCCGTTTCTGTCCAGTATATGGACGATATGCTCCCGCTCCACTCCCTTCAGGGATTGATCCGCGGCAGCCTGAATATACTCCTGGCGGAAGATGGGGAGGTCCTTCGGCATAATCTTTCTTCCCTTGCCGATAACCACTGCCCTCTCGATGGCGTTCTCCAACTCCCGAACGTTTCCCGGCCATTCGTACAGCATCATTTCGTCCATGGTCTCACGGCTGATCTGGTCGATATCCTTGTTGGTCTCCCGGGAAAACCGCCTCAGAAAATTTTCCGCCAGGAGAGGGATATCCTCTTTCCGCTCCCGAAGCGGCGGCATGGTAAACGAGATGACATTCAGACGGTAATAGAGATCTTCCCGAAAGGTTCGTTCTCTGATTGCCTCCTCCAGGCTCTTGTTGGTGGCCGCGATGACACGGAAGTCCGCCTCTATCGGCTGTGTCCCCCCGACCCGATAAAAAACCTTGTCCTCCAAGACACGCAACAGATCGATCTGCATCCGCATGCTGATCTCGCCGATCTCGTCCAGGAAGAGGGTCCCCTGGTGGGCCATCTCCAGCCGGCCCTTCTTGGTGGTCTTGGCATCGGTAAAGGCCCCTTTCTGATATCCGAAGAGCTCGCTTTCCAGAAGATGTTCAGGGAAGGCCCCGCAGTTGACCACCACAAAAGGCCCCTCTGAGCGGGGGCCCTGGGTATGGATCGCCCTGGCCGCCAGACCCTTGCCCGTGCCTGTCTCGCCCAAAATCAACACCGTCGCCTCGTTGGGCGCCACATCCTTCACCCAATCGAATACCTGCTGCATGGCGGGGGCCTGCCCGATCATGTTTTCAAAGCGGGTGCTCTCCCTGTACTCCTCTTTCAGAAAAAGGCGTTCCCGCTCCTGGGCCTGACGCCGAATGATATTCTCGATGAGCATCCCCAGTTCATTGGGATCAAAGGGCTTCAAAAGATAATCATAAGCCCCTTGCTTCATGGCATCGATGGCCGTGGAGATCGAGCCGAATGCGGTAATGATCACCACGGCCACGTCCGGATCGCTCTCCCGGACGCTCCTGAGCACCTCCAGTCCGCTCATCCCTTCCATCTTCATGTCAACCAGAAGAATGTCGAACTTGACGCCCTTGAGCATTTCCAGTGCCTCTTCTCCACTGGCCGCCTTCTCCACATGGTGCCCGTCCCTTTGAAGCCATCCGGCCAGGGATTCCCGCATGATCAATTCATCATCCACAATAAGGATTTTGGTGCGCTCCATGGGCTGATATCTTCTCCTTCTATGGTCCCTCTTTTTCCCGCTTTACGGTTCGACCCAGGGGGATCTCCACCTTGAATGTGGTCCCCTTCCCCACCTCGGACGCCACGTCGATGCCCCCCCCAACCTCCTCGATAATCCCATACACCACGGACAGCCCCAGGCCCACCCCTTTCCCTTTCCTCTTGGTGGTGAAAAAGGGCTCAAAGAGCTTCTTCTGGTTCTCCCTGGAAATGCCCACCCCGCTGTCCTGAATGCAGATAATCACGCTGTTGTGTTTAATGGAATGCACGGTTGCGATGTTCAGCGTACCGCCGGCAGCTTCCATGGCCTCAGCGGCATTGGAGATCAGGTTCATTATAACCTGCTGAAACTGGTCCTCAGATCCCAGAACTTCCGGGAGATTTTGAGCCAGGTTGGTCTTGACCTTGATACGGTTTATCTTCAGGAGATTGGCATTCAGAAAGAGGGTCTTTTCAATAATCCGGTTGAGGTTGACCTCGCTGACAGTCAGTTTTGACTGTCTGGAAAAGGCCAGCAGGTTGGAGACGATCCGGCTGATCCGCCGGGTTTCCGTCTCCATGAGATGGACATATTCTCTGAACTGCTGAATCTCCTTCTCTCCGACAGATCCCTCATCAACGATCCGCTGGATCAGCGCGAGGAGATTGAGTATCCCCGCAATGGGGTTGTTGATTTCATGGACCATCGAGGCAGACAGTTTTCCCAAGGACGCCATCTTGTCCTGATGAAGGAGTTTTTCGTGGGTCTCTTCCAGTTGTCGCGTCCGTTCTTCCACCATCTGCTCAAGGCGCTGGGTGATCTCCTCCTCCTTCTTCTTCCGGTCTGTAATATCTCGGCTGATCTCGACAAACCGTGAGATCTTTCCATAGCTTTCCCATATCGGGAACAGGGTCACCTCGATATATCGGAGTTGACCGTTGCGATCCACCCGGGTCAGGATCTGCTGGTCGGCCCCTCTGTTCCGAATGACCTCGTTCATCGGACACACAATATCTCCCTGCGCGCAGGGCTGGCTGGTATTCTGAAAGACCTCGTGACATGTCTTGCCGATGACCTCATCACGGGAATACCCCATATGATCCAGGAAGGCCCGGTTCGCCTCGACGATGTTCCTTTCCGGCGTAATGACCACAATAAAATCCTGGATCCCATCCAGGATGGTCATGAGTTCTTTGGTTCGATCCCTCAGCTCCTGTTCCTGCAACGTTACCGTGTTCCATAGGAATCTGAACACGCGATTGGAAAGGAGACGGATGCGGATCGGCTTGGTCTCCAGGATATCATTGAAAACCGCCTCCTCCGGCACCAGGTCGATGATGAGATCAATGTGATGCTCCGGCGCATAGAATTCATGATAGTCTGAAACGACAATCAGTCCCATTTCCCGGGCTAAAACGATGCCCGGGGCTTCTGGATCCGGGTCAGCCACCGCAACGATCCGTGCCCCGTCAATGTACTTCTTACTGTATGATATCGTCTTTTCAATGAATTCCTTGCAGAATCCTCCACCGCCGACAATGCCGATTCTTATGGTGGGTATCTTTTTTTCAGACATGGGCGACGCTCCGATTCCTAAGACATGATATCCCCCTCGCCGGACACAACCCTTGCGTTTCTGCATCTGAGGCGGGATCTACACGTATGCACAATGTCATTGTTCAACCGCAGGAATGGATGGGATCTTCATGGCGACAAAGTGTAACACGGTCACGCCCCCTGTTCAAGGTTATATTTTCAGTGCGAATCAGGGGGTCGCCGGCACATGGAAAAACCTGAGACTTTTTTTATTGACAGCATACAGAAATCATGAGAAAAGGACTGAACTTCAAATCCTGGCCGACGTGCCGTTTCAGGAAATTCCCATAAGGAGTCTCTCATGCCCGGAAAAACCGTTGGATCCGTCATGGTGGTAGGGGGCGGAATTGCAGGGATGCAGGCCGCTTTGGATCTGGCCGATTCAGGATACCTGGTTCACCTGGTGGAGAAATCATCTGCCATTGGCGGGGTCATGAGCGAG
>JAUPKI010000183.1 GCA_030837545.1 Thermodesulfobacteriota bacterium | reverse complement strand
GATATGCCTTACTTATGTTGTATCAGTATGATTCCAGAGTAATTTTCCAGCACACACAATATATTGGACCTGGCAGTATCCCTTGACCAACCCCGGGATAATTAGACCCTTTTAACCACAACATGCTCCGGAATACAATAAAAAAAGCGATATTTTTCACATGATGTCATCATTGGAATGAATTTGGATTAGTCGGAGCCCAGATTAATTATCGTTCCCGCCGGATGGTGCTCTCTTGACCCTCGCGTTCTTCCCTACTAATTTTCAAATACGGCCCGTTCCACCTCGGGAATGTTGTGTCGCAAGAACTTCTGACCCAGGAGCCTGAATCGGTCGGCGTCATCCGTGGTAAACAAGTTCACGATCCGGTTTCGGCCGAGGCGTTGTTCGATCTCCGGGTGCCTTGACAGGTAATCGATCAGTTTGTCCGAGACCGTCTCAGGGCCGTTCAGGACCCGGCAGTTCTTTCCCATGATCCGCTCGATATCCTTCTGCAGAAAAGGATAGTGGGTGCAGCCCAGGATAAGGGTATCGATCTTTTTTCGCTTGATCCGGTACAGATATTTCTTGAGAATCATGTTGGTTTCGGGCTTTCCGACCCAGTCCTCCTCCACCAACGGGACCAGAAGGGGGCAGGCCTGACCAAAAACCTTGAGATCCGGCCTTAACTTTGCCAGTTCCTGCTCGTAGACGCCCGACTCGATGGTCGCCCGTGTGCCGATGACGCCGATGCGTCCGTACCGGGAGGCGTCCACGCCTGCCTCGGCCAGGGGGATGACGACGCCTAAGACCCGGCGGTCCGGATACCTTTCCGGGAGCAACTCCTGCTGAATCCTGCGCAGGGCCTTGGCCGAGGCGGTGTTACAAGCGAGGATCACGAGGACGCATCCCCTGGCGAATAGGAACTCTACGGCCTGACGGGTATAGGCGTAGATGACGGCCTGGGATTTGTTGCCGTAGGGGGTCCTTGCATTGTCGCCCAGATAGACGTACGCATACTGAGGGAGTTTCGTCAGAAAGGCCTTCAGAATAGTGAGACCGCCCAGCCCTGAATCAAAAACGCCGATCATCATGCAACGACCTCCAAAATGTCATTCATTTGACATCCTTTTTCCGCTCTCCTTGAACCGTTCCACCTCCTCCTCCAGTCGTTTTTCAGCATCATGAAGCTGCTCAATGAAGGCGTACGTGTTGCGCAGCGCCTCGGTGATTTGGGGGATCTCTCTGCTCAGATTCACCATATCCGCGCTGATCTCCTGAGCGTTTTGGGATTGCGTCTCCATGGACTCGCTGACATTTGTGAACTTCGGCGAGAGGGCCTGTACCTCTCCGATAATAAGGGATATCTGGGTTCCGATCTGATCGACGTCTTTAGCGCTCTGCCTGACCGCCATCATGAACTTGTCCATCTCCATCACGCCGGCCGACACGGCCGTATGCATTTCTCGCACCATCTGATCGATGTCCAGGGTAGCGATGGCGGTTTGATCCGCGAGTCTTCTGATCTCCCGAGCGACCACATTGAATCCCCTTCCGTATTCCCCGGCCTTCTCGGCTTCAATGGCAGCATTGAGGGAAAGGAGGTTCGTCTGGTCGGCTACCTTGGAGATGGCTGTCACCACATGAGTGATATTTTCGGCTTTTTCGTTGATGGCCTCCAGTCTGCCGGATATGGATTTGGAGGCAGTTCCCATATGGTCCATGACCTCCTTCATGCGCGTCAGGTCGGTTCGGCAGGAATTGGCTACGTCGGAGGCCTGCCGGGACATGGCCGTCAACTGTTGCATGGTCTCAACCAATCCTCTGGTCACATCCCTAATTTCATCCAGGGACGCGGCGACAGCGCTGATAGACGCTGCGTGGTTGGCCATGATTGACTCCTGTTCCTTGGCCATTCTGGATAGATCCCTGATGGCGTTCATGGGTCCGCTGATTTCGTGGCTGATGTTGGCGAGAAAGGCGCTTTTGGCTGTTGCACTGGTTTCAGCCGATTCTTTGGCCCTGTTGAGCCTGAATTGATTGATAAACATGGTAAAGCGGTATCTATCCAGGATCCACGCCAGCACAAAACCGACCGCATAGGAGATAGCCAGGTTGTTCATGGAATATTTCGCGGCATCCGTGTTCAGGTCAGGTTGATATGCCAGCAGGGCCGTGACGAACAGGAGGATTGAGGCGGTGTAGAACACCATGAGGGACCTGAACGTAAACGGGGCCGCGACAACGACAATGATCAGGATTTGAAGGCCCGACACATACCCCGCGTCATCCGCGATCCTCCCCGTAAAAAAGGAACACGAGAGGAAGGAAAAGGCCATGAGAAGATAGAGCAGCCCCAGACCCCTGCCTCTCAGCCTTTCGGAGAATGAGGCTGCGAAAACGAAGATCCCGGTGAGGGTCAGCGCGATTCTGAAATAGAAGAGTTCCGGAAATTCAGGATGCAGCCTGGGGTCCAGATTGAACGCAAAATTGAGCCAGGCGATACTGGCGATGAACCCGAAGGGCCTCTGCAGGACCCTGGCCTGAACATTCAGTGCGGATAGAAATTCGCTTCTGTATGTTGATTTCTCCGGATCGGGGCTGACAAACTGGATAGCCTTTGCGAGCATCATGAGGTTCCGTTTCATACCCACGCGGGGCGTTGATCCAATGCCTGTTGTGCCCTGTTCGATATGAAAACAGGTTCCAGGTTCCAGTGTTCAGAGGTTCCAGTGTTCAAGGTTGAGGGGTTGACCTTTGCACGTTTCACTTTCGATGATCCTGTATTTGCACCAGTTCCATTTTCATCTCCGGGGGCTACGACCCTTCTTCTGGACTTTTTACGCTGAAACCATAGCGGCTGTCAAAGCATGTCGTACGGGTCCACATCCGAGACCAGATAGACGCCTTCGGATCGGAGCCACTTGGAAGATCGTTCGATCTCCACCACGAATTGTCTCAAGAGCGCCGGGCTCCTGCTCTTGACCAGAAATTGCCACCGAACTTTTCCCTTGATCCGGGCTATGGGGGCCTCTACCGGACCCAGGACCTGGATCTCTTTTCCCCGTCTGGGCCATCTCTTCAGGATCGTTTGCAGATTTGAAGACAACCGCTGGACCGCCGCCTCGGTCCTCTTTTTATTATTTCCCTGGAGTCTCAGACACGCCAGGCTGCAAAACGGGGGGTAGCCCAGGGCCTTTCTGAGCCCCTGCTCTTTCTCAAAAAAAGACTGGAAATCGTGGGCCATAGCGGAGGAAACCACGTAATGATCGGGGGTGAATGTCTGAATAATGACCTTCCCCTTCCACCGCCCCCTTCCGGCACGGCCGGCCACCTGTGACAGGAGCTGGAAGGTCCGTTCTCCTGCCCTGAAATCTGGAAAACTGAGGGAGAGATCGGCCGAGATGACGCCCACCAGGGTGACATGGGGAAAGTCATGGCCCTTGGTGATCATTTGGGTCCCCACCAGGATGTCTGTTTCTCGTCTGCCGAACTGCCCCAGGATGCTGGAGGCATTTCCCTTTCGGCGAGTGGCATCCGCGTCCATTCGGGATACCCGGGCCGTGGGGAAAATCGTGCGCACCTCCTGCTCCAGTTTTTCGGTGCCGAAGCCGTAGGCCTTGAACTGGTTATGGCCGCAGGCTGCGCACCGGACCTCTGTCCCGCAAGCGAAACCGCAGTAGTGGCAGATGAGGCGGTCGTCATGGAGGTGAAAGGTGAGCGCCACATCGCAGTTGGGGCACGAGACAGACCGACCGCATGCCCGGCACAGATAAAGTCGATGAAATCCCCTGCGGTTCAGGAAGAGGATGGACTGATTGCCTGCCGTTAGATGGTCGCCAAGGGCCGCGATGAGTCTCGGGCTGATCATCTGCTGTTTTCCACGTCCATCCGTCTGCTCCTTCATGTCTACGATTTCCACATCCGGCAGCGGGCGGTTCTCCACCCGGTCCGGCATGGAGATGAGATGGTATCTTCCGGTGATGCTGTTCTGGTAGGACTGGACCGAAGGTGTGCCCGAGCCGAGGATGACGAGGGCCTTCTCCATCTTGGCCCTTACGACAGCGGCATCTCTGGCCTGGTAGTGAGGCCCGCCCCGTCTTTCCTCCTGGACATAGGCGGCATCGTGCTCCTCGTCCACGATAATCAGCCCCAGATCAGGGAGGGGGGCGAAGAGCGCGGAGCGGGCGCCGATCACCAGATCCACTTCTCCTCGAATCATCCTCATCCACTGATAGTGCCGTTCCCTGTGGGTGAGCCCGCTGTGGTAGACGGCTACCCGGTCCCCGAGCCTGGACCGGAACAGGGCCTCAAGATATCCAGCCAGTGAAATTTCAGGGGCCATCAGCAGGGCCTGTCGCCCCAGTTGAATGGCATGCTCCGCGGCCCGGAAATAGACCTCTGTCTTACCGCTGCCTGTGACGCCGTAGAGAAGAACGGATGAAAACGCGCCTTTGTCCAGCCCATTCCGGATCTGATCCAATGCCTGTTTCTGGTGGGCATGCAGCTCACAGGGCGGGGGCGGAGGGGGAACAGCGGTCCCTCCCGGATTCCTGTGCATCGGAATGGATTTCGCTTCAATGACATTCCTTTTTATCCATTTATCAATAAGATAAGAACTGTTTTTAAATCGATGTTTTAATTCGCTTTGCAGCACGGCGCCCGAATCGAACACCTCTGTCAGAAAGGCCTCCTCATTTACGGCCGTTGCCTTGCCCCTGTCCGCGAGGATGGTCTGAAGGTCGAGGTCCTTCTTTGGGCGAATGAACTTGAGTGCATATGGATTTGTGATTTCTCCTCTTCTGACCCGGTTTTCGATCCGGATCCATCCCTTTTCCTGGAGCGGATAGATCTTCTTGAGGGGCCAGGGGAGCTGCGTGTCCGGATGGCCTTTTATCCAGGAAAGGAGTTCGGATTCTTCGGAAGGGAAGAGACCTCTATCCAAAACAGCCAATCCTATTCCTGTGAGGCTGGCAGCCTTGAAGTGCGTTTCAGGCAGGGCCGATCGAATGACCATGCCGATCGGGTGAACGTAATAATCGGCGATCCATTCAAAAAAAGGGACCAACTTGTGAAGGAATACAGGCTCGGGGTCGATGATGTCGATGATCTCCTTCAGTTCCCGGTCGGGCGATGGGGGAAGGGTCTCCAGAACATAGCCGGTGACGTTTCTACGGTTGAAGGGAACCAGGACCCGGCATCCCACCTGTGTGGCCGGCCCGAGGCCTTCAGGGACCGCATAGAGGAATGTCTCTTTTACCGGAACAGAGAGGGCGACCCTGAGGCACGGGGTCTCACGTGAAACTTGCTTGCTGGTCGCAGGTTCCGTCTTCAGCGGGATTACTTGTTGTAGTGAAGCGGAAATCCCGCTTTCAGCGGGACTGGAAGCCGGATGCCGGATGCTTGTTACTGGATACTCGATACCGGATTCGGGTTGCTGTTCTTCAACTTTAGTCACTTTAGTCACTTTAGCTCACTTTGATAACTCTACTTCACTTTAGCTCACCTATTCTTATGCTGCATTCTGCTGACCTGGCGGATGATCAGGCCGGCAGCAGCATCCACCTGTTCCATGGTATTGCCTCTCCCCAGGGTCAATCTGAGAGCGCCCATCCCCACCTCCGGCGGAACGTGCATGGCGGAAAGTACATGAGAGATCTTCACAGTCCGGTCATGGCATGCGG
>JAUPKI010000182.1 GCA_030837545.1 Thermodesulfobacteriota bacterium | reverse complement strand
TTGAGGTCTTGGTCGATGGCGCTGATTTCGGATTTCAGGGCCACGATTTTTTCCAACTGTCGTCGGGTATCCTGGCTCAGATAATTCTTGCCGGCGAACACCACGAGATGGACGGGCGTCAGGCTGCTGACCATGATGCTTTCCCAACTCTCCCGCATCTCCTGGACCGTGAACGTCTCTGTTTTCAGGCCAGGGGCTTTGACCTCAAAACGAATATGATGATCCGATATTTCGAGCGGTTTTTCTTTATTGAGCAGTTTCCAATCTGCGTGGTACGGGTGATCAATGATGACCGTCTTTAATCGTGGACTCTTGTTGTCAAGGGTATAGACCTTCGTCTCGATAATTGCATGGTGCATGCGCAGCACCCCCCGGTTGATAACGACCCGATCCACCTCCTCGGTCTTGCTCCCCGTTTGGGTGTGAACATGGAGGCTCAGATCCACGGCATAGGTGATGTACCGATGCTCATTCGGCTTGAGCGTCTGGGTGAGGGCCTCTCCGGCGTAGCTGCCTCCCTGGAGAACGGTCAGCGGCCCCCCTTCCAAGGTCAAGCCGGTACTGTTTTCCAGACGAACGGCTGCCAGAGGGTTGCCGGGTCGGACGCTCTCGTTGTAGAGGTCAACGACCTCGGCATCAATCTCCTTTGCCACAATCGGGACCAGGGCTGATCGATTCCGTTCAATGGTCACCGGATGGTCAATCCTGTATTCAAACATCTCCCCCACATCACGGGTCGCCGCATCGGCCTTCACCTCCCTGATTCGCTCCTCCAGGTTGACTTTTTCAGAGCGTGCTTCCTCCATTCCCCGCCCTGCAGCAACGGATTTCATCTGCCTCATCTCAGCCTTGGCCATTGGCGCCGGCGCCATCTGCATTCGATCTGTCTGCACGCCTGCCTCCGGGATGGCCGGAACCACCGGGGCCTCCGTTTCCATCTGGACCGCCGGCCGCTTGATAAACCGGGGGTCATACAAATTCTGAGTAAACGATACGGGGAGTCCGCTGACCAGGCAGAGTTCAACCTCTTTCCAGTCTGTTTCGCTCACATTATCGACAATCGCCCACCCTTGGAGAAACGGCTTTGCCCCTTTATCCTCCTCCGGAATGACGATGCGGTAGGTGGCCTTCCATACCGGGGTCTCCGCCACATAACTGACGAGGAGATCCTGGACGCCTTTGCCGGTCGGCGTGATAAGGACCGTCTTTTCATCTTTGCGGTGTTTCTGAAACAGGATTGCCAGATACCTTTCCAGGTCCTGATTCAGCCGCTGATCCAGAAATCGGATCCCGACAATTTCCTCTGTGTTGAATCCGCGCAATTGGCCGCCATTGTCAATCATGCTCAGATAAAAAAGCGGGACCTGGGTTTCATTCTTCAGGGTCATCCGCCTTTCAACGCCAACGACCGTCCCTTTGATAGGCGAGCTGCCGGTCAGCACTTCAATCGGGCTCCCCTGAAGTTGTTCGAGGACCTGGGGGAGCCCATCCCCCTTTTTGAAATCAAAGGCGTAATTGTTCAGCTCCTGGGCCGCAGTCTTCGTGCTGTCATAGACGATGCTGCCAACTCCTCCCCCGCTCAGGTTGAGGACCGTCAGGCTCTTCAGGAGGTCATTCATCTGTTCGCGTTTAAAGTGAAGGGAGATCCCCTCCCCTGCCTGTCCCTTGCCCCGGAGCTCAAAATAGCCGACCCCGCTTTTGAAGAGCGCCACCCTGTTAAGGGTCAACCGGTCTGAAGGCTCTTTTCTGCTCTCAGCGTCGGCCCCGGTGGGGATCATTGAATGGAGCAGGAATCCGCCGACGACCAGCCAAAACAAGAATAGACGCTGTCTCATGGTGAACCTCCTTTTTTGCAAAACGGGCAATCCCACTGGGCCGGACTCAGAAAAGCCAACATCCTCAGACCAGCTAAATCTATTCATTGGATAACAGAAGTGCTCGTTTTTCGCAATACAAATCCCTGACGACCGAACAGGATGTTCGTGTGCCGGCATTGGGATCAGGATTCTTCTTGTCTGCCCCATGGATTTGTTGTAAGAATGATTCATACGAGGGATGGGGTGCGGAATGCGCCATCCATCTTCAATTTTCAATACTCATTCTTCAATTTTCACTATTCAATGATGGGGGGATTTCCATGTTTCAGACAAAGATGACAGAGATGTTGGGTGTACGATACCCCATCGTGGGGGGTACTATGATGCACATCTCCACGGCTGAGTTCGTGGCTGCCATCTCCAATGCTGGGGGGCTGGGCATTCTTGCCTCGGCCATCTACCCGAGCCGCGAGGCCTTTGGAGAGGCCCTGGATCAGCTTCTCGATCTGACAGATCGGCCCTTTGCGGTCAATCTCAACCTCTTTCCCATGATGCGTCCCATTGATAACAATGATTATCTGGACGTCCTTCTGGAAAAGGGGGTCCGAATCGTCGAGACATCGGGGCATTCGGCGCCGGAGGCACTCTGCGCCCGCTTCAAGGAGGCCGGCCTGACCTGGATGCATAAATGCGTGGGGGTTCGGTATGCCCTCAAGGTCCAGGATATGGGCGCAGACATGGTCACCGTGGTCGGCTATGAGAACGGGGGCGCCACCGGCAAGCTGGACATCGGCACCCTCGTCCTGGTGCCGCGGGTGGTGGAGAGCCTCCGTATCCCTGTGATCGGCGGCGGGGGCGTATCTGACGGGAGGGGACTGGTTGCGCTTCTGGCCCTTGGGGCACAGGGCGTCATTATGGGGACCCGTCTTCTGGCCACCCGGGAGGCGCCCCTCCATGAAGCCCTCAAACAGGCACTGGTCCAGGCGAGTGAGTTGGACACCATGTTGGTCATGCGCTCTATCGGCGCCACCCACCGGGTCTGGACCAATGCGGCGGCCAAGAAGATCGCCGAGCTGGAGGCCAACCAGGCAGGCCTCCCCGAGATCCTCAATATCGCCACAGGCGAAAAGGCCAAGAAGATGTACCGGGAGGGCGACCTGGATGTCGGGATTATCTCATGCGGCCAGGGCGTTGGCATGGCCCATGACATCCCCACGGTCAAGGAACTCTTTGACCGGATCATGTCCGAGGCTCAAGAGGTGGCAAAGAGCCTGGCAGCGAATTAGGCGAAAAACCTGAGTATTTAAAAATCTGGAACCAGGCTGATTATCCGCCAAAGACCCTTTGAAACACATTCTGATAGGTCGTTAACGCCTCTGGTCCAAAGCAGACAAAGACGATCTCTTTCAGGGCGTCATCCCCTTCAAGAAACCGCTTGGTTTCCCGCATGGCGATCTCGGTGGCCCTTTCCAACGGAAACCGGTAGGCGCCGGTGCTGATAGAGGGAAAGGCGATGCTTCTGGCGCCCGCGTCCACCGCTGCCCGAAGGCTGTTCCTATAGCAGTTCGCAAGGAGGACCTCCTCATTTCTGTGCCCCCCGGACCAGACCGGTCCCACCGTGTGGATGACCCATCTGGCCGGGAGGCGATACCCCTTGCTCACCCTTGCCTCGCCCGTCGGACACCCTCCGATCTGCCGGGTCTCCTCCAAAAGCTGGGGCCCGGCCGCACGATGAATCGCTCCGTCAACCCCCCCGCCTCCCAAAAGCGTGGTATTGGCTGCATTGACAATGGCATCCACCGGCTGTTGGGTGATGTCTCCCTCGATGATCCGTATCTTTTCTTTCATCCCAATCACCTCCTTACGCTCGTATGAGACTTCAGGTTATTTGAGAGCAATTTCTGACCGATCAGAATAAAATAAGGCTAACGTGATTTTTTGATTGCGTCAAGCCTGTTGAACCCTGACGGCCCAGCACCGCGCACCTCTCTAAGGGGCACAAGCTCTGGGCCCTAAGAAGGCAAGTCTGACCAAAAAACGACGCTGAAAAGCATGCGGTTACAGATGGTGCGTTTTTCCTATGTTGCATTGTCAAAAGGCAACCCAAAAAGCCCATGCATATGGTGGTTAGATCATTCATGACCACATGATATTGAATCTACTCCGGCGGGCTTCAATAACCCCGAAAAAATCTTCTCCAAATGGCCATTTTTTCTCTTTTTTTTCTTGACAAACCCCCTTTTTTCGATGATAGTGCCACAAAGTGGAACAAATTGCCATAGAGTGCCATGGAAATCATGTTTAGAGGCCGTTCAAACCATATCCTTGATGATAAGGGCCGGCTTGCCATCCCGACGCGATTCCGGGAGGTCTTGGCCCGAAAGGGGAATGACTGTCTGGTGGTCACCAGTAAGGACAGATGCCTCTGGGCATTTGCCAAAGACGATTGGCAGGCCCTTGAAGACAAGGCAGCGAACTTACCCCTGTTTGACAAGGCA
>JAUPKI010000181.1 GCA_030837545.1 Thermodesulfobacteriota bacterium | reverse complement strand
TCCATTCCCCAATTTTATCCCTTGGATGTGACAGAGTCATAGTTCAGAAGCCGTATATGAAATCTCCTTGATGGCACCATATGCGCCGAGGTTATGAAAAATGGGGCTGCTCGTGACTGTTGCTTGGCCATAAGGGGCCTTCAGTAATCTCTTCACGAGTTCGCTGTATTTAGGCAAATAGTCATGCTTTTGCCACGTAATGTTCTATCATCACATCTCACGCTTTGATATGGACCAGCTGTTGGCTGGATTTCCAGCGATTAAGTGCATGATTTCTAAAGTTGAGTTTTACGGATTTGTGATGAAAATTTGCTCCCAACAGGAAAAAACAGCTCCTGTCAGGAGGTGGGTATGGGATATTTGAGATGATGGGTCATGTGTAATAGGCTCAAGGCGCGTGGCTCAAGGTTTATGGCTGATGGCTCATAACCCATGGCTGATAGCTGATAGCTCATAGCTGGTGGCTCATGGTTTATGGATAATTGAAAGACATCTTATTGAAACTCATCGAAAAGTCAATGGAAATCTTGAGATACTCCAGGCTTGAGCCGTCTCCGTATCCAAGTAGGATGTTCCGATCCGGTTTCTTGAGCAGGACGCTGCGCCTATTCCATCCTGCAAATCTTTTCACGCTTCGCCATACTGCGCCAGCCACTGTCGGCCTTTGTCGGTCAGGCGGTATTTCTGCAAGCGGCTGTTGGGCTTGTCCGGGATAGTCATTTCAATCAAGCCATCGCCCAGGGCCGGTTTGAGGTAACGCTCTCTAAAGGATTTGCGATCCTGCAGGCCGAGGGCGGATTGCAGCGCTTCGCGGCTCATATCACCCTGGATCGCCAAAAGCAACTCGCTGACTTGTGGGGTAACTTGAGGGGTGACTTGGGGGGTGGAGATGGGTAATTTTGTAACATTTGGCCATATTTTCCCCGTCATCGACATTCATAAATTATAACAATATGTTAATGGCTAATGGCCAGACGCTGTGTTACAAAATGCCCCAAAGTCAGGCATCTTTTCAGAGATACCCTAAATCTCTTTATCCCTTTGATTTTGAATGATAAACCCCTGTTTTGCCTTTCAGGCATGAAGCTTGCTAAAGGGTTATGGGAATAAGCAGTGGATTGTAAAGAGGCATTGAACAGGATATTTGAGGATATGAACACTCAGAAGACCATCCTTATTGCCGAGCCGGCCGAGGTGCTTTCTGCAAACCTCGAGGCCTACTCAAAGGCCAAGGGGTTCGCGCTCCTGAAGACCGGCAACCTGAAAGAAACCCTCCTCACGCTGCAGGAACAACGGGTGGACGGCCTCGTGCTCCATGCCGTCCTCTTGGAGAAAGACTGCGAATTTATATCTGTTATCAAAGGAATGAAAAGGGATCTGCCCGTTATCATATGCGCCGACGCCAATACGGCCGAACTGGAAAGCAGCATCCGCAAACAGGGGATATTTTATTATCATATCCAGTCATTTGGCATCGAAGATCTCGAGATGGCCATATCCAATGCCGTCAACGGATTGCCCCATTAGCCCGGAGGACCAGAACATGACGTTACAGGAAAAGATCGCCGCTCGAAAATTTGTTGTCTTAGGAGAATTTGAACCCCCCAAGGGGGCTGATTTCTCCCCCTTTATCAAAAATGTCAATCTTGC
Organism: Thermodesulfobacteriota bacterium; assembly: GCA_030837545.1. Taxonomy (GTDB): domain Bacteria; phylum Desulfobacterota; class DSM-4660; order Desulfatiglandales; family Desulfatiglandaceae; genus AUK324. Next base: position 6,701 of record JAUPKI010000181.1, on the reverse strand, counting down.
AAGGGGGCGTGTGGACGCCTTTGTCGTCCCGGAAATGGCAAACGCTGTGCTGAAGGCCAGTTCCTTGGGGGGGTGCGCATTCCTTGAGAGGGAGGGGATCGAAGCGGTTTTTCAGGTCTGTTGTCGGGACAGGAACCGTCTGGCCCTTCAAGCGGACATCTTGTCGGCCGGGGCCCTCGGTATCAAGAACATCATGGCGGTTCTCGGTGTCGATATCAGTTACGGAGACCACCCGCACGCAAGGAGCGTCAATGACCTCAACCTCATAGAACTCCTCGACACCATTTCAAGGCTACAGAACGGCAAAGATCTGTCCGGCATAGAGTTGAGGCATTCACCTCGATTCTGCGTAGGTTCCACTGTCGATATCAGTGCCACAGGCGGACTTCTCGACATTGAGTTGGAGAACATCGAGAAAAAGGTGGCGTTGGGGGTGGAATATTTCATTACCAATCCCGTATTTGATCTCCACCGATTTCAACAGTTCATCAAACGCCTGGGGAAAGAAAAGGCGGCCGTCATCCCCACAGTGCTTCTTCTCAAATCGGCCGGGATGGCACGATACATAGACCGGAATGTTAAAGGGATATCGATCCCCTCCGAAATCATCCGCCGGATTCAAAAGGCGCCGGACAAGCCAAGGGAGTGCACCCAAATCGCCGGAGAAACCATCACATACCTCAAAGAGCTCGGAATGGCCGGTGTCTTGATATCTACTGTGGGTTGGGAGGACAGGTTACCGCAGATCCTGAATGCGGCAAAACTTTAAACGGAAAGGAACCGTATCATGTCAGACAGTCGTTCAAAAAAATTGTCGGGTTCAGTGATGGTGATCGGCGGCGGCATCGCAGGGATGCAGTCCGCTCTTGATCTCGCAAATTCCGGTTATTATGTTCATCTTGTCGAGGCCTCTGCCGCCATTGGCGGGGTCATGGCTCAATTGGACAAGACCTTTCCCACCAATGACTGCGCCATGTGAATCCTCTCTCCCAAACTGGTCGAGGTCGGCCGGCATCTGAATATTTCGCTTCTGACCCTCTCCGAAGTGATAGGAATCAGCGGAGAAGCCGGGAATTTCGAAGTTGAGGTCCTGAGGCATCCCCGTTATGTGGATATGGAGAAATGCATTGCCTGTGGGACCTGTGCCGAAAAATGCCCCAAAAAGGTGGATGACCCTTATAATGAAAATCTGGTCAAAAGGAAGGCCGCTTATGTGGATTACGCACAGGCCGTTCCCCTGAAATTTGCCATTGACAAGGAAAACTGCATCTATTTTCAGAAGGGGAAATGCCGGGCCTGTGAGAAGTTCTGTCCCACGAATGCCATCAATTTTGATGAAAAGGAAGAGACCCTTTTTCTCAGGGTGGGTTCTGTGATCCTCGCCCCGGGTTTTGATGCTTTTGATCCTGCGCGGTTTGATGCCTATAAGTATGCCACGCATCCCAACGTGGTGACCTCCATGGAATTCGAGCGGATACTGTCGCCCTCCGGACCCACTATGGGGCACCTGGTGCGGCCGTCGGACCACACCGAGCCGAAAAAGATCGCATGGCTCCAGTGCGTCGGATCAAGGGATATGAACCGTTGCGGCCATGGGTATTGCTCCTCTGTGTGCTGCATGTATGCGGTGAAGGAGGCCGTCATTGCCAAGGAACATGCCGGAGACGATCTGGAATGTTCTGTTTTTTTTATGGATATGCGGACATACGGCAAAGACTTTGAACGGTATTACAATACTGCGCGTGAAAAGCACGGGGTCCGCTTTACTCGCTCCCGGGTGCACACCATCGATCCCATAAAAGGGAGCGATGACCTGCTGTTGAGCTTCGCTACCGAAGAGGGCGTGATCACAGAAGAACGATTTGATCTGGTTGTCCTCTCCGTCGGCATGGAGATCCCACCGGAGGTTTCGGAATTGGCACAACGCCTGGGAATTAAAAGAGATGAAAGCGGATTTTGTCATACCGATACCTTCTACCCCGTCACCACTACCCGGCAAGGTATTTACGTGTGCGGCGCCTTCCAGGGTCCGAAAGACATCCCGCAGTCCGTTACAGAGGCCAGCGCTGCGTCCTGTGCGGCGAGTGTCGATCTCTCCAGTGCGCGGGGAACCGAGACCCTGAGTGTGGAGATCCCGGAGGAGAGGGACGTCTCTAATGAACCCCCCAAAATCGGTGTGTTTGTCTGCAACTGCGGCACCAATATCGGTGGCATCGTGGATGTGCCGGCCGTGGCCGAATACGCATCCACGCTCCCCTTCGTGGCCCATGTGGACCAGAATCTCTTCACCTGTTCCCAGGACACGCAGGATAGGATGCGAGATGTGATCAAGGAGGCGGGTCTCAACAGGGTGGTGGTAGCCGCGTGTTCTCCCATGACGCACGAACCCCTGTTCCAGGAGACCCTCCTGGCATGTGGACTCAATAAGCAACTCTTTGAGATGGCCAATATCCGGAATCAGAACTCGTGGGTCCACAGCTCCGATCCTGCCGCTGCCACAGATAAGGCAAAGGACCTGATTCGAATGGCGGTCGCACGGGCGGCACTCCTGAAACCCCTCATGGCCAAGCGAATCCCGGTCAACAAGCGGGCCCTGGTGGTGGGGGGCGGTGTGGCGGGCATGACGGCCGCGCTGGGCCTGGGGGATCAGGGATTTGACGTGGTGCTGGTGGAAAAGGAGACCCAGTTGGGCGGCTTCTCAAGGGAGTTGACCCAAACCATTGACGGATCCAATATCCAGGAACATATCCTCGAACTCATCGACAGGGTGACCCGAAATGATAAGATACAGGTATTGACCGAATCCCTGATCGTCGGGTTTGGCGGGTTTAAGGGAAACTTTACGACCGAGGTGCTGGTGGGACCCGGCATGTACGAACGAAAGATCGATCATGGTGTGGTCGTACTGGCGACAGGGGCCAGAGAGTACATTCCCCGGGAGTACCTTTACGGAGAGGATGAGAGGGTCGTGACCCAGGTGGATCTGTCCAAGCGGCTAGAGCTGAAGGGCGCCTCAGATCTGAAAGACGTGGTGATGATCCAGTGCGTGGGTTCCAGAAACGATGCATATCCCAATTGCTCCCGGATCTGTTGTCAAAGCGCCGTCAAAAATGCCCTCCATATCAAAGAACTCAACCCCGATGCCAATGTCTATATCTTATACAGGGATATCCGAACGTACGGTCTCCTGGAAAACTACTACCGGGAGGCCAGGCGGCAGGGGGTTATTTTTATACGGTTCCGGGCGGATGCCCCACCGTCAGTGGAATCCTCAGACAGCGGGATCCGGGTCGCCGTAAAGGACCACGTTCTCCAACGGGACATTCAGATCCATGCAGACCTCCTGGCCCTCAGTGCGGGGATGCGGCCCGAGGACACCGAGGAGCTGTCTTCCATCCTAAAATTAGCCAGGAATCCGGACGGCTATTTCATGGAAGCGCACGTAAAACTGCGGCCGGTCGACATGGCCGGTGAGGGCATCTTTGTATGCGGTACGGCCCACAGTCCAAAACTGATATCCGAGGCCATCTCACAGGCCATGGCCGCCGCCTCCCGTGCGGCAACCTTTCTCTCCCAATCGGAGATCACACTTTCCGTGGTCACCGCCACGGTGGACCAGGAGAGATGTGCCGCATGTCTGGTCTGTGTCCACTCCTGCCCTTATGGTGTGCCGAAAATAAATCGAGACGGGGTGAGTGAGATCGACCCGGCCCTGTGTCACGGGTGCGGCATCTGTGCGGCCGAGTGCCCGGCTAAGGCCATTCAACTAAACTGCTATGAGGATGACCAGGTGATGAGCAAGGTAGACGCCCTGCTGGAAGGAGTTCTGTGATGAAAAATTTTGAACCGATCATTCTTGCGTTCTGTTGTCAGGCGTGAGGGTATACGGCAGCGGACCTGGCAGGTTCCATGCGACTGCAATACCCCAGCAACATAAAGATCGTCAGTGTGCCTTGTACCGGAAAAATAGACCTAATTTACCTCCTCAAGTCGTTTGAAAAAGGGGCCGACGGGGTCTACGTCCTCGGTTGTATAGAGGGGGAGTGCCGCTTTGGAACAGGTAATCTCAGGGCGCGGAAAAGGGTGACACAGGCACAGAAGATCTTGGACAGTATCGGTATCGGGGGCGATCGGGTGCAGATGTACAACCTCTCATCCAGTGAAGGCCCCCGGTTCGCCGAGTTTGCAGCAGAGATGACCAATAAAATTAGAGAGTTGGGGCCCAATCCGATCAAGAGATTCAGGGAAAAACTGGCAGCGTGACGTGAAGGAGGATTCATAATATGATTATTGCGGAAAAGAAGCCGATTGAGGAAGTCATTGAGATGGTGAAAGACTTCCGGAAAATCCTCATTGTGGGGTGCAATGAGTGTGTGACCGTCTGCGAAGCCGGCGGAAAAAGGGAGGTGGCCGTGCTGGCATCTTCTTTGCGGATGTACTTCATGAATCAGGGAAAGGATACACAGATCGACGAGGTCACGTTGGAACGACAGTGCGACCGTGAATACCTTGAGGAGATCAGGAACCGCATAGAGCAATATGATGTGGTCATCTCGTTGGCATGCGGGGTGGGCGTACAGTTTCTGGCCGAGACCTATTCCCGGTTCCCGGTCTATCCAGGCGTCAACACCTGTTTCATGGGGGTGACGGAGGAGCGGGGGGTCTGGAGTGAGAGGTGTCAGGGCTGCGGGCAGTGTATCCTGGGAAGCACCGGGGGGATCTGTCCCATATCCAGATGCGCCAAACGGCTGCTGAACGGACCCTGCGGCGGGTCCACCAAGGGAAAATGCGAGATCAGCAAGGACCTGGACTGTGCCTGGCAGCTCATCATCGATCGGTTGAAGGAACTGGACCGTTTAGATGAATATGAACAGATCGCCCCGATCAAGGACTGGTCAACGGAACGGGCCGGCGGCCCCAGGAGAGTGGTAAGGGAGGACGTGAGACAATGAGCGTAAAAACACCGAGCAGGCTTGAAAAGATCCTCGATTCCGGCCAACTGGCCGTTACATCCGAATGCGGCCCCCCAAGGGGGAGCGACCCTGAAGCAATCACTAAAAAGGCGAAAATGATCAGGAATTATGTGGATGCCATCAACATCACGGACAATCAGACCAGTGTAACCCGCCTTTGCAGTCTGGCCGCATGTATCCATCTCAAACTCATGGGGATTGAACCGACGCTGCAGATGGTGGTGCGCGACCGGAATCGGATCGCCCTTCAGAGCGATATCCTGGGCGCTGCATCCTTCGACATTCACAATATCCTCTGCCTGTCAGGGGACCATCAGAAGTTCGGGGACTGCCCCCAGGGCCAGAATGTCTTTGACATCGACTCCATGCAATTAATCCAGACCGTGCGACACATGCGGGATGAAGGTAAGTTCTTGGGGGGAGACGACATCCAGCGGCCCCCACAGATGTTTGTGGGTGCGGCCGCCAATCCCTTTGCAGATCCATTTGAGATCAGGGTCCCCCGTCTGGCCAAAAAGGTCGCTGCTGGCGCTGAATTTATTCAGACGCAGTGCATTTACAACCTGGATAAGTTCGAACTCTGGATGAAGCAGGCCCGGGACCGGGGGCTTCATGAAAAGATCTATATCCTTGCAGGCGTAACCCCCTTCAAATCCGTCGGCATGGCCAAGTACATGAAAAACCGCGTTCCAGGGATGGATGTTCCTGATGACGTGGTCAAACGGATGGCCGGCGTGCCCAAGGAAAAACAGCCTGAGGAAGGGATTGCCATCTGCGTGGAAACCATCCAGCGGCTAAAAGAATGCGAAGGCGTCCGGGGATTTCATATCATGGCCATTGAATGGGAAGAAAAGGTCCCCGAGATCGTAGAACGGAGCGGTCTCTATCCGAGACCAAGGGATTGACGATTGACGATTGACGATTTAAGATGTCTCATGTCTGAACATTGAAGTCTGGAACCCCTTTGAATTAAAAATTGAGACCATTTGCCCAAAGTCCAAGGTCCCAAGACCACAATCCAGCAGGCAGTAAGCAGAAGGCGGAAGGCAGTTGCAACCGAAAGACGATAAATGACGGCGAAGCCAAATGACCAATGACTGAAAAAGGAGGGTTGGATATGGATAAAAAATATATTCTGGTGGTGGATGATGATCCGGATCTGGTGGAAACGGTTTCCATGATGCTGGAGAGCAAGGGGTGCGAGGTGGGACAGGCCTATGACGGTGTTGAAGGCGAGGAGTCTATTAAGGAAAGACGACCCGATCTGGTGATCCTGGATGTCATGATGCCTCGGAAAGACGGGTATGTCCTTTGCGCGGAACTGAAGGCGAATGAGGCGACGCGGGATATCCCGATTGTGCTCCTCACCGCGGTCGGCGAGGCGGTCCCCACCACCACCTATACCCACGCTGACGGCATGTCCACTGAGGCGGACGACTACATCGCCAAGCCGATCGATACTGAGGGCCTCTGGAAGGTCGTAACCGCCCTCCTGTAGGCCATGGGGGCAGAGGCGCGACCCGCCTCGGAACCCTTTGGTACCCGATCAGCTTCGGAAAGGTCCGCGTTGCATGGAACCGATGACAATGAATGAGGTCCCGGAGCGCGTCGGTCTCGGCACAGGGGTCCGACGCGCGGTAAAGGGGCGCAGGTTTTTCCATGCCGATCCCTGAAAAACTCGGCGGATTCAAGGTCCTGAAAGATGTGACGAGGATCGTGATGGCCTCT
>JAUPKI010000180.1 GCA_030837545.1 Thermodesulfobacteriota bacterium | reverse complement strand
GTCGAGGTGGCCGAACATCCGGATGTGCTGAGGTATTATCCTGCCATGGCCCAGGCCGCCAAAAAGACGGCCAATACCCAGATTCGAAACATGGCCACCCTTGCAGGCAACCTCTGCAATGCAGCCCCCTCCGCAGATAACGCCCCTGTGCTCCTGGCGAGGGGGGCCGAGGTGGACATCGCCTGTCAGATCGGATCGCGTTGTCTGTCGCTGGACGGTTTTTTCAAGGGACCGGGTCTCACGGCCCTGGAGCCTGGCGAGATCCTCACCCATATCCTGGTCCCCCCGCCTGCCAAGGCCTCCGGGGCATCCTATCAATGGATCTCTGCCAGGGGGAAGGTGGACATCTCCGCGGTCTGCGTGGGGGTCCAGGTGCGGCTGGAGGATGACCTGTTGAAGAGTGTACGGATTGTGCTCGGGGCCGTGGGCCCCACGCCCATGAGGGCCAAAGGGACTGAGGTCCTTCTCGAAGGGGCCAAATGGTCCAAGGCCTTGACGGCCAGGGCGGCCTTGAAGGCATCCGAGGAATCCATGCCCATCACAGACGTGAGGGCCAGCGCCGAGTACCGGAGGAATATGGTAGCGGCATTGACCCGGCGGGCACTCGAAGAGGCCCATGCGCGGGCCGTGCAGAATTAGGGGGAACGATCATGCAAGCGTTTAATATCGTAGGAAAGGACGTACCAAGGAATGATGCTGAGGCCAAGGCCAGGGGAACGGCCCTTTATACGGACGATCTCAGGCTGCCCGGAATGCTTTTTGGGAGGATTCTGCGGAGCCCCCTGGCCCATGCCAGGATCAAGCATATCGATGTCAGCAGGGCCGCCGGACTTTCAGGGGTCAAGTGCGTCATCACCGGAGAGGACACGCCCAAGATCAAATACGGCAACTGGAGACTCTTTCCAGACACCCAGGACGAATATCCCCTTGCCGTGGACAAGGTGCGCTTCATCGGCGATGAGGTGGCGGCCGTGGCCGCGGTCGATGCGGACATTGCCGAGGAGGCCCTGGGCCTGATCCAGGTGGAATACGAGGAATTGCCCGGCGTCTTCGATACGGATGCATCAACACGGGAGGGGGCCCCGGTCCTCCATGACTACTGCTCCACCAATATCAGCGTCAACAGAAAGATCCAGTACGGAGATATCGAAAAGGGCTTTGCCGAATCGGATTATGTAAGAGAGGACACCTTTGATGTCCATGCGGTGAGCCATGCCTATCTGGAGCCGTGTGCGGCCCTGGCCCAGGCCGATCAGGATGGCCGCATTACCCTCTGGACCTCCACTCAGGTCCCCTACATCGTCCAGTGCCTCCTTGCCAGCACCCTCGGGATGCGGGAGAACGACATTCGGGTGATCAAGCCTTTTGTCGGGGGCGCGTTCGGCGGGAAGATGGAACTGCGCACCTGGGAATTCTGTGCTGCGCTCATGGCCAAAAAGACCGGTCGGCCCGTCAAGTTCACCTTGAGCCGGGAGGAAGAATTTCTGGCCGGTCGTCGAAGGCATCCCATGCGGCTCCATTCCAGGGTCGGGTTCAAAAAGGACGGGACCCTGATGGCCAAGGACCTCCGCATCCGTCTGGACGGCGGGGCCTACAATGCCATGGGACCGACCGCGACCTTTCTCTGCGGCAACTTCGGGGCTATGCTCTACCGCTATCCTAACTATCGGTTCATGGGGGAACATGTCTATACCAACAAGCCGCCGGCCAGCGCCATGCGGGGATTCGGGGCCCCCCAGTCCCTCTATGCCACTGAGATGCAGATGAGCATGGCCGCTGAGGAGCTGGGGATCGACCCGGTAGAGATTCGACTCAAGAACGCCCAGGTGAGTGGGGACAAGATCCCGGACGTGGCCACCATCTCCAGTTGCGGGTTCATCGAATCCATAGAGAAGGTGGCTGAGATGAGCGACTGGAAGACCAAACGAAAAAACCTCAAACCGGGCCAAGGGATCGGCATCGGCTGTTACAGCTTTATCTCCGGCGGGGTATTCAACTGGTTCAACACCTCCTATCCTTTTTCCGCGGCGGAAATCCGGGCATTTGCAGACGGAACGGTTCATTTGCTCACCATGGCGTCAGACATCGGCCAGGGCTCGGATACGGCCCTCAAGCAGATGCTGGCCGAAGAGCTTGGGCTGCGCATGGAGGATATCCGTATCACCGCCGCGGATACGGCCATGACTCCCCAGGCCGACCTGGGAACGTGGGGAAGCCGGGTGACCCTCATGGCCGGAAACGCCGTGCTCGACGCGGCCAGGAAGATCAAGGACCAGTTGTTCGGCGCGGTCTCGGCCCGATTCAATCTGAACCTCATCTACAACTTTGAATGCAAGGACGGTAGGGTTCAGGTCAAGTTGCGGCCTGAGAAGGGGATTTCCTTTGGCGAGGCAGTGGCCATCGTGCAAAGGGCGAATCGCGGGGAACCCCTCGTGGTCCGGGGTTCCTACACGCCGAGAGACAAGGGGCTGGTGACCCCGGCCTTTGGTTTCGGGTCCCAGATCGCAGAGGGGGAGGTGGATCAGGAAACCGGACAGGTGAAGGTCAAGCAGATGTGGACAGCCCACGACTCCGGGACGGTGATCAATCCTCGGGCCGTGGAGGGGCAGTTGGCCGGCTCCATCCAGATGGGTCTCGGGTATTCCCTGTGCGAGCAGTTCGTGATGGACGGGGGAAAGACACTGAATACCAACTTCCTGGATTACAAGATGCCCACGGCCCTGGATATGCCGCCCAGCGAGGTGGCCCATGTGGAGACCTACGAACCGGAAGGGCCTTTCGGGGCCAAGGAATGCGGCGAGGGCCTGGCATCTCCCACGGCCCCGGCCATATCGCATGCGGTCTATCATGCGACCGGGTATTGCTGCAAAGACCTCCCCATCACCCCGGAGAAGATCCTTCGGGGATGGAAAAGGGAGAAATAGTCTGTGCATGGTCCCCCGGCCTCTTTGCCCTTTTCTCTGGTGCTGGGGAGACGGGGGGCATTGAACATTGAACATCGAACATCGAACGTCCAACGTCGAATGAACCAGCAACCAGAGCCAAGTTTCATATGAGCGTCGCCTCTGGCCGGCAAGAAGGCCAGTCGGATCAGGCAGAAACTTGTGACCCTGTACCCGGTTGTTGTGGGAGCGGCTTTTAGCCGCGATATTCCGATGCGTCGCGGCTTGGAAGCCGCTCTCACAGGGGTCTCAACGGCAACTGAACGAGTTTACATTATTCAAGTTTGATATGAGGTGAAGGATGGGAAAGCCTGCCACAGCCGTGGTTGGAATCGGGGCTACGGGCGTTGTTTTGGCCGCGGCACTGCTCAGCAAGGATCCGGATGTGCTCCTGGTGGATCCCCAGCCCGGCCTGGCGGAATCGCTGATGCGAATGGGGCTCCGGGTTTCAGGGGAGATCGCCTATGAAGTTCCGGTGAGGCGGGCTTACTCCCGAATTGAGGGATTGAAGGATCATCGGCCCGATGTCGTCTTCGTGGCCACCAAGACGTTCCACCTGCCGCGAGTCCTTGAGGAACTGGGAGAGGTATTTCGTCCAGGGATGAAGATCGTCAGCACCCATAACGGGCTGGGCACCGAAGACGTGATCGCCGACCGTTTCGGGGCGGAGGCCGCCTTGCGCATGTCTTTGAATTACGGCGTTTCCCTCAAAGGTCCCGGTGAGGTGGAGCTGGCCTTCTTCAATCGCCCCAATCACCTGGGCGGTCTGGTCCCTGAAAGTCGGGAGGCGGGCATCTCCCTGTGCGACCGACTGACCGCCGCTGGTCTGGATACGGCCTACGTGGATGACATCAAGGCGTTTGTCTGGAAAAAGATGATCATGAAGTGCACCATGGCCTCTATCTGCGCCGTTACCGACAAGACCATCCAGGAGGCGCTCGCCTTTCCGCCCACCCGGAAGATCGCCGACGCCTGTTTCCATGAGGCGCTGGCCGTGGCCAAGGCCAAGGGCTATGATCTGGGAGCGGATTATCTAAAACAGGCATTGGGTTATCTGGAGAAGGTGGGGATCCATAAAGATTCCATGTGCTTTGACCTGGCCAACCAATCCCGCACCGAAATCGATTTTCTGGGGGGAAAGGTCGTGGAATACGGGCAGGAAACGGGCGTGCCCACGCCGTGTTATTCCGTGATGACCAATCTGGTGAAGGCCCTGGAAGACAAGTATTTGATCTGAACCTCTGAACCTCTGAACCAGGACTACGTGTGAATTACCGAACCGATCTGAGCGAAGACGAAAAAATCCTCATGGCCATCGTCCGGGCCGCAGAGTCCTTTAAGCGGATTGCCTCGTCCCTTTTCCACAAATACGACCTCTCCTTTCCCCAATACAATATCCTGCGGGTGCTGGATGCCTCCGATGACGGTCAATCGCGGATTACGGAGGTGAGCCGGATCATGCTGGTCTCGGGCGCCAATTTGACCGGTCTGGCCAAACGCCTTGAGAAGAGCGGCTTTATCCTGCGGAAATCGGATCCCAAGGATGAACGCGTCACCCTCCTTCAAGTCACCTCCAAGGGAAAGACCGTGCTGGCGGAAATCGAAGCGTCGCGGGATGAATTGCTGGAGAATATGCTCCAGGGCTTTTCGGCAGAGGAAAAGAAGACCATCTACAATATGGTCAAAAGGCTGCTCCGGAATACCCGTCGGCTGGCCTGAATTAGGATTGCATTTCTAAAAAACCTTCCCTGCCGGCCAGGATGAAAAGGCCCGGTCCGAGACGGGATGAATCCCTGAGAAAGAAATGAAAACCAATGGGTTGACGGTGTGTTCGGTGGGTCGACTGGCAAGGGCTAAAGGTGTCGCGGGGTCTTGGGGGAGGGTGATTCATGGAATCCGGCAGAGACATGCGTAGGCTGGTGGACACAGCTCTGGGAAAGCAGCCTGCGGATCTGGTGATCCAAAACGGGCTCCTGATGGATGTGTATACGGGGAGGATGCTGCCCGGCCGTTCCGTGGCCATGGCGGATGAATGGATCGCCTATGTGGGACCCGAGGCCGAGTTTGCGGTCGGCCCCGAGACCCGGGTGATCGATGCGGGTGGACGTGTGATCTGTCCGGGGTTTATCGACGCCCATACCCACCTGATCAACTACTTCAATATCCCGGAATTTCTCTCATACGCCGTCCCTTCGGGCGTGACCACTCTGATCGCGGAAATTGAATGCTACGGGTTTATCCTGGGCGCGGAGGGGGTGCGGATCTTTCTGGACCAGACAGATGACTGTCCCATCAAGATCTACGCCCTGGTTCCGCCCATGATCTCCCTCAGTCCAGCCGTTAAGCCGCTCATGATCACTCCGGAACAGTTGGCCCCGCTTTTTGAAGATCCCCGTGTCATCGGGCTGGGAGAATCATTCTGGCAGGGTGCGATCCTGACATCGGACCAGCGGGTCCTGGAACTCATCCGTGAGACCCAGAAGGCGGGAAAATCCGTGCAGGGACACGCTGCCGGGGCCTTTGACAGAAAGCTGGCCGCTTATGCCGCTATTGGCGTGGAGTCCTGTCACGAGGCCATTTCCACCGAAGATGTGCTCAACCGTCTGGAGATGGGGCTTTATGCCATGATCCGCGAGGGGGACATCCGCCGGGACCTGGAGATTATCCTTCCGCTGAAAGACAACATCGATTTCCGCCGCATGATTCTGGTGACCGACGGCACCAACCCCAGTCTTCTGATTCAAAAGGGTTACCTGCAGGATGTGGTTCAGAAGGCGGTGGACCTCGGGATTGATCCCATGGACGCGGTCCGCATGGTGACCCTCAATCCGGCCGAACATCTGGGGCTGGACACCCTGATCGGCGGCATTGCCCCCGGTCGCCACGGGGATCTCCTGATCCTGCCGGACCTCCGAACCATGAAGCCGGAAATGGTGATATCAAAGGGGAGGGTGGTTGCCCAAGAGGGACGGATGACCGTGACCATCCCCCCGGCAGACAATCCCGACCGGCTCATGAACACGGTCAGGGCTGCGCCGGTGTCACCGGCTGATCTAAGCGTGCCCGAGTCCCTTGCGGATGGGGAGGGGATGGTGAGGACCCTGGATATCCAGCCGGGCGGCCTGGTGGCGCGCGAGGGGAGGGCGCTCCCCAGGGTTGTCTCCGGGCGCCTGGCGGCCGATCCGGAAAAAGACCTGCTGAAGATCTTCTTCATGGAGCGGATCAGCGGCCGGGGAGAGGCATTTGTCGGGTTTGTCCGGGGGTGGGGTCAGAAACGGGGGGCGGTTGCCACCACGCTGTGCTGGGATGCGGGGGGCATCGTCGGGATCGGCGAAAACGATGAGGATCTGGCCGCTGCCGTCAACCGCCTGATAGACATCCAGGGGGGAACCGCGGTCTTTGTGGACGGGGAGATGAAGCTGGATATCCCCCTTCGCTCAGGGGGGTATGTTTCGGAACTGAAGATGCCGGAACTTGCAGACCGGCTGAACCGCTTCCAAAAAATCATGACCTCGCTGGGGACCACCCTCGATTTTGCCCATCTGACCCTGAACGTCCTTACCACGCCTGCCATCCCGTTCATTCGCATGACGGAAAAAGGGTATTATCGTTTCAGGGAAAGCGATGTTATTGGGCTAAAGTGAGCTAACGTGCCTAAAATGCCTAAAGTTGGGAAGGGGTAACCAGTAACCAGCACCCAGTATTCAGCAACCAGCATCCATATGTGGCCTACACGTCTGGTCGTTTCACATTTGACTCAATGTAATTCACAATGGACGTTGAGGTGCTTTGAGGAAGAAAAATCTCGGATACGCCCTTTTTCTTGAGTTCCTGCGCTTGTTGGTTTGGAATGGTCCCCCCGCAAATGACATGGATGTCATTCAAATGGTTTTTTTTCAGAAGCCCCAGCAGGTCGACAATCTGGCCGTAGTTTGAGGCGTGGCTGCTAATCCCAATGACATCCACATCTTCCTGAATGGCCGCCTGCACAATCATCTCCGGCGTCTGGTAGATTCCCAGATAGACCACTTCCATTCCGGCATCCATCAGCATCCTGCTGACGATCTCGGCGCCCGTACTGTGGCCGTCGAGGCCGATGACGGAGACGAGAACCTTAATTCCCTTTCTTTTGCCCATATGGCTCCCTCTTATCTGCTTGTTAATGATGTCCTGCCTGTGTGTGACCCCCCCTCAATGCCATTAACTTAAGCACAATTCGATTCATCCTTGACGTCACCCCGGCGGAGGCCGGGGTCCAGGGTGACGCGAATGCCGCGACAGGACTGGATTCCGGCTTTCGCCGGAATGACGTTGGAAGTCTCTATGCCCGAGTTCCGTCCCTAAATTAACGGCATTGACCCCCCCTCATTATAGATCAAAAGGGCAATCAATCGCCTGCAAGGGATCATAACTCAGGCCGCGGGCCTTCCGAATCACCCCAATGATTTCACCTGCGGTGGCATAGGCCTTGACGGCCTCGATAATGGACGGCATCAGGTTGTATGTATCTTCCTTTTTTGCATCTACATAGAGTTGCGCTATTTTTTGGTTTATCAAAGGCATGTTCCTTGTCTTCTTCCATTCCTCCATGCGCCTTGCAATCTCCTCCGAATCGCCGGTTTTCAGCTCCTGTATGGGAATCTGGAAATCTTCTTCCGGGGGGATCACCAGTTCATTGACTCCGACGACTAATCGTTCTCCGCTTTCCACCTCCCGATGTTTTTCCTGAGCGGATTCCTTCAGCATCTTCTGAACGAAGCCCTTTTCAACAGCGGCAATCATTCCACCGATCTCTTCTATCTTGTTCCATATCTTATACGCCTCTTCCTCCACCTTGTTGGTCAGGTATTCGACAAAGTAAGAACCTGCAAGGGGATCCGCCACATCCGTCACGCCGGTCTCATCGGCCACGATGTGCTGGGTGTTGAGCGACATCCTCGCTGCCAGGGGCGATGGTTCTGCATGGGCATTGTCTAAGCATGCATTGTCTATGGCCGTGCAGCCGGCAATGGCGCCGGCCAGGGTCTGGATGGCGCATCGTGCGATATTGTTGAGAGGCTGCTGATAGGTCATGGTGCGGCCGGATGTGTGGACCGATATGAGGAGCTGACATGATTTCTCCTTTTTGGCCTTGAATGTCTCTCTGGCCATTTTTGCCCACATCCTTCGAAGGGCCCGGATCTTGGCTATATCCTCAAAAAAGCGCGAACCCACGCTGACCAGTTCATAGGGCAAGAGGGCAACATCATCAAAATCAAGGCCCCGCTCATGGACCAACAGGCCGCAAAGTTCCTTGAGCATGGCCATCTCCACGGCAAGGGCCTGCGCATTGTTGCCGCCGGATTCCTGAAAGTGCTGGCTGAGGATGCCCGATCGCATGCGTATCTTGTTGCGCACAATGTACTCGGAAGAATCCAGCCAGAGTTTCAGATCGAGATCCAGAGGCTGAGCGTCGGTCTGTCCGAAGGTGGTGCAGAAGGGATATTCCGTTACGCTGCCATGGACGTCCTTCAAATGGATGCCCCTCTTTTCGGCGAGGGCCACAATATAGGCCAGCCGTATGGAGGACATGGCGCATGAACCCAAGAGGGTGATGGATTGTCCGGTCAGGGGGATGTCGTCCATGAGCTGCTCGAACTCGTACAGGGAGGCCCCCGGCCATCCCAAGACCCCCGCCTCTCTCCGGCCAATCGGATGGTCTGGATCAATGGGCATGGCATTGGTCCTGTCGCAAATCACCAGCATTCCGCCCCGTTGCCCCATCTCCCGGTACCGTCTGAGAACCTCGTTGGTTTGTTTGGAAGACCCGAGCCCGGCGGTCATCCTCTGCGTCCAGACTCGCTTTCGATACCCGTCTGGATAATAGCCCCGGGTGTAAGGATAGGAGCCGGGGTCGCCCAGGTCCCTGTTGTAATCCAGCCCTTCAATGTCCTTGGGATGATAGAAGGTCTTAATCGGATGCCCGTAGTCCGTCTCACGTTTCATTTTTTTCTCCTTGAGGGATAGAACAGGATGATCTCTATTTTCTAAAAAATTTCTTGACAAAAAGTTACAAACAGGATACGAGGCTAAAAAGTTAACATATTAAATATTAATAAGCTAACCTATAATTTTTTTTAAAGAATAGTCAATATCAGACGGCTTTTTGAGAAGGAGGCAATGAAAAAGCCAGCCCCATCTATGATCCTGATATCAATTGCTTCATTCAGGGGGCAGGTGGACCATAAAAAACCGACCAGTCGGTTTCTAATCAAAAATTGAACCTCTGTCAAGGACTTTTTCCACTCCTTCTGGCATAGCCTGAAACCTTTCATTTGGAGGCGTCCCATGAATCTGCTCGATGTGGTCAGTAAATTTGCCCATCTGTCTCCCCGATCCACTGCCTTTGTCGAGGTGCGCCCCCTGTCGGGTCTTCGGCATGAGATAAGCTGGAAGGAGTTCCACGACCGGACGGAGAGAATCGCCGAAAGCCTCTTGCAGAAAGGCATCAAGAGGCATGACAAGGTATTTCTCCTCGGGAGGAATTCGATCCACTGGCTGGAGGTCTACTTCGGCGTGTTGAAGACGGGGGCCTGGGCCGTCCCCCTCAACTTTCGGTTCAATGACGACGATCTTCGATATTGCGCGAATGTGGCAGAGCCCTCCGCATTCTTCTTCGACGACGAGTATGCAGGACGCGTCAGCGGCCTTCGCGGGGATCTGGACACCGTACGTCTTTACAGCGTGATCGGACCAGACGACTCCAAAGATTTTGTTCCCCTGGAGGATCTCGTCAGGAAAGGGAAACCCGGTCGGGTCAAGGTTGCGCTGTCGGATGAGGACGAATGCGCCCTCTATTTCACATCCGGCACCACAGGCGCTCCCAAACCGGTGCTTCTCAGGCAAAAAAACCTGATGAGCGTGGCTGCAACCGAGGCGACCAATCATGGCTTTGTGCCTTCCGATTGCTTCTTGATGATGCCCCCCATGTATCATCTGGCGATCGGTCACCTGCTCGCAGTCATGTTGTGCGGCGGATGCTCGGTGCTCCTAACGGAAAAGATATCTCCTCGGTATATTGTGGAAACCGTCGCAAAAGAGCGGGTGAGCGTAGTCTTTCTCCTCGTTCCCTGGGCCTTCGATCTTCTTAACGCATTGGACAGCAAAGAGGTTCAAAAAGAAGCGTATGATCTGAGCCGATGGCGACGGACCTTCATGGGGGCCCAACCCATACCGCCGGTCGTGGTTCAGCGGCTCAAAAGCCATTTCCCGAAGATGGAATACGATACGGTCTATGGTTTGAGCGAAACTGCCGGTCCAGGGATTATTCACCTGGGGACGGAGAACGAAAGAAAGGTGGGCGCCATCGGGAAGCCGGGCCTTTTTTGGGATGCGAAGATCGTGTCCGATCACGGCGAAGAAGTGGGCCAGGGCGAGATCGGCGAAATCATCGTAAAAGGACCCGGCGTGATGAAGGGCTACTACAAGAATCCGGAGCTGACCGCAGCAGTGATTCGTGATGAATGGCTTCATACCGGCGATCTGGGAAAGACCGACGAGGAAGGGTTCATCTATCTCGTAGACAGAAAAAAGGACCTCATCATCAGCGGCGGGGAAAACATCTACCCTGTTGAACTGGAAGCGGTGATTCTCAAACATCCGAAGGTGCATGACGCGGCGGTGATCGGCGCAAAAGATGATCGTCTGGGGGAAATCGTGGTTGCCGTGATCCAGCCGAGGAAAGGCGAAATGCTGACAGAGGAGGAGATGGCCCATTTTTGTGAAGAGCAGTTGCCGCGCTACAAGCGTCCGCGAAAGATCGTTTTCGATGACGTGCCGAGAAGCCCGACCGGCAAGATCGAAAAGCCGAAGCTGAGGGCGAAGTACTCTGAAAAGGGGATTTTAAGCTGAACCGGCAGAAGAGATCTCCTCTTCGAATGCCTACCTGTTCGAGAAGAAAATTAACGTGTTTCAATACCTGTGATTAGAGCGGATCTTTCAAACCTGATTGTATAGTAACATATTGATATAACAAGTAATTTTGGTCGCCAACGGCAATCCCGTAATCATAATTAACGGTTGACATTTTAGCATCTATGTGATAGAAATACTTTATTATACACAACATATTGAAAATACGGGACAAATTCAAAAATAGGGAATAACCCGGTGTTCGCTGTGAGAAAGCGGCTTGGATGTCAATATGTTATGTGATTTCAGATTGTTATAAGATAAGGAGATGGCTTTTAAATTGGAAAATCTGTTACAGTCCCAAATTGAACCATCCCTTCGACTGCTCTACACATCCAGCGTCGAAGTAGGACCGCCCATGATTGTCGGAGACATTTCGTACGGAGAAAGAAGGATCATTCCCATCACCGGAGGATCCTTTTCCGGCCCCAGACTTTCGGGAAGGGTCTTACCCGGAGGCGCAGACTGGCAGGTCATCCGAAGGGACGGCATTGCCGAACTGGAGGCCAGATACACCCTCGAGACGGATGACGGCGCATTGATCTATGTCTTGAATAAAGGCATTCGGAGCGGGTCGCAAGAGGTTATGGAGCGGCTGGCCAGGGGAGAAGCGGTTCATCCGGGCGAGTATTATTTCAGAACCCGGCCCGTGTTTGAAACCGGCGCAGCAACATATCAATGGTTGCACCGTCTCATTGCCGTGGCCACGGGTGAGCGGCTTCCAGACAAGGTCATCATAACGGCCTATGAGGTTACCTGAGGGAATTCCTCCCCTTTTTGCCGGAGGACCCACACGGAAGCCTCGCTTTTTGGCCCACCGGGCCCGATTGCCAGTTCCCCCCAGCCCAGGAAAGGAGTTCAACTGTGATGAAGGTGTCCCTTTTCGAGAAATCGGTTACAGGGTTCAGTAATGCGTTCAACATCGTGGCCTCTGCTTCGCTCGTGGGGATGATGCTGCTGACCTGCGCCGATGTCGTCATGAGATATGTGTTCAGCAGACCCATTATCGGAACGTACGACCTCGTCAGCCTCATGGGGGCCGTCCTGGTATCCTTTGCCATGCCCTATACGATGCTGAAAAAGGGGCATGTGGCCGTTGAAATCCTGATACAACGCCTGTCAAAGGGTACGCAACTGATCATCGAGACCTTTACCCACCTCATCGGCATTTCACTTTTTCTCGTGCTGGTCTGGCAGGCCATTCTTCTCTCCAGGGATATGAAGGCGGCCGGCGAGGTCACGCCGACCCTCCTCCTCCCCTTCTATCCCATTGTCTACTGCATGGCGATTTGCTTTTTCGGCCTCTGTCTTGCCATTCTGGTCAATCTATTAGAAATCTGGACAAAGAGAGCAAAATAATGAATCCAATACACGTAGGAATCATAGGCGTTGTCTTACTCATTGCCCTTCTTTTTTCGAAGTTTCCGGTCGCCTTCTGCATGGCCCTCGTGGGTCTGCTGGGCTTTGGGTATCTGGTCTCGCCTGAAGCAGCCCTCAATATCATCATCAAAGATTACTATACCGTATTCAGTTCCTACGACCTGACCGTTGTTCCCCTCTTCGTCTTCATGGGCCAGATCCTCTTCTACACCGGCATCAGTCGCAAGCTGTACGATGCCGCCTTTGTCTGGTTCGGACATTACAAGGGCGGCCTGGCCATGGCAACGGTAGGGGCCTGCGCCTGCTTTTCCGCCATCTGCGGTTCCACGAATGCCACGGCTGCGACCATGGCCTCCGTGGCCCTGCCGGAGATGAAGCGACTTAAGTATCGCGACGACCTGGCAACTGGGACGGTGGCGGCCGGGGGAAGCCTGGGCATTCTCATCCCGCCGAGTGTGATCTTTATCGTCTACGGCATCATGACCGAGCAGTCCATAGGAAAGCTCTTTATGGCAGGGATCCTTCCCGGAATCCTTCTTTCCATGCTATTTATCCTGACCATCTACACTTGGGTTACCCTGAAACCCGAGATAGCGCCACGTGTGGAAAATCAGGGTTTCAAAAAGAAAATCATGGCCCTTTCCGGTCTTATCGAGGTGCTCCTTCTGTTCGTTTTGGTCATGGGCGGACTTTTCATCGGTATTTTCACGCCAACCGAAGCGGGGGCCGTAGGGGCCTTCGGCGGACTCCTTATCCCGCTTTTAAGTGGACAGCTTTCATGGAAAGGATTCCTAGAGGCCCTCTATTCTTCGACAAGGACCACCTGTATGATCCTTATGATCGTGGCAGGCGCAACGGTCTTCGGCCACTTCCTGGCAGTCACCACTATCCCCAACACCTTGTCCGGGTGGGTCGTGGGCCTCCCTCTACCCCCATGGGGCATCATGCTCGTGATCATGTTCTTCTTTTTCATAGGAGGGTGTTTTATGGATGCCCTGGGGATGATTCTGTTGACCATCCCCATCTTTTACCCCGTCGCCATCGCCATCGGCTATGACCCCATATGGTTCGGCGTGGTGATTGTCCTCGTGACCGAACTGGGCGTGATCACGCCGCCGGTCGGAATCAATGTCTATGTGGTCAGCGGGATCGCCAAGGACGTCCCGCTGGAGGTCATCTTCAAGGGGGCCTTTCCGTTCGTACTGACCCTGTCAACGTATCTTGTGATCATGCTCCTTTTTCCCCAGATCGCCCTGTTTCTTCCGAGTTTTGTGGCCCATTGACGCCATGCGCGACCGACGCTATACAGGGTTATGACAGGCACAAAACAAAACGGTCTTCACACCGGGTGTAAGACGGTGGGCATTATAGGCAATACAACCATTCAACAAAGAAGGAGGCAGAGAAATGAAAAAGAGTTTTACTGTGGCAGGGTTGGTTTTGTTGGGGGCATTCTTTCTTTTTGCGGCGGCGCCTGTCCCAACGGTCGAAGCGGAAACCTATAACTTCACCTACAGCACCTTTTTCCCCCCAACGCACATCCAAACAAAGGTCCCCCAGGCCTGGGCAAAGGAGATTGAAGAGCGTTCCAACGGTCAGATCAAGATTCAGATATTTACGGGAGGCTCTTTGACGCCGGCCCCGCAGATCTACGACGGCGTCGTTAAAGGGATCTCCGATTTCGGTCTGTCGGTTTTGGCCTATTCTCCGGGCCGCTTCCCGGTTCTATCGGCCGTTGACAATCCCTTCGGCTACACCAACGCCTTTGTGGCGACAAGGGTCATCAACGAACTCAACAGAAAATTTCAGCCCAAGGAGCTGAGCGACGTTCATGTCTGCTATCTCTTCGCCCACGGCCCAGGGCTGCTCCATACGGTGAGCAAACCGGTCAGCAAGCTGGAGGAGGTAAAAGGGCTGAAGATCCGATCAACGGGAACCAGTCAATTGATCGTCAGGGCGCTTGGGGCGGCCCCCGTGGCCATGTCCCAGGGCGAAACCTACGATGCTTTGAAGAAAAACATCGTGGATGGCACACTGGTCCCCATAGAGGCCCTGGAGGGCTTCAAACAGGGCGAGGTCCTCAAATATACTACGCTCAACTATAGCAGCTCCTATTCTCAGGGATTCTTTGTGGCCATGAACCTCAAGAAATGGGACAGCCTTCCTCCGGACCTTCAAAAGATCATCACCGAGGTAAGTCAGAAATACGAAGACATCACGGCCAAGGCGTGGGGAGACAGCGACGAGTCGGGACGTAAGTTCTGCGAGAAGCTGGGCCATGAGTTCATCACGCTCTCGGATCCGGAAGCTGCAAAATTCAAAGAGGCCATGAAACCGGTCTTTGACGAGTATATCAAGCAAGCCAAAGAAAAGGGCGTTGACGGGGAAGCCGTATTCAAGGCGACACAAGAGATGGTTCAAAAGTACAGCAAGGAATATAAGTAATCCGTCCGCTTTTTGCAGGGCCTCGCATGGAGGAATCCATGACGGCTCAATATCACGCCACGGGGTCGGGGGTTCTCCCGACCCCGTGCGAACGATAGAGGAGAACACTGTTGCCTTTTCATCTGTCCATCATTCAATCCCCGGCGCCTCACATCATTTCCCTGGCACGCCCTGAACTGCTGGCAATTGGAAAGGATGCCTGGTTTTCTTGATATGGGAAAGGAAATCCGTGAGACAAAAAGGGATGGTCCTGGATAAACGGGTTCGGGCCGTGACGGAGGCCGCGGCAGTGCTTTTCAGCACGCGAGGATTCCTTGAGACGAGCATGGAGGAGATCGCCCGGACCGCTCAAATGAGCAAAGGGGGAATCTACCATTACTTCGAGAGCAAGACGGAGATCCTTTATGCCATCGTGTCCGACTTCATGGATAACGTCCTCGCAGGCATAGAAGATCAGCTCGCAAGGTTAGAGGATGCAGAGGAGAAGCTCTCCTTTCTGGTCCGCCGGCACGTGGACATCTACATCCATCATATGCACGCGGCTCGCGTATTGCTGAAGGACGCAAACAATCTCCCTTCAAACGAACGGAAACAGCTCACCTCAAAAGAGCGACTATACTATGCTGCGATGGCTGAGGCCATCACCCCGTTTCTGGGCGAGGCGCCGGACAAGGGCGTCCTGACCGCGGCTACCTTCTCCCTGCTTGGCATGTGCAACTGGATCTATTCCTGGTATGATCCAAAAGGGCCGATCGATCCAGAGCGATTGTCGAAGATCATCATTGCTATTTTTACCGGGGGGATACGCGGCGTCGGCCCATACCCGAACATCGCCCGGCAAGATAAAGACGAATCACGCGCTGCAAGGTGACGTCCCGCCCCATACCCTGTGCCTCGGCATTGAGGAAATCGCCGGGGCCTGCGCTTCTATAGACCTCCTTTTCGAGAAAGTAATAGGGGACTTTTGTGCAGAACAGAATGTGCTTAACCTCTTCTCTCTGATCATGAGGGGTTCACACACTGGATCGAGGCAGCTATCCACGGCGTGGGAATGAATGAGAAGTCTATTCGTATCGTAGGGCCTCAATGGGATCCAGCCGGGCGGCCTTCCTGGCGGGAAAATAGCCGAAGATAACGCCCACGGCAGCGGAAAAGGCAAAGGCGGTGACCACGATGCCTGCCTGGAAGACAAAAGGGACATCAAGGAGTCTGGCGCCCCCGCCTGCTGCTCCAAGGCCCAGCAGAATGCCGCACACCCCGCCAAAGGATGACAACACCACTGCCTCAACCAGAAATTGCATGAGAACATCCCGCTCCCGCGCGCCGATGGCCAGGCGGGTCCCGATCTCACGGGTCCTCTCTGTCACGGATACGAGCATGATGTTCATGATGCCGATGCCGCCCACCAGAAGGCTTACTGCTGCCACGGCGCTCAACAGGGCGGTTAAAACGCGAGTGGTGCTGGTGAGCATGGAGACGATTTCCTGCATGTCCCGCACCGTGAAATTATCCTCTTTGCCCGCCCCAATGCGGCGGCGTTCGCGGAGCAGCCGCTCGATGTCGGCCTTGGCCTTTGTCGTGGAGATGCCGTCTTTGACGGATACGGAGATGGAGGCCACATCCGTATTGCCGATCAGGCGGCGTTGCAGGGTTCGAAGGGGAAGGAGGACCAGATCGTCCTGGTCGGCGCCGAAGCTGTTTTGCCCCTTGGGGACCAGCACCCCGATCACCTTGCAGGAGATTTTCCCCAGACGAATGGTTGCCCCCACGGGATCCTGACTTCCAAAAAGCTCTTTGCGCACGGTTTCACCCAGGATGCAGACCGCCTTTCCTGCCCTGATTTCGCCCTCTGTAAACGCCCTCCCCAGAGACAGGGGCCAGTCCCGCACCATCAGGTATTCGGAGGTGGTGCCCAGGATCCTGGTGGACCGGTTTTCGCTGCCGTATATGGCCTGGGATGTCTGTGAGGCCATGGGGGCAACGGCCGAAAGGCTTGAGATTTCCCGTTGGATCGCCGTCACATCGGCGGTCTTAAAGGGGTCTGCGTCCGAGCTGGCCCCGCCCGGCCCGTGTCGCATTTGACCGGGCCGAATGTCCATCAGGTTGCTCCCCATGCTGGAGATATCCGATGTGACCTTGGCCGTGGCGCCCTGGCCCAGGGTGACCATGGTGATCACCGCGGCTACGCCGATAACGATGCCCAGGACGGTCAGGGCGGACCGAAGGACATTGCGGCGGATCTCCCTCAATGCGAGTATGATGTTTTCCCAGAGCATAGGTATAAGACTCCTTCAGTCCCCTTGCCCGCTTTCAATCCGGCCGTCCACGAAATGAATCCGCTGTCTGGCGTAGGCGGCCATGTCCGATTCATGGGTCACCATAATGATCGTGATCCCGCGACCCTGATTGAGATCCACCAGGAGCTCCATGATCTCTCGGCTTCGGACCGAATCCAGGTTGCCGGTGGGTTCATCGGCCAGGAGAACCTGGGGGTTGGTCACAATGGCGCGGGCTATGGCCACCCGCTGCTGCTGGCCCCCGGAAAGTTCGGACGGCGTATGGGTTTCCCATCCCCCAAGCCCCACGGCCTCGAGGGATGCCTGCGCCATCTTATGCCGGTTGCCGCGGGAAATGCCGCGATAGATCAACGGCAGCTCCACATTCTCAAGGGCTGTCGTGCGGTTGAGCAGATTAAACCCCTGGAACACAAAGCCCAGATAATTGCGCCGCAAGAGCGCCCTCTGGTCCCGGGAAAGATTTTTCACCTCCACCCCTTCGAACAGGTAGCTTCCGGATGTCGGGACATCGAGGCATCCCAGGATGTTCATGCATGTGGATTTTCCGGAGCCGCTGGCCCCCATGACGGCCGCGAAATCACCCCTGTTGATCCGCAGATCCACATCGCGAAGCGCGTGAACCGCTGCGTCGCCGCTGCCGTAAACCTTGTTGACCCGCCTCAGTTGAATCATGGCCGAGGGGGTTGACGCTGATGCCTCCATGGATCACCCTTTCCCGTCGGTCTGACGTTCCAGGATGACCTGCATGCCGGGCGCAAGGCCGTCCCCTATCACCTGGGTCTTCGCGCCGTCGCTGGCCCCGACCTTGATTGATACGGCCTGGGGTTGACCGTTTTGCAGTATCCAGATCCGACGACCATTGCCATCCAAAGGCGTTTGTTCGAGGTTTTCGCTCTTATGCCTGGGAGGCCGCGGCAGCAGCGAATACATCAGCGACCGGCTGGATTCGTCCTTCTTTTCCACCGGCGGGGTGAACCGTAATGCCGCATTGGGGATCAGGATGGCATCTTCCACCTTTTGCACAATGATATCAGCCGTGGCTGTCATGCCGGGCCGCAGGGACAGGTCATTGTTGTCGAGCTTCAGGATGGTTTCGTAGGTGACCACGCCGCCCGTGGTCTTCGACCCATAGCACACGCGGACAATCCGGGCCGTGAAGGTTCGATCGGGATAGGCGGCCACCACGAAAGTGGCCTCCTGACCCTCCTGCACCTGCCCCACATCCGCCTCGTCCACGCCCACGTTCAGCTCCATCTGGGCCAGGTCTTCGGCGAGCTTAAACAAGACCGGGGCCTGGAGGGATGCGGCCACGGTCTGTCCTGGCTCCACACTGCGGTCCAGGACCACCCCGTTGATGGGGGAACGGATGACCGATTTGCCAAGGTCTGTTTCCGTGCCTTTCAGGGTCGCCTGGGCCTGGGCTACAGAGGCCGTTGCAGATTTCTCGTCGGCCCGGCCCCGGGCAAGGGCGGCCTCGGCCGCGTCGATGTCATAGGAGGAGGGGACCTTGTTGCCGCTCAATTCCCGCACATGCCTGAGTCGGGCCAGGTTGTTTTCAGCCTCCCGGGTGGTGGCCTGGGTCTGCAAGACCTTTGCCCTGGCCGAGGCCACTTCCGCCTTGTTTTTGGAATGCTGGGCCTCCAGTTTGCTGGTATCCAGCCGGGCCAGGACCTGATTGACCTTCACCCGGTCGTTCTCTTCCACAAGGACCGACTGGATGATCCCGGACAATTCGCTCCCCACATCCACCTGGTTGGTGGGCTCAAGATTTCCCGTGGCGCTCACGGTCACGGTGAGATCTCCCCGTTCGACCCTTTGGGTTTTGTACTGGGCCGACGCAGGGGTCTCCATGTTCCTGAAGGCCAGTGTGCCGGCGATGCCCCCCAAGAGCAGCAGGATCGCCACGATGATCCATTTGAGCCATTTTTTGCGCCGAGGCCCCTGGGTTATCTCCAGGGTTTCAGCCACCGAGAGGGGCGATTCATTCTTTCTGATCATATGGTTTTCCACCTCCAAGCCGGTATTCCTATTCTGCGGTGATTTCTGACCAGCCGCCGCCCAGGGCCTTGTACAGGGTGATCAGATTGGTCGTGACCGTGCCTTCGCTCTGGGCCAGTTGGTCCTCAAAGGAAAGGAGGGAGCGCTGGGCATCCAGGACCTCGTTAAAATCGATGATCCCGGCCTCGTATTTGTTCTGTGCCAGTTTTACCGCCTGCTGGGCTGCCTCGCTTGCCTGTTGGAGGGCAGTCCGACGGTTCTGTTCTTCAGCATAGGCCTTCAGGCTGTTTTCCACTTCCTCCAGTGCGGTGAGGATGGCGGATTCATAGCGGGCAAGAGACTGCTCTTGGAGGGCGGTCTGGACCTTTATGTTCTGGCGGATGGCCCCCGCGTCAAAGAGGCGCCAGGAAAATGCGGGGCCGATGCTGTAGGTGAGCCCATCGGAAGAGGCAAACCCTCCGAAGGAGAGGGCCTCAAGGCCGATGGACCCCAGGAGGGAGAATTTGGGATACAGATCGGCCGTGGCCACGCCGATCCGCGCGGTCTGGCCTGCCAGTTCCCGCTCGGCCTGCCGGACGTCCGGCCGTCGCCGGATACACTCGGCAGGGATTCCCACAGCCACCCTCAGGGGGGTTACAGGGATGGGCGCCGACGGCGCCAGTTCCTTATGGAGTTCCCCTGGTTCTTTTCCGAGTAGTACCGCGATCCGGTTCCGGGACGCCTCCATTCCTGAACGAAGGGTGGGCACCTGGGAGCGGGTATTTTCGAGGTTGTAACGGGCCTGCTCCACGGAAAGGGCATCGCTCAGGCCTGCCTGGTAGCGCCATCGGGTGAGCTGGTGGGTCTCCTCCTGGGCCTTCAGATTGGCCTCTGCCACAGCCAGTCGGGTCTGATAGGCCCGCATCTCCACATAGTTGAGGCCCACCTCAGCCGTCAGGGTCACCAGCACATCCCGAAGGGATGCCTGGCTGGCCTCGAGATCCGCACCCGCCGCCTCCACGGATCGCCGTATCCCGCCGAAGATGTCCACCTCCCAGCCTGCATCGAATCCCGCGGCATAGAGGGTGCGCTCCGTGCCGGCCCCGGTCTCTTCGCTCCCCTGGCTTCGCATGATCTTGCCCGAGGCGTCCACATAGGGAAACAACCCGGCCTCCTCTATCCCCCGCCTTGCACGGGCCTCCTGAACGCGTGCCCGGGCCTCTTTCAGATCCAGATTTCCTGCCACAGCCTGTTCCATGAGTCTGGAGAGGACCGGGTCATTGAGGGTGCGCCACCATCGGGACAGGCCCTCCTGGTCTATGGATTCACCTGCGAGGCCTCCCTTCAATGGGGTATGCCACTGGGAGGATACCGCTTTCTCGGGCGGCACATAGTCAGGGCCCACAGCCGCGCATCC
>JAUPKI010000179.1 GCA_030837545.1 Thermodesulfobacteriota bacterium | reverse complement strand
CAGATTACCGGATGGGACACGAAGATGGGAGGTCTTTAAAGTGCGATAGTTGATTTCCATTGTTTCTTTTGTCATGGCGGTCATCGGGGGAGTGGCGAACATGCTTCACAGGGAGAGAGACAAGCAGACCATGGGTGCCATTGTCGCGGGTGCGTTTTTGATCTCTTTCCTGATAAATGTCCGGCAGGAGCCGATCATCGTCCTTCAGATCGCCTGCATCAACAAAAATCCCCGCCGGTTTACGCCCCGCGGGGACTCACCAAAAATCAGTGCAATGTGCCGGAATCGCCGATCCCAAACCCCCGCCACGATTCTCCGGATCACCCCCCTCCATTGTGGATGGAAAATCCTTATCATGAAATCATCCACTTGCTTTCCAAGCGACAGGGGGAGCCTAAGGCGTGACTCCAGTTGGAAAGCCAGTAAAATGCAGTCAGTGCCGAGTCCGCTCCCGGCCTGATGACCTACCCGCAATATGCCAAGCGTTTCCGGATCGTCTGCGAGGTTGGCCTGGGTGTGACCGGCTTCCGCACGATGTTGCCGAGTTCCAGACGCGGGCGCTTTAGGGCACCTTAAAGAACGGTGCCGGCACGAGGATCTTGTTCTCGACATGCGTCACTAGTGGGCGCATTTTTTTCGCATAGGCTTGCCACTCGGGAGAGGCCTGCAATTTCTTGCGGCGCTCAAACCGGTCATCGAGGCTTTCGTACCCCCACATATGCACGATCTGGTTCAGCGTGCCTATATCAGTAAAATAATAGCCCACCATCTTACCCAGAATGCGCAACTGGCATTCCATTCCTTCCTCCTCATAGAGCTTGAGGAAAACAGGCACCTGACCCGCGTGCAGCGTATAGATCCGTTCATCAACAAACATCGATTTCACCCCTTAGGTCATGGTCATCTTAATCATGGCCAGTGCGAACTCGGCCAGAAGACCACTTCATGGCACAAATCAGCACAATTGCACTGCCCCCGACTTCGTCCAGCTTTCTGAGCGATATTTTCATGCCCAGGACAGCAACCGCAACCCCGAGATAACAGCTTGACACATATCCATTGTCCGACCTTCAGCGTTTCCGACGCAGGATCGCAGGCCCCCCTTGAAAACAGCGGAGGAAAGTCCAGAATGGATGTATCAAAGCTTGAAACAAAATGGACTCATTTCTTTTTGACTTTCTCAAAAAAACGGTCTTCTATGTCATCCCTCCTGAAACGGTTCAGAGCAACAGGCTTTTGCGTCAAATTTAGATGAAAGCCCTCTCCTTTTGTCTGATAGATATTGATTAACCACTTCTCATTATCGGTTTCTGGAAAATCTTCCCTGTAGTGGGCGCCTCGGCTCTCCTCTCTGCAGCGCGCGGAATTTACAACCATTCTGCACACGGTAATCAGGTTGGTCACATCAATGATATTGTTCCATTCCATATTGTAATGAGCCAAATATCTGTGCGCCACATTGGCGCTATCAATCTTTTCCAGGAAGTAGTCCAGGCGCTCCGCGGCCTCCGTCAATTTGTTGCCTGTACGGAGCAAGCCCGCCTTTTCCCACATGAGATCTTCAATCTCATCCCGGATTTCATAAACATTCTCCCCAGATTCCCGCAAGAAGGGTCTAAGCCAGCCCATTCTCATCCTTTCAGCCTCGGTTTCCTGGTAGGGGTGAATATCTTCTTCGGATGCCAGGGCCGCTGCAACATCACCGGCCCTCCGGCCGTACACCGTTGAATCGCAGATGCCGTTCCCCCCAAGTCTGTTCGCTCCATGAACCCCGCCTGCGTCTTCGCCGCACACCAGCAGACCCTTTAAATTGCTTTGGCAGTGGGTATCTATCCTGACTCCTCCCATCTGGTAATGCGCTGTGGGGGTCACTTCGACCTTTTCCCTGGCCAGATCTTTTCCGATATCCTTTACCCTTTCCACCATGCCCGGGAATTTTTGCTCCACAAATTCGGCTCCCAGATGACTTGCATCCAGATATACTGCGTTGTTCTCCGTCCCTCTTCCTGCCATTATCTCCATGAAGCTGGAGCGCGCAACCCGATCTCGAGTCGATCTTTCCAGGCGCACAGGATCGTATCGTTCCATAAACCTTTCACCCAGTCCGTTATAGAGCCTGGCGCCGGAACCCCTGAGACCTTCTTCCAGGAGACTGCCGTTCAGTCGGGATCGTCCGGCGACCAGGCCCGTTGGGTGAAACTGGACCATCTCCATATCAACGAATTCAGCCCCGGCCCTGAAACAAATGGCCATCCCGTCACCGGTCTTGTCAAAAGACGGAGCTGAGATTTTGTACATTGATGCACAGCCCCCCGTGGCAACAATCGTCACTTTGGCGTTCACAACAAAGATCTCTCCGGTCCTGATATCGGATAGCAGTGCCCCCACGATTCGATGCCCGTCCTTAGAACTCAGTAAATCAAGCCCCCTAGTTTCTTCAAGCACCTGTATATTCCGAGCATATATTTGATCCGTCATCCGGCTGATAAGCTGGATCCCTGTCAGGTCAGCCACATGAACTGTCCTGTCAAAAGACTGGCCTGCAAAAGGCTTCTGATGAATTTTTCCATCTTCACCGCGATCAAAGAAACACCCAACCTTGACCTCCAGTTCGTGAACCGCTTTAGGGGCATCACTCACCAACGTCCAGGCCAGTTCCTGGTTATTGATGAACCCGCCGCCCTTGAGGGTGTCTTGAAAATGGTTCTCCAAGGAATCCTTCTCGTTCAAGACCACATTAAGGCCTCCCTGTACCATCCTGCTGCATCCACCCTTCCCGATCAATCCCTTCGTCGCCACGACGACCTTGAGACGAGGATTCCTGTCGTATGCGTGCAAGGCGGCAAAGAGTCCTGCACCCCCAGCGCCAAGGATCAATATATCGGCCTTCAATACTTCCACAATACATTCACTCCTTATTTGACGTCCTTCACTTGAATATTCCGAACTTTTTCAACACACAACGTCGTTTCAAGTTCTGAATAGACCGGGTAGGAACAATATTCTTGGGGCAAACTTCCGCACAATTGAACTGTGTGTGACAGCGCCAAACACCGTATGATCGATCCACGACCTTCAATCTTTCAACCCTTATGGCATCCCGTTTATCGGCAATTAAGGTGTAGGCCCTGTTAAGTGCGGCCGGCCCTAAATAGTCCTTGTTGGTCGCGACCATGGAACAGGCCGAATAGCAGCAGCCGCAACTGATACAATCCAGCATATCATCGATGAACTCCCGTTCATTTGAGTTGGGCTGGACAGTGACTGGTTCATCCAATTCCCTTTTGGGAACATAATAAGGCTTTATCTTTTTCCATTTATCAAAAAACGGCTCCATATCAACAACCAGATCCCGGATGATAGGGAAGTTAGGCAGCGGCATAATGGTTATGTCCCGGGTCTTTAGAGAAGATACCTGGGTCCTGCAGGCCAAACGGGCCCTGCCGTTCACATACATGGCGCACGACCCGCACATCCCGATACGACAAGAAAACCTAAAAGAAAGTGAGCGATCAAGGTAATTTTGAATATGAATAACTACATCTAACACAGCCATATTATCGAAAACAGGCACTTCGAAATCGTCAAACTTGGGTGCGACGTCACTCTCAGGGTTGAAACGGAAAACCTTTACTTGCAGTGGCTTACACATTTTTTATCTCCAACAAATGGACCCTTTCCTTATGAACCGTTCAAAGCGAACGGGCAGTGCAAAGGAGGCCGAAAATTCCAAAACCCACAATACCCAGTCCCACGCAGACGAGGAGGCCCAGCACAACCACTCTTTCTTTTTTCCCGGAATCAAAGTCGAGGAAAACAGAATATAAGCCGTACAAGGCATGGTATAGACCAAAGATCAACAGCAGAATATCGAACACGATGAGAACCGGCGTCTTGAGGCGGGCAACAATTTCTCCGTAATTGAGGGCTTCTCCGGCATTGGAGAAGTGAAGAAATCCTATGTGCAATCCTACGGCAATGATTAAGATAACGGCGCTGATTCTTTGTAAAACCCACGTCCAAGCATGCATTCGCTGGCCTCCTCACCAACCGAGTTTTAGCAAAATGGACCAAAACCATAGGATGGCCCCTACACCCATGAATATCCAAAATAGGTCCTTTTGAGTTCGAACCCTTACGCCTATGCCTATATCGAACAACAATATTCG
Source organism: Thermodesulfobacteriota bacterium (assembly GCA_030837545.1). Lineage (GTDB taxonomy): Bacteria > Desulfobacterota > DSM-4660 > Desulfatiglandales > Desulfatiglandaceae > AUK324. The sequence continues at coordinate 18,497 of JAUPKI010000179.1, read as the reverse complement.
AATACCGTTGAGACCATGGTAAAGCACTGTTCCAAGCAACAGAATATCCAGAAATTCGAAAACAGGATGGCCCATTAAAATCGATAGAGTTGAATCAAAATCCTCTTTGCCGGACAAAAGAGATCCTGCCATGAGGATCGTGTGCAGTATGATGTAAAACACAAGGCCAAGACCGGTAATTCGATGGAGTACCCAGGCCCACATGCCTGTTGCGTCCCACATTTGACTCCTGGTTCTAAAGGCGTCTGCGGACATCACGTGACTATTGGGCATAAATGTATCTCCTCCTCCTTTTCATTCATTACGACCGCCAAATCCTAATACAAGACGGCCTTCACCAAATATGTACCACAATCGAGCGGTTCCATACCGATCAACTCTTTCTTATGCTCATCACATTTGATATCAATTTTTTTAACCGAAGTATTCCCCATACTCGCACTCGTTCCAGCAAATTCTGTGCCGCATCCTTTTTAAGCATAACATATTTATTTTATTGCTAATATTAATTCGCTGCCCAAAATTGTGCCTCAAATAGACGAATTTTCGATTTGTCCGCCGACTTTTGGGCTTGAACAATTATTTCAATTTCATTATAAGAATTGATAGCCTCACCAAAATCACCTTCGCACTGGAGGAGCAAATGCCTTGGCAATCGAAACAAAAATATGAATGCTTATTGAACATTAACAATGCCATTATTACAAAGAAAACACGGGAAGGCCTTTTTGAAGCAATCGCCACCCAGCTCACGAAGGTTTGTCTTTGCGACCGTTGCAGCATTCAGCTTTACGACCCCATGGACAGCTCCATTACCTATTTTGCGACTGCAAAAGGAATTAAACCGAATGGAATTAGCTGTGAAACGAGTCGCCCTTTATCAGCAGGGGCAGTTGCCAATATGGTTATAGAATCAGGAAAACCGATCGTTATCCAAGACCTCTCAAGTGTTGCGCATTGGACTTCGGCTGATTCTATGCTCATGGCAGGTCTAACATCCACGATGGCCTTTCCCCTTATTATTCGAGATAAAATCATAGGTTCGCTGCATTGCTCTTTCAAGAAATGTCCAGAAAACATAGTGGAATTGACTGGTTTTGTGGAAGAATTGTGTAAACAAGTATCTATTGCAATTGACAATATGCTTTCTTATGAGAAGCTAAGAAATATCAATGAGGCGCTTGAAAAGCAGAAGGGGTTCGTATTAGAAAAAATAAATAGGGCAAATGAGGCTTTCTACTTTACGAGCCGAAAGATGAGCAAACTCAAGAATGATATGGATTTGGTTGCAGAATCAACCGCTCCGGTATTGATTGTTGGCGAAACAGGAACCGGGAAGGATCTTGTTGCAAGATACATACACAATCATAGTCCACGAAACCAGAACCTGTTCGTTAAAGTGAACTGTGCGTCGTTAGCCTCATCACTGATTGAGAGCGAATTCTTTGGACACGCGAAAGGTTCATTCACCGGTGCAACGGTTAAAAGAATAGGGCGTTTTGAGATGGCGAATGGGGGAACTATTTTTCTCGATGAGATAGGAGAGCTCCCTCTGCAAAACCAAGCGAAACTTCTGCAGGTGCTTGAGGATAAGGCCTTTGAACGAGTCGGAGAAAGCACTCCTATCTCAGCTGATTTCAGAATCATTTCCGCCACGAATCAGAACTTGACAAAAAACATAAGGGCCGGGAAATTCCGTCGTGATCTTTTTTATCGCATCAACACAATCCTTCTTGAGATTCCACCGTTGAGAGAACGCTTTGAAGACATCGAGCTTTTAGTCAGATGCTTCTCCTCCAATTTTGCAAAAATTATGCAAAGGCCTGAAGCACAATACTCTTCATCGGCAATGGACGCGCTCCGTCAGTATCACTGGCCTGGGAATGTCAGGGAATTGCAGAATGCTGTTGAAAAAATAACGATTCTCAGTAACGGTCAAAAGCTTACGGAAGCGGATATCCAACGCCTTCTCCATCCATTTGACTGCGAAGAAGGCCCGACACAGGAAAGCCAGTTTTTGACAAGAGACGAAATGGAAAGAAGGCATATTCAAGAGGCATTGGAACGATGTCGAGGGCGCACTGGAGGCAAACATGGCGCTTCTCAGTTATTGGGGATCCCCAGATCTACCCTTCAGTATCGGATGAAAAGATTAGGCATATCCCCTTGTTCGGAAACCCATTGACAAAGTGTAGGTTTTTTTGTCGGGTTACGTAACTTTATATTATATTGGAATAGATGATCTGACGTTTTGTAAGGATAAATTGGCCGGATTTTAATCCATGGACTAAAGATAAGAATAAGGCTTGCTTTGAAGTCCTAAATTGGCTCATCGTGGAATAATTGTCTCGAAAAGCGGAGATAAGAGCGGTGTAGTCATCAAGTCAGTGGGTTTGACCCAGCAGATGGATTCAACTTAGGACTGAGGCTTGATCATTTCGGCTAAAGCCAGAATAGAAAGGAGTTACGATGACAAACAAACATATGTTAGATGGTAAAAAGGTCCTTATTGTGGATGATGAGGACGATGTTTTGGAATCATTGGAGGAGCTACTGCCCATGTGTCAGGTGGTAAAGGCTCACACGTTTGAGGAAGCCAAGAAACATCTCGAAAACGAATATTTCGATATCGGCATACTGGATATTATGGGGGTAGACGGGTATCAATTGCTGAACATCGCCAACGAAAAAAACGTCATCGCATTGATGCTTACGGGTCACAGCCTGAGTGTGGATGATACCGTAAAATCATTTCAAAGGGGGGCTGCCTTTTATGTGCCCAAGGAAAAAATGGCCGATATTGCTATTTATTTAAAGGATGTTCTTGAGGCCAAGAAGGAAAATAGTGGCTTTTTGGAGCGCTGGCTGGATAGGTTCGTAGGATATTATGACACAAAATTCGGAAAGGATTGGCAAGATGAAAACAGAGCGTTTTGGAAACGATTTCGTATCTGATCTCAGGGTAGCGGCCAGGTATCCAAATTGGCCATGCTTCCCATTATCTCATCCAGAAGGAAACCCTCTGATCCCTTCCGCTCTTCCTCTCCTCTATGGGCGGCAACCCTGCCAGATGCGCGGCAGTTCCCCGGATGCGACGGTCCTCATAGCTGGTGGTTTATGCTGATGGCATTTTCCACAATCTGGTGCTTCCCTATCACATGGCAGTTCCCTCAGCGATTCATTAGAACAACTTTTCAAATGCGGTCGCAGGTGATCCTATGGGTCCTGGTGAGTACAAAACCTCTATGCTCGTTCAATCATATATTACTGTTATGGATATTAATGCCCGGCTAACATAAGTTTCATCCCGATAAGGAAGATGATCATGAGCACAATAACCCTAAACAAGTCTTGAGAGAATCGCTTGTTCAGGAAGTTCCCAAACCATCCCCCAAAAATAATGATGGGAGACATTGCAGCCACCAGCAAGGCAATCTCGGAACTCATTATGCCGATTTTTAGATATGCGCCTATCTTGAGAAAATTGAGAACAGCAAAAAATACTACGAGGGTCCCAACAAAGGCCCTCTTATCCACCGGCCGTTGAAGCATATAAATGGACATAACCATGCCCCCGGCATGGATGACAGTGCTTGCCGTTCCTCCGAGAAATCCAAAAAGTAACGTCACGTATTTCTTGCTATTGGCGGACTGCCCGACCGGCTTCAGACGCCTGTCTTTTCTCTTAAAGACTGATTTTCCTATGTGGTAGGAAGAAAAGAGTATAGCCACAACGCCCACACCGACTTTAAACATGGTGTCTGGAACCATTTTAATAATGATGACACCCACGAACACACCTATTACAGCCGGCGGGATGAGAATGCCTAACTCCTTTTTGTTCCACTCTCTCCAGTAGTTCCTGAGCCCTACCACGTCAGAGATCAACATAGCCGGCGCTCCCAACCCCAATGCCAGCTTGGCGGGAAATACCAAGGCCAGAAAAGGAAGCAGGAAGATCCCGGCTCCGATGCCGACACTGTTCTTGATTATTGCAGACCCGAACACGGCCAGAGCGACAAGCGCTATTTCGTTATAGCCAAGGCCTGCCATAGAGAGGATTCAAAGCCTCTTCTTTCGTATTAAAGCAAGTAGCAGCATATTCAACCCCTTCTGCTAATGGTCGAGAGGAAATACCTCCCTCTTAACCAGTACATATGAAAAAGTAGTTATCTCGTTCGCCCAGGATGACTCACAATATCCTACATAGATTTATAAAGAGAGAGATAAGACCTGTAATAAAAATCAGTGATAGGGATATTTTCATAAACAGGAATGAACTCACCCTATTAAATATAACATTGCCAATATAAAACCCAATTATTCCTGCAGGGACTAATGATAAACTCTCAATTACGCGAGAATTTGTTGCTATGCCCGCAAGTACGTATAAGATAATAGACAGGGTGCCAGTAAGTAGGAAGAGCACGGCAATTGTGCCCCTGAATATCTCTTTTGGCCACTTCTGGTTAGACAGGAATAAAATGAGAGGAGGTCCACCCATACCAACTGCTGCACACATGACACCGCTAGCGAACCCTACGCCTAACGATGCCATGGCTTCCCTTTTAATGGGCATATGATACCCCATTAACAAGAGAATAGAAAAGATGATAGAAATGAGGGCGATGGCAAGACTCGTTCCAGACGACGCCACCTTATAAAGAATGTACGTTCCGAGAGGGACACCGAGCATAGCAGGAACTATCAGGGGCAAGGCTCGGGCGGCATATATATGCCTTCTGGCATAGTAGACGACGAAAAGCAAATTGGCGATACCGGTAAACATTAGAATAATTACGACTAGTTTCGGTTCCAAAAAAAGAACAAGTGTAGGACCAGCGAGCAACCCCGCACCAAAGCCGGTCATCCCTTGAATTATACTTGCGAATAAAATGACAAAGAAAACGAAGGTCCAGTAGTAACTCCAAAGAGGGAAGCTTTCCATTAAATTTCCCTGTTACCAACAAATCTCATTTTTTGCGATTAAATATCACCAACTTTACCAATTTTGCTCAATACTGATTGAGGCTCCTTTTTTCGAAATGACCGATAAATATACACATATACTCATCCCATATGGGAATCATCGTATGTAGGCAAGGCGCTCTTGAGGCAAAGCGCCATAGCGCTCTGGCTCATGGATGTTAACAATCACATGGACACCCATCAGCTTTGAAAAAGGGGGAGATCATTCAGGAGTCGAGTACTTCCAAAAAGATACGAACCCATCAATTTCCTGTTTCCGCACAGACCTGCGCCTGCTTGAAAGTTAGAACAAGACACTGCTCAATACTCCACTTCAATTGGTTCTTTTCTCAATATGTAGTATTTTCCGGTTATCATCAGGATCAGCAACCTGGCGACCTACCTGCTCGATAATGGCAACCGCTGTTTAGACCAGCTCAGTATTGCAACGATATTCTCTACTTCCTCTCCAGAATCGTACAGATGCCCAATCCCCCACCCCCACAGATGGTCAGGAGGCCATAGCGGGCGCCTTGTCTGATCATTTCATGGATGAGCGTTGTTAGGCGGATGGAACCCGTCGCTCCGATAGGATGTCCTAAAGAAATTCCGGATCCATTCACATTTACCTTTTTATCCAAATCCTTTTCGTCGATACCCATCAATTTGGCGTCCGCCAGGGCCTGCGCGGCAAAGGCCTCCTGAATCTCTATGAGATCGATCTGATTCATTTTTAAAGAGGCCTTTTTAAGAGCCCTGTTTACCGCCGCCGGCACGGCTGGATACGTCAGGGTAGGATCGGCTGCGGCAACGGCGAATGACCTGACATAGGCCATCGGCTCCTCGCCATGCTCTCTGGCTGTTTCAAGAGTTGTCAACACCAAGGCAGCCGCACCGTCATTTTCACTGGAAGAGTTACCTGCCGTGCAAATCCCATCTTCGTAAACCGCTTGGAGTCTCGCCAGCTTCTCCAGGGTGGTGTCACGCCTTGGGGTTTCGTCTGTATCCAAAAGGAGCGATTCCTTTTTCTGTCTCACCTCCACAGGCACAATTTCCGCCTTGAATTTTCCCGAATCAATGGCAGCGATCGCGCGCTGGTGAGAGCGGAACGCCCATTTGTCCGCCTCTTCCCGGCTGATCCCCTCGTTCTTTGCAGCGGTCTCGGCCCAGGTCATCATCGAATTCAACTCCCCGAATCTCTTTATGGGCTGGTGCATGGGCCGGCCCCGCTGTATCCTGTCATAAAACGGGAGGCCCCAGAGCGCTAGGCTGCCGTGCTGTCGAGGAAAAAATCCCCATTTCGGGTCTACCCTGCCGCCAACTCCCCATTTGAGGAACTCGCCAGGGATGTAGAATTCGGCCCGGCTCATGCTTTCGACCCCACCGGCAACGATCCACGCTGCATCTCCTTCTTTAATCTGCAGGGCCGCAGACCAGATGGATTGCAGACCCGAACAACACCGCCTGTCAATGGTAAAACCGGGGGTTTCAACGGGCCACCCGGCCTCAAGAAGGGCCAGCCGTGCAATATTGGGGCATTCCCCGTTTGGAAACGATTGTCCCAGAATCACCTCATCCACTTCTTCCGGCTTGAGATGTGCCCTCTTGATGGCTTCAGCAATGACAATTGCGCCAAGCTTTTCCACAGGGATATCTCTAAGCATGCCGCAATATGCGCCTATGGGCGTTCGAGCGGCACTGACGATCACTACCTCTTGCATGGTTTTCTCCTCCATTCATGGGGTGAAGATTATAAGCGGAATATGCTTATAAGAGCGCCGCTCCTTTCAGGCTGATGATTTCATTTGTCGCGTCCATGATCTGCAGCAGCTTGGCATCGCGCATGTATTTCTCGAGGGTAAACTCTTTTGAAATGCCGTATCCCCCCAGCACCTGAACCATCTCTACCGTATGTTTCATGGCCATATTGGTCGCAAACACCCGCCCCGCGCCCGACAGCCTGAAATCTCCCATGAACTTGTGGGCAAGGGTCCATGACGCCTTCCACAAGAGTCCCCGGGCGGCCTCGATGGCCTGGAAGGCCTCAAAAAGTCTGAATGCCACGGCCTCGTGTTCGAAGATCGGCTTGCCCCACTGGACCCGTTCCTTGGAATAAGCGAGTGCCTCTTCATATGCGGCGCGAAGCAGTCCCACCGCAAGGTATCCGACGCCGATGTTCCCAACTGTCTTGATGGCGTTGTGCATCATGGGATAGCTGTCTCCCGGCGGCATGATCATGTAATCTTCCGGGATACGAACACGGTCAAAGGCCAGTTCCGCCTGGTTGAGGGCGCGCATACCGATTTTGTCCAACGCCCTGCCTCGCGTCACGCCTTCTCCATTGGGCACCAAAAAGACTCCTGATCCAGGGATTCCCTTGGTCGGATCTACACAGCAAAAAAGGAGAAAGAAATCGGCGATGCCCCCGTTGCTCACAAAGCTCGATTTGGCCCCGTCAATCACCCACTCCTTTCCTTCCTTTCTGGCCTTGGTCTCGTGATGCACCCTGAGATCGTAATAGTTGCTTCCGTCAGACCCTATGTTGGGTTCGGAGCTCCCCCAGGCCGAGATGTGCGCTGCCTCTGTGTCCTCACAGTACGGTCTCACAAACCGGTCAATGAGATCTGTCCTGCCCGAGGCAAGCACACTCAGGAACAAGGGAGCAACCGGGGCGGCCAGGAGGGTAGCCGTAATCCCGATACCGCCCACCGCCAGTTCTTCCCAGACCAGCCCGGTGGTCACAGGATCGAGTCCGAGGCCCCCCAGATCTTCTCTGATGCCCATCTTATGGAATCCCAACGCATAGGCCTTTTTGAGAGTCTCCCGGAAGATGGGGCTATTGAAGACCTCTTCGGGGTCTGACATCTTGTCCAAGGCGACCTCGGCAGGGCGAATCACCTCCTGCGCGAATCTTCGGGCCAGGGCCTGAATCTCCATCTGTTCCTCTGTTGGCGACAGATCAATCATTTTCAAAATCCTCAACAAAGTCTGTCTTTAAGAAAGAATAGGGAAGAAAGGCCTTGGGATCTGCTTCACCCACGATCTTGCCTGGCAACATCCGGTTGGTGCTTACCAGATAATAAGCGGCCATAATATTTTTTACCTTGATCTCCGACCACGGATCAAGTGGCGAGTCCTGAAATATCACCTCGCCCGAGCCCATTTCAAAACTTTCCATCTCTATTTCCGTCCGCTGACGGACCAACGAGACGGGTCCGTCAAATCCACGGCCCAGTTCAACCGAAGGGGAATACTTAAAAAGAAAGGTGGGGCCCAGCTTTATGGGAAGCTGATCCATTTTGTTCATGAGATCGGCACGCAGCGTGACAAGGCGGTAACCCAAGCGTTCGATGGATCCTTCAACCTTCTTTCCATCCCTTTTTAGACGGATCGATGCCAGCTTCTTTGGAAATCCATAAATGTCTCTCCCGTTGTGCATCCGGGCTTCATCATCGATCGGCATGGAAAGGCAGTAGTTGCCCACCTCGCCCTCAAACTGGCATCGAACAAAAAGCGCCCCCTCATGATAACCGGGACCCAGGTTTGTCACCGGATAATGAGCGACAAAACAGAGTGCCCACGCCTCCAAGGCAGGCTCAAGGGGGGGCGGCAGCACCCTGGCCACGATGTCGGGGTCGGTCTCATACATGATTCCAAGAATCTCTGCCCCGGGGAATTCCCGGATAGAGAGACTGAAATATCTATCCAGTTCTTTCTCTGTCTTGACAAAACCCATATAAATCTCCTTTGATCATTAGAACGTTAACATCGGTTAAATACCCAAACACTTCGCTGAAGCGCGTTCCATCCTTTTCATATTGCAGGCCGTATGTGGACCGCTATTCAACTTCCAACACCGCCTTTTCAGCCTTTTCCAAATCCTGTCTGTAAAAAAAGGAACCTGAAAAAAACATGCCCGCCGCAACCAGATAGGCAAAGGGCAAAACGATCAACGCAGTGTCTATGCCGTGTCGATCGGATATGAACCCCACAAAAATAGGTCCCAGCGCGCTCCCCAGGACATGCTGCACGATCACGCAGAAGCTATAGGATACGGCCCGGAGGCCCGGGTGCACCACATCCTGTGTCACAGCAGCCGCTCCCGGAACAAAGGCAGCCGCAGAGATGCCTCCGAGCAGGAGACAGACATATTGAAACGCACCGGAAGAGAACGCAAATGCGGCGACCATCAACACGAATGAAATGGTTGATGAAAGGGAGACGAACAGAAGACGGCCGTTGATTCTCCTCTTGAACCATTTATCGGCAAGAAATCCTCCCAACGGGGCCCCCACAATGGCAAGCAGCATGACCAGCCCACCCTTTACGCCTGCCCGGCTCATGGAAATCCCATCCATTCTGTGAAAATACGTGGGGAGCCAAGTAAGCAAGGCGGTGTTCGCAAACATGCTGCCGGCAAATCCCAAATAGGTGAAGATGAGAGACGGGCTGTGGGTGAATTCCCTCACCATATCTCCGCCCTTCATGGGCCGCTTTTCGCCAACCCCGGCGTTGTTTCTGGGGGTTTTGACCAGCTCTACGCTCTTGTAGTCTCTGACCCTGAACATGAGCATGGCCACAACCATTCCAGGGAGAGCAACCAGCCCAAAGGCATGCCGCCACCCCAACTGCTCGGCGATGAAGCCGCCGGCTGCAATACCGATGGCACTCCCCAAGGGGATTGAGGCGTTCCATATCCCCATGATCCTGGCGCGCTTTTCCCCGGGGAAGAGGGCGGAGATCATGGCCGTCCCTCCGGGGGCATAGCCTGCCTCGCCGACCCCGATAACGGTCCTCGCCACAAAGAGCTGGACATAATTGCGGGTAAAGGCGCAGGCGGCTGTGGCAAGGCTCCAGAGCAAAGCCATCAGTCCGATACTCTTTTTTCGGCTCCATCTGTCGATGAATATTGAAACAGGAAATGTCAGGACTACAATCGACCACGACACGCCGGAGATCAGCATGCCGCACTCGGTATCGGTCAATCCCCAATCGGCCTTAATGAAAGGGAAGAGGGAGACCACCACCATCCTGTCAAGCCAGTCAAACATGTAGAGCAGGAAGAGGAGGGCAAAGATATAATGGGAGTACCCCTTTGAAATCAGATACCCGTTATCGGATCCGTTGTCGGTCATGGGCCATCCCCCCTTACGCAGATATGGGCTGCTGTTTCAAAATCGGCTCCTCCTAATGGAATCTCCGTTCAGACAGATCCTCTTTTCAGGCTCAGCGAAAACCCCTCTTTTTGGACGCGGATATGGGAAATATCCTGTTGCTTCGTTAACTCGCGGACGAGGGCCATGACCGGTTTATCTCCTCGTGGATAATCCTTTTTTATAGGACCGGCGGAGATGGTCGCCTCCACATGCTCTTCCGGAAACAGAACCCGGAGCAGGAGTTCATCATCGGATATCCCCGGTCGCCCGATCTCTTTTCTCAGTTCCTCGATTGATGGCTGGGGCTGTTCCCAGTTCAGAAGTCCCTTCGCCTCGGGAAGTCCTGACATCTTATCCAGGACATTCGGATCAACTGGAGCAGGCGTCTTGCCGTAATGTCCCAACACATACCGAATGCCTTCCTCTGTCGCCACTTTGTAACGTTCCCCCAGGAGGACATTCAATACGGCCTGTGTGCCTACCAGCTGCGAAAATGGCGTGATCATGACCGGATAGCCCCACTCCTCCCGTATCACGCTGACCTCTTCCAGGACCTCTTCCAATCGGTGGGCCATGCCTCTCTCGGAAAGCATGAATTCAAGATTGGAAATCATGCCGCCGGGCACCTGATGGATGTACTGGAAGGCATCGTACTCAACAGGGGCCCCCATGGGCTTGCCTTCCCTTCTGGCCACATATCTGAAATGCTCGGATATCTTCCTGACCCGATCCATGTCAACCTTGGGTGAAAAACCCAGCCTTTCAAGATTCATGGCCATGTTTTCTATGGATGGGTGGGATGAGCCGTTCGCCAGAGGCGAGACACACGTGTCAATGATCCCAACGCCCAGTCTTACGGAATCAATACAGCACAGAGGGGCAAGACCGGTTGTACAGTGAGAATGCATTTCAAGCGGCAGATCTCCAATCTCTCCCTTGATCGTTGGTACCAGTGTCTTGACACGCTCCGGGGTCAGAAGACCGATTGAATCCTTGATCATTACATAATCCGGATTCAATGTCCTCATCATTTCAGCTGTTTTTTTGGCGTAGAATTCGTCTGTGTGGACAGGGCTGAGGGAGTACACCAATGGGACCACCACTTGAATCCCCACCGCCCTTGCTATCGACACCGATTTTGAGAGATTGTTCCAGTCGTGTAAGGCATCAAATATCATCAGGTGCCTGATCCCGTTGGCGCCACACCGCTCTATCCAGAGCTTAATCACGGAATCGGGTACAATATTGAAACTGGTGAGAGACTTGCTTCGAATCAAAGCGCGTAAGGGGGTATTGGGCAATGCCTCCGAAACCAGTCGGACCCGCTCCCATGGGTCTTCACGTAGATAACGAAGGCAGGCATCAAAATGAACAGTTCCCATCAGCTCCGCAGCCATGAATCCGGCTTCGTCCAATAGAGGTGCAATGGGCAGCATGTGGGCGGTTCTCATCCGTGTTGCCCATAGACTCTGGTGACCATCTCTCAATGTGGTATCAACGAAACGGATTTCCTCCATTTTTTTCATACTCCTTAACCAAACGGTTTTCTATCCAATTTGTGCTGACGTTCCCGTTCAGATAGTCGGTGTGCTTCATGATAAACTGATGGAAAGGGATGGTCGTATCAATGCCCGAAACAACAAAATTGGCAAGGGCGTATTGCATTAAATCAATGGCCTCACGACGGTCGGTTCCTCGGGTGATGAGCTTCGCAAGAAGCGAATCATAATATGGTGAAACGAAATAACCTGAATAGCAGTGGGAATCAACCCGTACGCCTTCTCCTGTCGGAGACTTCCATTCCGTAATGTAACCGGGGCAGGGTGAAAAACCCGCACCCGGCGACTCCGCATTGATACGGCACTCAATGGCATGCCCGGTCAATCTGACTTCCTCTTGTGATACGCTGAAGGAATCGCCGTCAGCCACCCTGAATTGCTCCTTGACCAAATCTATGCCGCTGATCATCTCGGTCACCGGGTGTTCCACCTGAATGCGGGTATTCATCTCAAGAAAATAGAACCGACCGTGATCCTGATCCAACAGGAATTCGACGGTTCCGGCGTTTTCATACCCGATCTTTTTGCCGATCCTGACGGCTGCTTCACAGATTTCTCTTCTGAGTTCAGGAGACACTGCAGGGGACGGCGCCTCTTCGACCATCTTCTGATACCGGCGTTGAAGCGAGCAATCCCTTTCAAACAAATGGATGATATTGCCGAAACGATCCCCGATGATCTGAACCTCTATATGCCGTGCGTTTGCGATATAATGCTCCACATATATCCTATCGTCCCCAAAGGCGCTCAGGGCCTCGCCTGAAGCCTCGTCAAAGACGGGACTCAGATCCTCGGCTCGTGCAACGATCTTCATCCCCTTTCCGCCGCCGCCCGCGGCGGCCTTTAATAAAATAGGAAATCCAACCCGTTTTGCTGCGTCCGCCGCCTCTTCAGGATTGTGCACAAGCTCCGATCCTGGGATAATTGAAACCCCCACCCCACCTGCTATCTTTCGTGCGTAGAGTTTATCTCCCATCTTCCTCAGGTCATCAGCCTTCGGCCCCACAAAGATCAGACCATGCGTGGCGCAGGCCTCGGCGAGTTTAGGCTGTTCCGCAAGGAAACCATATCCGGGATGGATGGCATTCGAACCCGTGCCCAGGGCAGCTGTGATAATGGTATCTACCTTAAGATAACTATCCATGGGGGAAGAAGGGCCGATGCATACCGCCCTGTCAGCCAATCTTGCCGGAAGACTGTTTTTGTCCGTCTCAGAGACCGTAACAACCGACTCCAGACCCAGTTCCCGGCATGCTCGAATGATACGAACAGCGATTTCGCCCCGGTTGGCCACCAGAACACGGGATATGCCCTTCATGAGGCGATTTCCTCCTTGGCTGTCTCTCCGCCTCCATCCACCTCTTCCACCAGAAAGAGCGTTTGCTGGTATTCCACCATTTGTCCGTTTTCTGCGCAGATCTTGGCAATGCGTCCCCGAACGTTTGCCTTGACCGTATTAAAGAGTTTCATGACCTCAATAATGCACACCGAATCATCCGCTGATACCAATCGACCCACTTCCACAAATGGCGGAGCACCGGGTTTGGGCGCTCGATAAAAAGTCCCAAGCATGGGTGATCGAATGGGGAGGTATCCTTCCTCCTGACCCTCCCCAATAGGCTCCATTTCCTGTCTATCCCTTTCCGAGACAGAAGCCATCCTCTCAGGTTCCGTCTGTCTCACATCCATTGGTACGGATGGTTGCTCCTGGGCTACTTCATGATGGGCGAATACCTCCCCAGTCTGAAAAGGCCGTTGGACGGGTTCGCTGCCCCCGTGCTTCTTTAATATCAGCTTGAAATCCCCTATCTCCAGGCACAGTTCATCGAAACTCGATTCCTCAACCATTTTCAAAATCTGGATCACCTCATCTTGACTAATTGCGTCCATTAACAACCTCCATCCCCATGATTTTGACGAAGGGAACTCGTCACGACCATTAAAACTGTTCAGACTGAAAGAGCACATCGGCCTTACGGGTATCTGGTGAGCAGCATATTTTTTTGATCCAGTCCAATTTTCATATAATATTTTCTTCCTTCAACTCTTCCAGTTCCTCATCAGAAAGTCCTAACAACCCCTTGTATACCTCCTCATTATGCTCACCACAGTAAGGTGCAGGCCGTTCAAACCCGGCTTCTGAATCACTAAATTGAATGGGAAAACCTGCGACCTTTAGGCCTGTATTTCCGCTGACCGGATGGATGACCTCTTGAATCATCTTTCTGTGATTGAGTTGAGGGCATTCCAGGATTTCCTCATATTCCAATACGGCATCACATGGAACTTTGTACTCTCTCAACCGCTTCAGCGCTTCTTTCCTGGTAAGATTCTCCAGCCACTGGTTCACTATATGTTCCACATCATCCGAGTATTTAAATCGTCCTTCTTGATTTTTGAATCGATCATCACCTTCAAGGTCCTCCCGTCCGATGGCCTTCAAAAATGCATTCCACTGTGTATTATTGGCAACACATATGGCGAGGTGCCCGTCTTTTGCTTTGTATGAATTCCACGGCGCCAATCTGGGGTTCCGATTCCCGGTCCTGACCGGCATTCCCAAAGACATATTATAATCCAAGGCTTCATCGGTAACCACTGAGAAACAAGCGGCCTGCATCGCTATATCTATTTTATCTCCTTGACCGGTTTTCTCTCTTGAATAAAGAGCCGCCAAGATACCCACGACACTATATAGAGAAGGGATCATATCCCCGATCCATGCCCCACACCTTGTAGGGGGTCCCTCCGGATATCCCGTAATTGCCATAATGCCGCTTGTTGCCTGAATGGTAAGATCAAATGCGGTCCGATCCTTGAAAGGGCCGTCCTGACCATAACCTGAGATAGAACAATAGATAATTCTAGGATTTATTTTCTTTAGATCTGGATAATCAAGGCCCATCCGTTCCATAACACCCGGGCTGAAGTTTTCTATAACGATATCGCTCATGTTGACCAATCGCCTGAATAGCTCTTTTCCCTTATCCTCCTTCAAGTTCAAAAAGATACTCCTTTTCCCCCGGTTTCTTTTAAGATAGAGGATGGACATATCCGTATCATTTTTCATTTCAAAGCTGACGCCGTTGTGACCGGCAAAAGGCGGATTCCATCGGCATGGATCCCCGATTTTGGGCCTCTCAACTTTGATAACATCGGCACCCAATGCGGCAAGGTTAAGTGTCGCATAAGGCCCGGACAGGTAAGCGGTTAAATCGAGAACTTTGATCCCTTCCAGGTGCTTTCTCATGTTTCGCCTCCATTCTGACGCTGATCCAAACAAATATCCCATTATATAGATTTTATGGGGAGCCTGCCATGTTAACCGCACGCCAAGGCCTTATCGTGCCAGCACGGAAGGAAGCCAGAGGACGATCTGGGGGAAAAAAAGCAGGAGCAGCGTCCCCACCACTTGAAGCCCCATGAACTGTAACATGCCGATGTAAATGTCTTTAAGGTCCCATTCGGGCACCACACCCTTCAGCCAGTAGGAGGCCAAGGCCACCGGGGGGGACAGCCAGGCCGTCTGGAGGGTTACTGCCACCAGAATGCTGAACCAGACGAGATTGATCTCGAATGCCCGAATCACAGGGAGCACGATCGGGACCACGATGAGGACGATCGGGATCCATTCAAGCGGCCACCCCAGGATGAATATAATTAACAGGATGATTAAAATGGTCCCAAGTGGCCCCAGACCAAGTCCGATGAGGGCCTCGGTAATCATGGTTGGAGTTCCAAGGCGCGAGAAGACGGCCCCGAAGAAATTGGAGGCGCCAACAAGAAAGACGACCATGCCGGTCACCTCCAGGGTCTGTATCCCTGCCTTGTAGGCTCTGGCCCACGTGAATCGGCGGTATGCCAGGATGAGGATCAACGCCCCGCATGCACCCATGGCCGCGCCTTCCGTTGGGGTGGCCCAGCCGAACAGGATACTCCCCAGACACGCCATGACCAGCCCTGCCGGAGGTAAGAGACCCACGCTGAGCTCCCGCAAGATTACGGCGACGGAACTCGCCCGCTGTTCCTTGGTAAGAGCCGGACCCATATGAGGCTGGATAAAGCTGCGCAGCAGGGCATACCCGCCGAAGAGCCCGGCCAGCAGGAGCCCGGGAACTATCGCCGCCGCGAACAGATCCACCACTGACACACCCACAATGGGCCCCATGACCACCAGCATGACGCTCGGCGGAATAAGGATGCCGAGCGTTCCACCCGCAGTGATGATTCCGGACGACATGCGCACGTCGTACCCGCACTTATTCATGGTTGGCGCGGCCATGACGCCGAGGAGCACGACCGAGGCGCCAACGATCCCGGTGGCAGTGGCAAAAATCGCGGCGCTGATTGCCACTGCCAGGTAGAGAGACCCGCGCACCGGTGCCAGGAGCAGTTGGAATGCCCTGAACAGACGTTCCATCATCCCCGACTCCTCCAAAACCAGCCCCATAAAAAGAAAGAGCGGCACCGCCGCCCAGATCGGGTCTTCCATTAGCGAGAAGTATTGATACACCATAAGGTCGAAGACGACCCAACCGAAACCGATGTATCCAAACACGATTGACAAGATGATGAGAGTGAATGCAATGGGGAAACCGATGAACAGCGCCACTGAAAGGACGCAGATGAAAACGAGGCCGAGCATCTCTGGACTCATAGCCGCTCCCCCCGGAGCAAAACATACAGGTTCTTCAGGAACTCGGAGATCCCTTGAAGGAGTAAGAACGCCATTGCCACGGCCATCGCCATTTTCAGCGGATAGATGGGAGGCATCCACGCGCTCGTGATAGCCCGCTCCTTCATCAGCCAGGAGTCATATGCGAACCGCGATGCAAACCACAGGAAGATGGAGATCCCCGGGAAAAAACAGGTGATATAAAAAACGGTGCTCAAAGCCGCCTGGGTCCGTAGCGACCACTTTTGCGAGATGAAGTCAATCGCGATATGCCCACCTCGATAGAGCGCGTAGACTGCGCCTGCCATCCCTAAGATGCCGTTGAGCATATAACTCATATCCATCGCCCAAATCGTCGGGCTGATGAATAACTTGCGGACCATCACCTCATAGACGAGAACTGCCATGAGAGGAATCACCAACCACCAGGCGAGCCGTGCTATCCAGACCGTGATAGTGTCCAGAGCCTGTACAATCCTCTTTAGTACCTGCATTATAAACACCTCGTCCCATGTCCAACCCAAGATGTATTCGCCGAGCGTTCAGTCCGACTTGTGACGCCATCATTGGCCACTTCACGCTATCGATGCCTCGTTTCCACCCCCCTTTGGAATGCAGTAGCCTGCGGCACCAACGCAACAAGCCCCCCGCTCAGGTGAAACTTCAGAACGGCATACAGGTTGCGCCGGACGCCGCACATGCCTCTGCTCCTTCCGGGCCTTAGGTAGGCTTACTTCTTTTTGACTCCCTCCACCAGAAAAACGGAACTCTTGAGCGATGCCTTCCAATATGGGCGGATCAGGTCAGCGTAATCGCGTTGGGAATCCAAAACCTTCTTGAAAAAGGGGTCGCTCGCATACTTTTCCAGCACCTCGTCAGCCGCCTTCATGTAGGCGTCGAAGATGTCCGGCGGCACATCGTGAACGATGACCCCGTGCTTTTCTATCGCCTCCTTCAACATCTTCCCATTATCTTCAAGCAATCGATAAAAAGTTTCCAAAACGGTAGCCCGGGCAGTTACCTCGACCATCTTGCGCAAATCTGGCGTAAGCTTGTTCCAGAAATCCTTGTTGATTACCAGCTCCCACGTCGAGATCGGGAAATGCGCGCCTTGGAGATAGTAGTGTTTCCATATCTGATGGAAACCCAATGGGATATCGTCGTAAGGGCTTCCCCACTGCGCGCCGTCGATCACGCCCCGCTGACCCGCCGGAAGGATTTCACCGCCAGGCAAAAACGTCGCCGGGACACCGATCTTCTTCCAGGTCTCGGCCACGAGACCCGGGCCCGACCGATACCGGCGGCCCTGAAGATCCTTCAGGCTTTCGATGGGTTTCGCGAACCACCCGACGCTGAGCGGACCGTGGAAGCCCACCGGAAAGGCCACCAGGTTCATCTTGAGGATGTCGCGATAATACTCATCATGAAGCTCACGGCCAGGCCCGAATATCAGCCAGGTCATATGCCCGAACTGATCTATACCGACCTTGCTCCCGCCACCCGCGGGCGGCGCGCCGAACAGGGCGCCGGCCATGTGTTTTCCCGCAAAATATTGGGCGTACGTGGCGCCTGCTTCCACCAAACCGGTGTTCACCGCGTCCCCGATCCGCGCCGCCGGGACGATGGCGCCATCCGGGAAGACCTCTATGTCAAGGCGTCCGTCCGACATGACCCGAACCGCCTCGGCGAACCGAGCCACCGATTGAAATGATAGGCTGACATTCGGCGCAGCCGTTTGCACCCGCATCTTGATGGCGGCGGCACTCGCCGACGGCGTGGACCATGCGCCAAGAAGAAGGCATAGCGCGGGTATCACCAGAATCAAAACAATAGCCCTGTCCCTCAATTTTCGCCAATCCATAATCGCACCTCCTCTTAAGTTAAAGGTTAATAAGAATTTAGCAGCAATCGCCTTTCCATCGGTCAAAACGACTATCTAAAAAGGGATATACTTAAAAAATTATTATTTCACCCCGACTCACTCTTGTCCAAAATCGGTTTTTCTTTGGACAGCACATGGAGGGGCCACGCTTAGGACGGTCTACTCATAAGCCGCCAGAAGTGCTTAGGACCCCCCTATTTTGCATGCTGGACAGGTTTCTTTGGCCTTACCAACGCCCGGTTGCTGGCCCTCCCGCT
>JAUPKI010000178.1 GCA_030837545.1 Thermodesulfobacteriota bacterium | reverse complement strand
GATACTGGATGGGTGGATGATTGGATGACTGGATGCGGCGTGCGGCGCGAAGGGCTCCTTGCTCCCTGCTCCATGCTCCCTGCTCCCTGCTCCCTGCTCCCTCTGCCTAACGCCTGGACTGTACATTGATGCTATGAAAGCGATACTCGCATTAGAAGACGGGACCCTGTTTCATGGCCGCTCCTTTACGGGGCATGGGGAGGCTGTGGGCGAAGTGGTCTTCAATACGAGCATGTCCGGGTACCAGGAGATCCTGACCGATCCCTCCTACTGCGGCCAGATGGTGACCATGACGTACCCCCTGATCGGCAGCTACGGGGTGAACCACGAGGATGTGGAGTCGGACCGGATACAGGTGAGGGCGCTCCTGGTGAAGGAGTACCAGGAATATCCCAGTAATTATCGATCGGAAAAGACCCTGGCCGATTACCTCAGGGAGGCCGGCATTCCGGGGATCGAAGGGATCGATACACGGGCACTCACCCGCCACATCCGAATGCGGGGGGCCATGAAGGCCGCTCTCTCGACACGGGAGCTGGATCCCGAGGCATTGATGGAAAAGGCCAGACAGTTTCCGAACATGACCGGCCTGGACCTGGCCAAAGTTGTTACGTGCCGGGAACCCATGCTGTGGCAGAACGGTGGGATGTCGAGGCTTGAGACAGGAATCGAAGACTTCCAGTGGCCGGAAGGACCGAATCGCTTTCGTATCGCAGCCATGGATTACGGCATCAAATACAATATCCTCCGATCCCTGGAACAGAGGGGCTGCACCATTCTGGTCCTCCCGGCTGATACGAACAGCAGGACCATCGACCGGCTCAACCCGGACGGTCTTTTCCTGAGCAACGGCCCCGGAGACCCGGCGCCGGTCACCTATGCCGTCAACATGATCCGTGAACAGATGGGCCGCAGGCCCATCTTTGGGATCTGCCTGGGGCATCAGTTGATCGGCCTGGCCCTGGGGGGTAAGACCTTTAAACTCAAATTCGGGCATCGGGGGGCCAACCAGCCGGTCAAGGACCTGACCACCGGCCGGGTGGAGATCACGTCTCAGAATCATGGCTTCTGTGTCGATGCGGATTCCTTCAACGACCCGGATATCGAGATCAGTCATATGAACCTCAATGACAACACCGTGGAGGGGCTGGTTCACAAAAAGCTCCCCCTCTTCTCTGTCCAGTACCACCCCGAGGCCTCGCCCGGTCCCCACGATGCCGGGTATCTGTTTGACAGATTTGTGGAGATGGTGAAGAGGCGCAAGGAGCGAGGAGCGGGGAGCAAGGAGCAGGGAGTGAGCAGTAAGGAAAGAAGTGGGGAGTGTGAAGTGTGAAGTTGGAATCGGAATTTTTCCTCTTTTATCACGCCCAAGGCGTGATTAGGCACTCCAGACTCGTCACTCCAAACTTGGGAAAACCAGTATCCAGAACATGCCCAAACGCACCGACATTCATAAGATCCTCATCATCGGCTCCGGGCCCATTGTGATCGGGCAGGCGTGCGAATTCGACTACTCCGGGACCCAGGCGTGCAAGGCCCTGAAGGAGGAGGGGTACGAGATCGTCCTGGTCAACAGCAATCCTGCCACCATCATGACCGACCCTGAGACGGCCCACCGGACTTATGTGGAACCGATCACCCCCGAGATCGTGGCCAGGATCGTGGAAAGGGAGCGTCCTCAGGCCATCCTCCCGACCCTCGGCGGCCAGACCGGCCTCAATACCGCCATCGGCGTGGCCAGGACCGGGATACTCGAAGACCTGAACGTGGAGATGATCGGGGCCTCCATACCGGTCATCCACAAGGCCGAGGACAGGGAGCAGTTCCGCGATGCCATGACCCGAATCGGCCTCAGGGTCCCTGAGAGCGGCATTGCCAGGAACATGGAAGAGGCCAGGGCCGTGGCCGAACAGATCGGATACCCGGTCATCATACGGGCCAGCTTTACGCTGGGTGGTTTCGGGAGCGGTGTGGCCTACAACCCGGAGGAGATGGAGCAGCTTGCCCGGATCGGTCTGGACGCCAGCATGATCTCCGAGATCATCATGGAGGAATCCCTCCTGGGATGGAAGGAATATGAGCTGGAGGTCATGCGGGATTTCAATGACAATGTGGTCATTATATGCTCCATCGAGAATTTTGACCCGATGGGCGTTCACACGGGCGACAGCATTACCGTGGCTCCGGCCCAGACTCTCTCGGACCGGGAATACCAGCAGATGAGGGACGCGGCCATTGCCATTATCCGGGAGATCGGGGTGGAGACCGGCGGATCCAATATCCAGTTCGCCATCCATCCTCAAAACGGCGCAATGGTGGTCATCGAAATGAATCCACGGGTATCCCGGAGTTCGGCCCTGGCCTCCAAGGCCACGGGGTTTCCGATCGCCAAGATAGCGGCCAAGCTGGCCGTTGGATATACCCTGGATGAGATCCCCAACGATATCACAAGGGAGACCCTGGCTGCCTTCGAGCCCACCATCGACTATTGCGTGGTCAAGGTGCCCCGCTGGACCTTTGAGAAGTTTCACGGAACCCAAGACCTCCTGACCACCTCCATGAAATCGGTAGGCGAAACCATGGCCATCGGCCGTACCTTCAAGGAGGCCCTTCAGAAGGCGGTCAGGTCTTTGGAGATCGGACGGTTTGGTCTGGGCAGGGACGGCAGCCGCACGCGCAGGCCCCGTCAGGATCGCCACCAGATCGAGGAAGGATTGATTCATCCCAATTCAAACCGCCTCTTTTATATCTACGAGGCCCTTGAACGGGGCTTTTCCATCGACAGGATTTATGAGTTGACCCGTATCGATCCCTGGTTTCTCTTCCACATCCAGGAGATCCGGAATATGCACCAGAGGCTGAAGGACTTGGCCAGGCAGGGATCCGGACCGAATGGGTGGGACGCCGATTTCATGAGAGAGGTGAAGGCCTGCGGCTTCTCCGATACCCAGATCGCCGCCGTCTTCGGGTGGGAGGAACAGGGGGTCCGGGAGATGCGAAAGAGTCAGGGGGTCGTGCCCGTATATAAATCGGTAGACACCTGTGCAGCCGAATTCGAGGCCTACACGCCTTACTACTATTCTACCTATGAACAGGAAAACGAGATCCGTCCTTCCGCCAGGCGGAAGGTGGTCATCCTGGGAGGGGGGCCGAACCGGATCGGCCAGGGGATCGAGTTCGACTACTGCTGCGTCCAGGCCTCGATGGCCCTCAGAGAGATGGGGATCGAGAGCATCATGGTCAACAGCAACCCTGAGACCGTGAGCACAGACTATGATACCTCCGATAAACTCTATTTTGAGCCCCTGACAGTGGAGGATGTCCTTCACATCGTGGAACAGGAGCGGCCTGAAGGGGTGATCGTCCAGTTCGGTGGCCAGACGCCCCTCAACATCGCGGGAGCGCTGAGTCAGGCCGGGGTGCCTATACTGGGTACCAGCCCGGACAGCATCGACCGGGCCGAGGACCGGGAACAGTTTCAGCGACTCCTCAGGAAACTGGACATCCTCCAGCCCGCAAACGGCACGGCCGCCAACAAAAAGGAGGCCATCCGGGTGGCCGATCGGATCGGCTACCCGGTGGTGGTGAGGCCGTCGTTCGTTCTGGGGGGCCGGGCCATGGAGATCGTCTATGACCGGAACGGCCTCGAGTTCTACATGGGGGAGGCCGTGCAGGTCTCTCCCGGCAAGCCGATCCTCATCGACTCCTTCTTAGATGCGGCCACCGAGATCGATGTGGACGCCATATCGGACGGGACCGATACGGTGGTGGCCGGAATCATGGAGCATATCGAGGAGGCGGGGATCCACAGCGGGGACAGCGCCTGCGTCCTGCCTCCCATTTCCCTGTCGTCTGAGATCCTGGAGCAGATCAAGGCCCAGACAAAGGCCCTTGCCCGGGAACTGCACGTGGTGGGGCTCATGAACATCCAGTATGCGGTCAAGGGAGGGGCGCTCTATATCCTGGAGGTCAATCCGAGGGGCTCCCGAACGGTCCCCTTTGTGAGTAAGGCGACCGGCGTTCCTCTGGCAAGGCTGGCCACGCGGGTCATCCTGGGCGAAGAAATGAAGGACCTGGGTCTGACCGAGGAGGTCACGCCGGGCCACATATCCGTGAAGGAGTCTGTCTTTCCCTTTGCCCGGTTCCCCGGAGTGGATACAATCCTGGGCCCTGAGATGAAATCCACCGGCGAGGTCATGGGGATTGATCGATCTTTCGGCCTGGCCTTTGCCAAGTCCCAGTTGGCGGCCGGGCAGCGGCTCCCCCTCTCCGGGACCGTCTTTATCAGCGTCAAGGACGACGACAAAAAACACATGCTCTATACGGCATCCCGTTTTCACAGCCTGGGATTTCAGATCGTGGCCACCGGGGGGACCTCGAGATTTTTAGGGCACCATCGGATCCCCAGCAGGCGGGTCAACAAGGTGAGAGAGGGGAGGCCCCATGTGGTGGACATGATCAAGAACGGCGAGATCGCCCTGGTGATCAACACCACAGGGAGCAAAAAAGCCGTGACCGAGTCCTTCTCTATCCGGAATGCGGCCTTGGCATTCAATATCCCCTATACCACCACCCTGTCCGGGGCTACGGCCACGGCCCTGGCTGTAGAGGCCATGATCGAAGGGGAACTCCAGGTAAGGACGTTGCAGGAGTACCACGGGGAAGGCGTGAGGCGCAGGGAGCAGGGAGCAAGGAGCAAGGGGTGAGGTATTTGAGCTGTTAAGCTCTTGAGCTGTTGAGCTATTAAGATGTCGCCCATCAGCTATCAGCCATCAGCTATCAACCAGCATCGAGCATCCAGTATCCAATATCGAGTAACCAGCCATGAATCAGATAAGCAGCACCGAACCGATCGAAAAGCGTCCCGGCCGACCCCATGATGAATGCGGGGTCTTTGCGGTGTACGGGCATGAACAGGCGGCCAAGATGGCCTATTTCGGCCTCTATGCCCTCCAGCACCGGGGCCAGGAGAGCACCGGGATCGTGGCATCGGACGGGAGACATATCTTTGAACACAAGTCCATGGGTCTGGTGCCGGAGGTCTTTACCGAAGAGATCCTCAACCGGTTGCCGGGCCACATCGCCCTCGGACATGTCCGCTATTCCACCACCGGTTCGTCTCTCCTGATCAATGCCCAGCCCTTCAGGGTTCAGTATTCCGGCCAGTCCTTTGCCGTGGCCCATAACGGCAACATCCTGAATGCGAGGCAGATCCGATCGGAACTGGAGGACAGCGGGTCCATTTTCCAGACCACCATGGACACCGAGGTGGTGCTCCATCTCATTGCCAGGTCGTTCAAGATGGGGCTGGAACAGGCCATGATCCAGACCATGATGCGAATGCGGGGGGCCTATTCCATGGTGGTCATGACCGAAAAGGGTCTGATTGCCGCCAAGGACCCCAACGGTTTCAGGCCCCTCTGCTTGGGAAGACTCAACAGCGGCTATATCGTGGCATCCGAGACCTGCGCCCTCGACCTGGTGGAGGCGGAATTTATGAGGGAAGTCGAACCGGGCGAGATCATCATCATCAACGACCAGGGACTGAAGAGCATTCCTTCAGGCATCCCGTCGCGCAAAAGCCAGTGCATCTTTGAGCTGATCTATTTCGCAAGGCCCGACAGCCTGGTGTTCGGCCAGAATGTATACCTGTTTCGCAAGAGACAGGGGGAACTCCTGGCCGAGGAATTTCCCATCGATGCGGACCTCGTCATGCCCTTTCCGGATTCAGGCAATTATGCGGCCATCGGGTATGCCCAGGCATCGGGCATCCCCTTTGAGATGGGGGTCATCCGGAACCATTACGTGGGAAGGACGTTTATCCAGCCGTCCCAGAACATGCGCGACTTCGGGGTCAAGGTGAAACTCAATCCGGTCAGGGAACTCCTGAAGGGTCAGCGGGTGATCATTATGGAGGACTCCATCATTCGGGGCACCACGGCCCGGAGCAGGGTCCAGACCCTGCGAAAGATTGGGGCCCGGGAGGTCCACATGCTCGTCAGTTGCCCCCCGCACCGGTTTCCCTGCCACTACGGGATCGATTTCTCCACCAAAGGGGAGCTGATCGCGGCCCGGAAATCGGTGGAAGGAATCCGCCAGTTCACCGGCCTGGACAGCCTCGGATATCTGAGCATCGATTCCCTCAAGAAGGCCATTGACATCCCCGAGGACGACCTCTGCCTTGCCTGCTTCAACGGAAACTATCCGGTCCCCATCGACGAGGCCTTCTCCAAATACTGCCTCGAACCTGCCTGACAATCGGATGTCTCTCCTGGTGACGTCCGCTTTCCCACAATGAACCACTGAGCCAGGGCCTTGAGCCTCCTCCGCATCGCTGGGGTAGAAACCGAAAGGCGAAAGGAATCGATCCCGCCGAAGCTTGCCTGATACCAAACGCACATGTCATTCGTTCTCTGCGGTCCCTGTGCGCTCTGTGAGAGATTTCGGAATTCATTGACTTTTATTGTGTTTTTTTATAGGCGATAGGCGGTAATCGTAACATCTCAATAATCAGGGGCAACCCCCCTGGATTCCGGCCTTCGCCGGAATGACGAACAAGCCGACCCTCCGTCATTCCGGCGAAGGCCGGAATCCAGTCCCGCTACAGCGGGATTCGGGAGGAAGCAGTCACCCCGATTTACTGAGAAGATACCATTTTTCTGAAAAAAAGTTCCAGCTTTGTGACCGTATTTGACAATCGTGTATGGCAGGATAGCCTGGAGTCAGTTGTCAGGGGTCAGGAGTCGGCGGTTTGGGAACAGTAAATAGATTGTAATATTAAGCTGTTAAAGACTTGTGCAGTCCGCTTTGTCGCCCCCCTTTTCGACGGTATTCTGGCAGCAATCGGGGATGTTTCTATTGACATTCCCTGCATGACCGACTATGAAAAGTCAAACAAGATTTTTTGTCCGGTCTCCTTTTTTTAACCAAAGAGGGAAAGAAGAATGGAAATGATCCCCATTCGCCCATGAACCCCGACTCTCCACAAAAGATGGAGGCCGGGGTTTTGTGTTTGGATCACTGTGGACCCCGGGCCTGGCGACAAGCACACCCAAGATCGGAACAAGTTTACAAAGTCAGCAACGTCCCCTGCGACCCGTTGAGTTTTCTTCTCTTGACTCTGAGGACTTTTCGGCATTTAATACCCGAAGTGTTTTCCCTTCCACCCTTTAGCCTCCATTCAGGAGGTCGCCTATGAATAGAATCCTCAGAATGTGCCCTTGTCTCTCCCAATGGAACCTGTGCGTTCCGTTGGGAGCCTGCAGTGCCTTCCTTGGGTCAGGACTTTTCTTTTGAACACGCTGTCCTCAAGAGAGGTCAAGAATGAGATGCCCAAAGTGCCAATCCGAGAATCGTGAGGGGATAAGATTCTGTGAGCAGTGCGGGGTAAAGATGGAACTGGAATGTCCCATATGTAAAGCTAAATTACCTCTTGGCAAGCAGTTCTGTGGTGAATGCGGCCAAGAGCTAGGTGAGGGGACAAAAAAGGAGAAGAGAGTTCCAGAAAGCGAAGGTGAGCGAAAGTTTGTCACTGCAATGTTCTCCGACGTATCAGGATACACCGCCATGTCTGAAAAGCTGGACCCTGAAGAAGTCAAGGAGATCATGAGCCGTATTTTCGGCGAGATTGCTCAGGTAGTGACCAAGTACGATGGATTCATCGAGAAATTTATCGGTGACGCTGTTGTGGCCTTTTTCGGTATCCCCAAGGCACATGAGGATGACCCGATCAGAGCGATAAGGGTCGCACGAGAAATCCACGAATTAGTCGCTGTCATAAGCCCAGAGGTTGAAAAGAGGACTGGGAAGACCATCTCGATGCACACCGGCCTAAATACGGGCCTGGTCGTAACAGGTGAAGTGAGCATGGAGAAAGGAACCCATGGTTTAGCAGGGGATGCGATCAATGTCGCATCCCGGCTAAGCAATCTTGCCAAAGCAGGTGAAATCCTGGTCGGTCATGCCACCTATCGACAGGCTGAGGGGTATTATACATTTGAAACATTGGACCCCATGACCATTAAAGGTAAGGAGGAAGCTGTCCAAGCATATAAAGTCCTATCTCCGAAGGTGAAACCAGCGACTATACACCGTCTTTCTGGCCTGAGGTCTCTTCTCATTGGTCGAAAGGTAGAGCTGGATGCGCTTAAAGAGGCAGTAGAAAATCTTCCAAGGGGAAAAGGCAGGATTTTTTCTATTTGTGGGGATGCCGGCACGGGAAAAAGCAGACTCATCGAGGAGTTTAAGAACACGCTGAATCTTAGCGAGATTCAATGGGTAGAGGGACATGCTTATGCTTATTCTCAAAACATTCCCTACTTCCCATTGATCGATCTCCTGAACCGTGTATTTCAGATTGAAGAAGGCGATCCCCCAGGGAAGGTAAAGGAAAAAATTGAATCGGGGATAGGGCAACTTGTTGGGAGGAGTGAAGAGGTTATCCCTATTGTGGGAAGCCTCTATTCACTTCATTACCCTGAAGTGGAAGACGTGAGCCCTGAATTTTGGAGATCTCGTCTCCAAGAGGTGATCCAGACTGTTTTTTCAGGTTTAGGCAAGCGCGCCCGGACCGTTTTTTTACTGGAGGACCTTCATTGGGCTGATCCCTCTTTCATAGACCTGCTCCGCCAAGCTTTGTTGCAAATCCGGCAACCTGCCATTGTTCTCTGTGTCTATAGGCCCACGTTCAGTCTTTTCACGACTCAGCAGTCAGGCGGCCTTGGCAAAATCTACGAGGAGATCCGACTGCAAGATCTTTCACTTTCGGAAGCACAAGATATGTTGGAATCCCTATTGAAAACCGAGACCATTCCTTCTGACCTGAAGCGATTTGTTCGGGATAAGGCAGAAGGGAATCCATTCTACCTGGAGGAGTTGGTCAATTCCTTAATCGAATCAGAGACCCTACTCCGCGACAACGGTAGTTGGAAAATTACAAGGCCGATGACTCAAGCTGACATATCCTCGACGATCAATGGCCTTATTGCTGGTAGGCTAGATCGACTGGAAAAGGAGACAAAGCGTATTCTCCAAGAGGCTTCGGTCATCGGAAGAGCGTTTCTTTACGAGATTCTGAAAAGGGTCACCGAGCTTGGAGACCGCATTGATCTGGGTCTAAATGCTCTGGAGCGACTCGACCTGATCCGAACCAGAACGATTCAGCCAGATCTGGAGTATATGTTCAAGCACCCGCTTACCCATGAGGTGGTATACAACGGTCTTCTCAAGAAAGACCGACAGGCCATCCACGAACAGATTGCGACTGTCATGGAGCAACTCTTCCAAGACAGGCTTTCTGAGTTCTACGAGACCTTAGCCTTTCATTTCAAACAGGGTCAATCTGTCCATAAAGCTATTGACTATCTAATGAAGTCGGGCGAGAAGAGCCTTAAGAGATATGCTGTGGAGGAGTCTGACCAGTATTTTAAGGAGGCGTTTGATCTCCTGAGAAATAAACCGGACCGGACAAGGGAGGAAGACGTACTTTTTATCGAACTCCTAATCAAATGGTCACTGGTTTTCTACTACAGGGGAGATGCGAAGGGGCTGGAGAATTTGCTAAGCGCCTATGTGGACCTGGCCAAGACGATTGGCGACCGGTCGAAGCTCGGCATGTTTTATGTTTGGTGCGGCATTTTTCTTGGCTTCAGAGATAGGGGCGAGGATTCGTATAAATATCTTCTCAACGCCCTCAAGCTTGGCGAGGAGATTGGGGATGAGCAGCTTATAGGCTATGCATGTACCTGGCTCACATGGACCTGCGCGGACTTGGGCCTTTTGGACGAGGCCATAAGCTTTGGTGAAAGAGCCCAGGAAATAGCTAAGCATCTCGTGTCGGACCAATTCCTCTATTTCAAATCCCTGGGAGGAATGGGCTACACATATTATCACAAGGGGGATAGCAAAAAGGCAGCTGAGGCAGGAAGAGCTATTTTAGACTACGGCCAAAGACACTCCAACGTCAGAAGCATGGTCATGGGTCACTTTGTCATAGGTCTTAGCTGTTTCGTGAACGGCGATTTTCTCTCGGCCAACGAAGCCGGTAAGAAAGGGGTTCAAACTGCAGTTGACCCATTCTACTCCCAATTTCCAAGGTTTCTCCTCGGTGGAAGCTATGCTCAAAACGGTCAATATCAGGAAGCCGAAGAGGCATTTGAAGCGGTCGCCTCTTTTAGCCGGAATTTTGGTTGTGAGCTTCTCGGGACCCCAACCAACGCAATGCTGGGGATATTATCCATTGCAAAGGGCCAGATGAACCAGGGATTGTCTGTGGTGGAGCAGGCACTGCGCACACTGCTTGAAAGTAACAGAAGATGCTGGTATTCAGCTATTGAACACAGCCTGGGGCGGGTCTATCTGCAGATTGTGAATAAATCCGTGCCTGTCCCTCTGAGCACCATGGTCAAAAATATTGGATTCATACTGAGAAACGTCCCCTCCGCCGGTACCAAGGCCGAAGAGCACTTCAAGAAAGCAATCCAAGTTGCAAAAGAAATTGGAGCTAAAGGCATTCTGGCCCAGACTTATCTTGATTTGGGGCTCCTGCACAAGGCAAAGGGCAGGACCGAGCAAGCTAGGGAATGCATCACCGAGTCTGTCCAAATCTTTGAACAATATGAGGTCGAGGCTCGTCTCAAACAAGCAAAGGAGACCTTGGCGTCCTTGAAGTAATTCACTTCAACCCCGCCTTGCGCAGAGCCCCGATGAAGCGTTCTTTATCAGCGTGCTCTTTGTTGGAGAACAGGGACAATCCTATATTGTTCCTGTCAAGAAGAAAAATGTATCAGAAAGAAATCAAAGAAAACAATAGGTTAGGGAGTAAAGCGGGACGCTGGTAAAAAAGTAAGAAAAATGTGATAGATTGCCGTCGTGATTTTTGAGAAATGGAAGGAGGAGATAGATTGGTCTGAAAATGGCGAGTTGCGATGCGCTTGGTATTGGCCGAGACTTACTTTCTTACCAGCGTCCCCCTTCCCGGCATGGCGTTTGTAAATTTGACCAAATTTTGTGTTAAATTGCCCATTACAAAGGGTCGCTCACCCTGCCCACTGGTGATGGCGAGCGTTGGGCAGTTAGGAATGGGATTAAGGGACGGGGCAGCAGCGGGACACGAGGAGCGTATCAGCTCAGGGAGAGTGCTGCTCT
>JAUPKI010000177.1 GCA_030837545.1 Thermodesulfobacteriota bacterium | reverse complement strand
TAGATAAATGGCGCTTCAGGGGGGATCGGGGTCTTTACAGGGTCGGCAACAAATGTCCCCATATCCCGTATCCCGGCGGAAACCCAGTGATATACGGGCCAGGCATACAGCCCGAGGGTTGCCAGAAACAAGATGATGACGAGCCGTCTATGCATGAGGGGTTTAAGGTTCAAAGGTTCAAGGGCTCTGATGCGCAGGCTGACAGGCGTAAAAGCACCATACCGCAAAGGACGGCCATTGTCAATGGATAGTTTTTTTATATCTTCTTGTTTTCATTATTAAATCAATCGAACATGAGGATATGTCTCCATTGGTCTGAACGGGGGAACAACCCCCGGCAGACGATGAGGGCCATGGGCCGGATCAGGCCCTGTGTCCTCAAGCATTGAGGAATTCGGGGATTGAGGGATTGAGGAATTGAGGAATTAGGGCTTGTCATTTATCTTACATTTTTGTATGCTTCAAACCCGGGTCGGATTTCAGATCTTCAGGCGAGATTGCTTGATATGATCTGGCGTCGAGGCGTGGACAAGGCGCTTTTTTATTCAGGAGGTGCATATGCCTGGTTTTGAGGTTTTTGGGGATGAGGAGAGGAAAGAGGTGCAGGATGTCCTCCATACAGGCGTCCTCTTCCGCTATGGGTTTGACCAGGCCCGGCAGGGACACTGGAAGGCCAAGGAGTTTGAGGAGGCCTTTGCCCGGCGCCTGGGCGCCCCCTACTGCCATCTCTGCTCCAGCGGCACGGCCGCCCTCTCCATTGCCCTGGCCGCGTGCGGGGTGGGGGCGGGGGACGAGGTGATCGTCCCCCCCTTTACCTTTGTGGCCACCATCGAGGCGGTGCTCCATGCCGGCGCGGCGCCGGTGTTTGGCGAGATTGACGACACCCTCTGCCTCGACCCGGATGGGATTGACGCGGCGGTTACACCCCGCACCAGGGCCGTGGTGCCTGTGCACATGTGCGGTTCCATGGCAAAGATAGAAGAGATCAGGGCCGTGTGCGATGAGGCCGGTCTTATCCTCATAGAGGATGCCTGTCAGTCGGTGGGGGCTGCGTTCAAGGGGAAGGCACTGGGGACATTCGGAAGGATGGGATGTTTTTCATTCGATCCGGTCAAGACCATTACCTGCGGCGAAGGCGGGGCCGTGGTCACGGCAGAAAAAGACCTTTATGCCGCGGCAGACGCCTATGCCGATCACGGGCATGACCACATGGGCAACGACCGAGGCCTCGAGGGCCATTCCATCCTGGGGACCAATTTCCGCATCAGCGAACTCAATGCGGCCGTGGGTCTGGCCCAGTTGCGAAAACTGGACGCTATTCTGGAAAAGCAGCGATCGCACAAAAAGGCCATCAAGGAGGCCCTGGCGCAGTTTTCAGAGGTCTCTTTCCGGAATATCCCCGATGAAGAGGGAGATTCGGCCACATTCCTCTCTTTTTTTCTGCCCGATGAGACAAGGGCCAGGGTCGTGGCAAAGGGCCTCGGCGAGGCGGGCATTGACGGCTGTTTCTACTGGTACGACAACAACTGGCACTACCTTCGCCGGTGGGACCACATCAAGACCCTTGCGTCCGCGGCAAGACTCGCGATCAAGGGTTTCGACCATTGCCCGGATTACACCCAGGTGAGGCTTCCCCGATCTGATGGCATCATGAGCCGGGCCCTCTCCATGCAGATCAAGCTATCGTGGACAGAAGAACAACTGGAGCAACGGATTGAGAAGATCAGGGGCGTACTCGCCCGATAGTCCGGGCCTTTTGATTTCTCAATTCACCATTTCAGAGGCCATATGTTTCGAAATTTTAAAACAGTTCCCTATGTTGTTTTCGGCAGGGGCGCATTCAACCAGCTCGACGCGATCCTCTCAGAGAAACGAAAGAACCGCGAAGGATTCATGGTCTTTTTGATGGATGATGTCTTCGCGGATAAGGACCTCAGGAACAGGATACCGGCAAGGACCGGCGACCTGACCCTCTGGGCGAACGTCGATGACGAACCCAAGACAGACTATGTGGATCGCCTTACCGCGCGTGTGAGGGATTTTTCAGACGGTCTCCCCGGGGGCGTTATAGGGATCGGCGGCGGCAGCGCCATGGACCTGGCCAAGGCCGTATCCCTCATGCTCACTAACCCGGGGTCTTCCGCGGACTACCAGGGGTGGGACCTGATCCGGCATCCGGCGGTCTATCACGTGGGCATCCCGACCCTTGCAGGGACCGGGGCCGAGGCATCGCGCACCACGGTCCTTTGCGGCCCGGACAAGAAACTGGGCATTAATTCCGATTTCACGCCCTTCGATCAGATCATCCTGGACCCCGAGCTGGTTTCCGGTGCGCCTGCGGACCAGCGTTTCTATACCGGGATGGATTGCTACATCCATTGCGTGGAGTCCCTGACCGGTTCTTATCTCAATGCCTTTAGCCGGTCTTATGGCCAAAAGGCCATGGATCTCTGCAGTGAGGTATTTCTGGACGGGGGGGAGGAGAGCGACGACAAGCTCATGGTGGCATCCTACTTCGGGGGGATGAGCATCGCCTACTCCCAGGTGGGGATCTGCCATGCCCTCTCCTATGGGCTTTCTTTTGTGCTGGGAATCCATCACGGGATCGGCAATTGCCTGACCTTCGATCACCTGGCGGAATACTATCCCGAGGGTGTTCAGGAATTCCGTCGCATGATGACCCGGCACGGCATCGAACTCCCGTGGCATCGGCTGCCCGCTGTCGGCGAACAGGAAATTGAAAAGATGGTGGATGTGGCCATCATACTGGAGCCCCTCTGGGAAAACGCCCTGGGCCCAGACTGGAAAGAGATCATGACCCGGCAGAAAATGCGGGATCTCTACAGGAGGATTCTCGCAAAAGCCGCCTGAGCTCCGGCTGTGCCGAAAGCTCGAAGCCGAAAGCTGGAGGGAACCTAATAATTCCCGAATTCCATAATCCCTGAATTCCTAAATTCCTGAATCTACGCACTGATGAAACAAAAACCCGATGAAATTGTTTGTCTCTACGAGATCACCAAGGCCATTCACGCCACGCTGGACCTGAGACAGGCCCTGTACAAGGCCCTCGGCCTGATGTCAGAGCATTTGGGTATGAATCGAGGGTCGATTGCACTCCTCAACCCGGATACCTCCGAGATCCATATTGAAGTGGCACATGGCATTTCAAGTTCGGAGAAGACCAAGGGCCGGTATAAATTGGGAGAAGGGGTCACCGGCCGCGTCATCGAATCGGGGCGACCCATGGCCGTTCCCAAGATCCACGACGAGCCGCTTTTCCTGGATCGAACCGGCGCCAGGAGCCGGATCGACAAGTCCACCATATCCTTTATCTGCGTGCCCATCAAGGAGGGTCGGAAGGTGGTGGGCGCCCTGAGCGTGGACCGGGTGTTTGAGGGGTCAGGCCCATTAGAGGAAGACGTACGGCTTCTGACGGTCGTCAGCACGCTCATCGCCCAGAAGGTGGCCGTCCTGGAGAGCATCAACCGGGAGCAGGATCGACTCAAAGAGGAGAATCTCCGCCTCAGAAAGGAGTTAAACAAGAAATACAGTTTTTCCAATATCGTCGGGAACAGCCGCAAGATGCAGGAGGTCTTCTATCTCATCACGCAGGTCGCCAAGAGCAATGCCAATGTCCTTTTGTTGGGAGAGAGCGGCACCGGCAAGGAGCTGGTGGCCAACGCCATCCATTACAACAGCCTCCGCTCCACCAAGCCCTTTATCAAGGTGAATTGCGCGGCCCTTCCGGAAAACCTGGTGGAGGCCGAGTTGTTCGGCTACGAAAAGGGCGCCTTCACTGGGGCCAATCGTGAAAAGGCGGGAAAATTCGAGATGGCCCACGGCGGCACCATCTTTCTGGACGAAATCGGGTCCCTTGCGCTGGAGAGCCAGGGGAAGCTCCTGCGGGTGCTCCAGGAAAGGGAGCTTGAGAGGTTGGGCGGCACCCAGGTCATCAAGGTCAATATCCGCCTTATCGCCGCCACCAACAAGGATCTGGCCCGATCTGTTGAGGAAGGGACCTTTCGTGAAGACTTGTTTTACCGGCTGAATGTATATCCTATTTATATGCCCGCTTTGAGGGAACGGGAGGCCGATATTCTGTTGCTTGCCGATTATTTCCTGGAGAAATATGCAGAGGAATACAACAAGAACATCAAGCGGATTTCGACCCCCGCCATCGAGGCCCTGACGCAGTATCACTGGCCGGGAAATGTGAGAGAACTCGAGAATTGCATGGAACGGGCCGTCCTTTTATGCGACGACCAGGTCATTCACAGCTACCATCTCCCCCCCACCCTCCAGACCGCCCAGGAGACCGGGACCCAGCAGACCCAGTCTCTGATTGAGGCCGTTGAACGGTTTGAAAGAGAGCTATTGATCGACTCTCTTAAAAGCAGCCGCGGCAACATGCGACAGGCGGCCATGGCCCTCAAGACCACGGAACGTATTTTCGGCTATAAGGTCAAGAAATACGGCATCGAACCGAAGCGATACCGGTAGTCACGGGGATCAACACAGAGAAGTGTCTAAAGTGAGCTAAAGTGCCTAAAATGCCTAAAGTTAAGGAATTCTGTCAATTCAAATTTCACCACTCGATGTGTCAAGGATTTTCTTGTTTTTTGTGACAGAAATTGCGGGAATAGGGCACTAATCGAGCCTCCTCAGGTAGGCGTTCGTAATGGGCAGCCGTCGATCCCTGCCGAATGCCTTGGGCGTGATCTTGACTCCGGGAGGGCCTTGGCGTCTCTTGTATTCGTTGAGGTTGACCATGCGGATAACATCCTTCACCACCTCCCGGTCAAACCCTGCTTCAATGATCTCATCCGGGGCCTTGTCTTCTTCCACATAGGCGTGGAGGATGCTGTCGAGCATCGGGTAAGGGGGAAGGCTGTCCTCGTCTTTCTGGCCGGGCCTCAGTTCCGCTGTCGGAGGTCTGATAATGACGCTTTCGGGTATGATCTCCCGGCCCCGGGAACGGTTCACATGCTCCGACAGCTCGAAGACCAGAGTCTTGGGGACATCTTTAATGACCGCAAACCCGCCTGCCATGTCGCCATAAAGGGTGCAGTACCCCACGGCAATCTCGCTCTTGTTGCCGGTGGTGAGGACCAGCCATCCGAACTGGTTGGAGAGGGCCATCAAAATATTCCCCCGGATGCGGGCCTGGATGTTTTCGTGGGCGATGCCGTGGCGACGGTTATCCATGACCGCATCGGTTGCATGGAGGTAGGCCTCGTAAATCTCCCGAATAGGTACCGTGATCAGTTGAATCTTCAGGTTTGCAGCAAGGCGTCCTGCATCGCTTAGGGTCTCGCCGGAGGTATAGGGCGAGGGCATGGTGACCCCCACCACGTTCTGCGGCCCCAGCGCGTCTACGGCAATGACCGCGGTCAGGGCCGAATCGATCCCCCCGCTCAGTCCGATCAGGACCTTCTTGAAACCGTTTTTTATAACATAATCCCGCGTCCCCAGAACAAGGGCCTGATAGATCTCGTCCAGCCTCCCGTATGTCTCCGTGACGGGCGGGGACAATTCTCCTCTGGCCTGATCCTCATACGATGCGAGGTGAAAAGACACTCCCTTTGTCTCATCCCCCGGCCCCTTTCTTCCGGGCGTTTTTGGCTTCTCAATCTCGATGTCGTAGACCAGGACCGACTCCCTGAATCGCGGGGCCCGTGCCACCACCTTCCCCTGAGGATTCATGACAAACGAGCCCCCGTCAAACACCAGTTCGTCCTGGCCCCCCACCAGGTTGTTGAAGCAGAAAAAGGCATCCCCCAAACGGGCAAAACGGCTCGCCGTCTGGATCCGAAGGTCCAGCTTGCCGGCATGAAAGGGAGATGCCGAAATATTCACGATGATGTCCACACCCGCTCCCTTTACGGATGTCTCCTGAAACCCTCCTTCAATCCATATGTCTTCACAGATGGTCAAAAAAAAGCGTATCCCCTTCATTTCAAAGACAACGGCATGCGATCCCTTCATAAAATAGCGCTTTTCATCAAAAACGCCGTAGTTGGGGAGTTCGATCTTGTGGTAGACTGCGGCCCGCTTTCTGTCCTGAAAGACCGAGGCCGCATTATACACCTTTCCATCCAGGTAATCGGCATGCCCTACCACGGCCGTGATCCTGTCGGTGCATTCCCGAATCCGCTCCAGAGCATCCAGGTTATCCTGGAGGAACCCACGTTTCAGAAGAAGATCTTCCGGCGGATACCCGCATATGGAAAGCTCCGGAAAGGTGACGATATCCGCCCCGTCATCGCGTGCCTCGTGAATGGCCTCGATGATCTTTGCCGAATTGGTTGAAAAAGCGCCCACCGTGGCGTTGATCTGGGCCTGGGCTATTCTGATCATGGGCATATGCCGGATCCTCCATGTTGATGCTGACGCCTGGGAATTATGCAATTTATTTCGCCGTCCAACAAGTCAAAATTGGGTGCAGCGGTTTAGCCTCAATCAAAACCCTTCCAAAATCCTTTCATGGGATCACAATATGACATTTATGTGGGATATATCAATATGGAATACAAAAATGAATCATCCATCCGAGACTTCTTTATAGGCGATGACTATTTAATAATTAACAAATACAGATAGTTATAATGGTATCTCCACCCCTCTCCAGCCATATGGCTCAGGCCTTGCTAATGAAGAGCAACATCCATCCCAGGGATCGAACATTTTGTGTTGAGGTTCGAAAGGATGTCATATAAAAACAAAGAGGGAGGAAAGAGATGAAAAGGAAATTGGGTCAGACGGTCATGATGGTATGGATTGCAGGGCTTGCGATGGGATGGGCGCATCCGTCTGCGGCAGAGGAAAAACCCCTTGCCCCCGGACAAGGCGCCACCGTGGCAACGGCGGATCAGGAAGGAGCGGACCGGCCCACGGCCTCGGCGGATGTTGCCTTTTTGAGCCAGTACCTCTGGCGGGGGTATGCCCTAAGCAAGGACAGCCTGGTCATTCAGCCTTCGGTCACGGCCGCGTATAAGGGTTTCAAACTCAATCTCTGGGGCAACCTGGATACCGACTGCTATCAAGGCCCCTACAAGGGCGACTCCAAGTGGAACGAGACAGACCTCACCTTCGGGTATGATACCAG
>JAUPKI010000176.1 GCA_030837545.1 Thermodesulfobacteriota bacterium | reverse complement strand
TCAACCGAAGCCATTCCACGGTCCTCTATTCCGTGGAGCTGGTGGCCAGCCGGATGAAGACCGATCGCAACCTCAAGCACCAGATCGATTTCCTCGCCAGCCGCATCGAGGATATGAAAAAATAGTCCTCCGGCCCGGGGGCCACACAGATCGGGCAGAAAGTATTGCAAGTGACTAAAGTGAGCTAAAGTGACTAAAGTTGAGAACCAGCACCCAGTTTCACATGAGAAGCGGATAGCGTCGATACGGTGATCGACCCCGCGAGGGCCTGCGAGGCAGGTCGCGCACGCAATCACAAATCCAATAAACGCAACAAACCCAAAGAACCCAACAAACTCAAATAACCTGAAGCTTCATATGAGAGTTCTCCATGTCGGCAAATATTATCCCCCATACCAGGGGGGGATGGAGAATTTCCTGAGAGACCTGCTGAAGGCCCTCAAAAAGGAGGGAATTTCTGTTTCCACCCTGGTCCACCACCATATCCCGGGGCATCGCTTTTCGTGCGAGGAAGATGAGGGGGTGCCTGTCTGGCGGGCGCCCTCAGCCGGGCAGGTGCTTTATCTCCCTGTCAGCCCGGGATTCCCCCGACTGCTCAGGCACGTCATCAAAGACTTCCGGCCAAACCTCCTTCACCTCCATTTTCCCAACCCATCCGCATGCTGGGGCCTCCTGATTCCCGAGGCCAGGGCCGTCCCCTGGATCATCCAGTGGCAGTCGGATGTAGTCCCATCCGCCATTGATCGTCGCCTGAAGGCTGCCTACTGGATCTATCGTCCCCTGGAGCAGGCGGTCCTCAGGAGGGCAAAGCGGGTGATTGTGGCCTCTGAGCCCTACCTGGCGTACAGCGAACCGCTCAGGAGGTGGGCCTCCAGATGCCGCGTGGTCCCTCTGGGGATCGATCCGGCGCGGCTTCCATGGCCGAATGCGTCGCTTCTCAAAGAGGCAGAGATGGAATGGCGGCCCGGGACACTGAAGGTCCTTGCCGTGGGCCGTCTGACCTACTACAAGGGCTTTGACGTCCTGATCCGGGCCGCGCGCCGGGTCCCCGGCATTTCGGTTCAGATTGTAGGCGACGGGGCCCTGAGGGGGGCGCTTCAGGAAGCGATCCATGAGGGAAGGATGGAAGGTCGCATGGTGCTGCGGGGCGGTCTTTCCGATCCCGAGCTTCAGGCCCTTATGGCTGGCTGCGACCTCTTCTGCCTTCCCTCTGTGGAGAGGACCGAGGCCTTCGGCATGGTATTGCTGGAGGCCATGCGCTATGGAAAGGCCCTGGTGGTGAGCGACATCCCCGGGTCCGGGGCCGGGTGGGTGGTACAAAAAGGATCGTGCGGGTTTCTCACGCCGCCCGGAGATGAGGTCGCGCTGGCGGATCTCTTTGAACGTCTGACTCACCAGCCGGCCTTGTGTCAACGGATGGGGATGAAAGGGAAGGAGAGCCTCGATCAGGTGTTTCATATTCGATCCGTGGCACGCCGGATCGCGGATGTGTATTCGGAATTGGGGGATTGAGGAATTCAGGAATTGAGGGGATCAATGCGCGGTGTCTGTGTCGTCAGGCTTTTGGGCGTCTGTGTTGCGTAGGTCCTCCACTAATTTGTTGAGCACGGCCACCTGCTGGAGGAGTTCCTTTATCCGGACCTCGTTCTGGGAAGTGAAGATGAAGAGGTAGAGGTTCTGGATCAAGAGGACCCCGACCGCTATGGCAAAAAGGAGGGCCGGAGGATAGGTTATGCCCGTAAGCCAGGCAATCTTGTCGATAATTACGGGAAAAAGGCCGAGTATCACCACGATAATCCCGATCGCAAACCAGGTCAGGGCGAATTTTTCCTGGAGCTTCCCCCGGCGGACCAGCATGAATATGATCAGAAAAAGGATTGCGCCGATGACGGTCGTGGTGATCTTGTAGGGGATCATGGCCTTCTTACAAAAATAAACGTTAATGTAATGCACATATAACTGATCACGCTGGTGAGGGTAGGAAAGACCTTTGATTTTTCACTGACCCTGTCCGTCATACGCGTAGGCACCTCGAGCATCTTGAATCCCAACTTCTGCGCCATGAAGAGCACCCCCAGGTCCTGGTAGTGGAGACTTAGAAAAGGACCGCAGATCAGTTCCTTCATGGCTGACCGGCTGTAGCCCCTGAGACCGGAGGTGAAGTCCTGGATCTCGAGGCCTGCCAGCCGGTTGAGGGCCTTCCAGCACAGCTTTTTGGGGAGCGTGCCCCGGCCGTTGTCGTTTCCGACCACCACATCATACCCCTGGTCCATATAGGGCTTAATCCTGAGTGCCCCCTCGGGGAGGTGCTGGCCGTCTCCATCAAAGGTAATGACGCCATCATAGCCCTTTTTGAGGGCATACCTGAACCCCGCCTGGATAGCGCTCCAGTGGCCCATGTTGAAGGGAAAGCTGAGATATTCAAACCCGTCATCCTTCAGGTGTGACAGGAAAGATTTGTCGTCGCTCCCGTCATCTACCACAAGAATATGGGAGAAATGTCGTCTCAGACCCTCCAAAACCGGGAGGAGGTGGGGCCATTCATTATAAACAGGGACTACGACCAATATCTGCATATTTTGTCTTAACCGGTGAACACAAAGACATTGCCAACCACATCTCATTTTATTGTCATTGTGGCACCTTATACAGGCATCTGTCAATGAAAAGAGATATCGGCTGGTATCTATCTATCCTCTTGACAAAAGGGCGCACCATAACCGGTCCGTGGGGGTCTCTTTCAAATGCCTAACGTGTTACACATTTTTTTAATCCTTATATCGGAATTCCAGGATAGCTTCACATCCCTTGACGCCTCTTTTGGAAACCGGCTATAATCTATGCAGAAAGGCGACGCTGATGATTGTGGAACAGATGCGCGTTGGGCCCATGGCGGTCTTTTCGTATATCGTGGGCTGCGAACAGAAAAAAGAGGGCTTGATCATTGACCCTGCCGGTTCTGAGGACAAGATCGTCTCCAGGGCCGAAGATATGGGGCTTGCCATCCGATACGTGGTCAACACCCACGGCCATGCGGACCACACCTGCGGCAACCGGGCGGTGATGGCCAAGACCGGGGCCAAGCTGGTGGCGCATCGTGACGACGCGGACGAGATTCTGAGGGGCATGAACCGGGCATTCAGCATGGCCATGGGGAAGAGGCCCTCACCGGCCCCCGATCTCCTGGTGACGGATGGCGATGTCATTCGAATCGGACAGACCGGCATCAGGGTCATCCACACCCCCGGTCACACGCCCGGATCCATCTGCCTGTACGGGGAAGGGAACCTCTTTACAGGGGATACCCTC
>JAUPKI010000175.1 GCA_030837545.1 Thermodesulfobacteriota bacterium | reverse complement strand
TCACGGACAAGGAGTCCATGAAACGGTCCAGGGGGAACCTATGAAGCGAATCGTCCGAGGCCGCATTCCCCTGTTTCAGCGACTCGCCTTGAGTGATCTCCAGTGCCTCGGAGAGATAGTAGTTGCGTGCGTTGGGGTTTTCTTCGTTCTCAGATAGAGCAATAAGGGCCTTTACGCGCAGGTCTTTGGCGGCCTGGTGGGTCGGGTCCAGGCGCAGCAGGCAACCGGTAAGCTCCAGGGCAGCCTGGGGGGTTCCGTCCTCAACGTATTTTTGCGCACGGGCCAGCAGCTTTTCCTTTCCCCCGGCCAGGTCGGCGATCATCGCGGCCCTATCCAGACGGTTCAGGGGCTGCAGGTTGGCGGAGTCCCCGTCGAACCAGCCCAGGTTGCCGGAGAACATGGCACGCACGGACCAGGACACCTTGCCGTAGAAGGGCTGAAGATACGGTGCACCGGACAGGTGCGGGGGGAGATGGATGGTCTCGGCCAGTTCGTCCGGGGTCAGGCCCATGTTGATGCCTCGTATGGCCTGGTCGTGAACGTACCCGATGGCATCGGCGTAGTTGGTGAGTATCCCGCGGATTTCCTCGGCCCCAGATATGGGCCGGGTATGGCAGGGGACCAGGTGTTCCGGATTCAGTTCCCTCGCGGCTATCAGGCTCTGTCGCCAATTCTTGAGGCTTCGGAAAGGCGTACCGCGAATGGTGTAGAGGTTCGGGAAGGTCCAGTAGAAGTTGTCCCCGCAGATGAGAATCTGTTGATCGGGGAGCCAGACGTTAATCTGGTCGTCGGTCTCGCCGGGTGCATGGATAAGCCTAAAAGTCACGCCTGCAACCTCGGCATCCAGCGCATCCTCGAAGGTGATGGTGGGCGGCACGAAGCCAAGGGTGCTGTCGGGCAGCAGACCCAGGTACGGGCCGATGCCGGCGTTGACAAACTGCCCTGCGGGCAGACGGCTTCCGAACATGCGCAAACTCCTGGCCCCGATGATGGGTCGCAGTTCGGTCACGATGCGCATTACCAGGCCCTCGGTGGAGGCGTGGGCGTAAACCTCGGGCAAAGCGCCTCGGGCAAAAATTTCCGCTCCGAATACGTGGTCGGCGTGGTTGTGCGTGTAGACGATGGCCTTGACCGGCTTGTCTGTGATGCGCCTGAATTCGGCCAGGACCTGGGTCGCCTCTTCATTGGTGGTCATGGTGTCCACGATGATGACGCCGTCGTCGCCCACGATCATGATGGAATTGGCCAGGCCGTAGCCTATGGCGGCATACACGTTCTTGCCGACCTTTTCTACGCCCTTCTTGAAGAGGCCGGTGTGTTTGGTCAGATTGGGGTCGGTCTTCAGGGCCGGCGGGGGAGTCGCCTTTTGAGGGGCTGTCCGGGCGAAAAACCAAAGGCCGGACGCGCCCAGTATGACGACCAGCAGCGTCGAAAACGCAAGCTTTTTCATCAACCCTCCAGCCTGTCTTGATCTCGAATGATTCGGCAGGGAATGTGAGTCCAAACCCGGATCGACCCCAGGCGACAACCTGCTTTCCCCGAGAAAAAATGTCCAACGTCACGGCTTCTGAGTCAAGAGAAACGGCGCGCCCATGTTGTCAGAGTCGATCTGTAAGGGGTTGCTACATCTCGTGCCTGTGTGGTTTTCTCCAATCGATATTTTTTGCTGAAGATCTTTTCGTTCATATCTTGCTTTGTTATTCAGCCTCCTTAACCGGCTTCCTGAACCTGCGTTTCAAGGCAACCAGGATGTAGAGTTCGGGCTCGTCAATGAAAGTCTCTATTTCAAACCCGAAGGGCTTTAGCAAAGCAGAGGCTTTCGGCTCTTCCGGGAAATCATCAAGAGCGAATGGCATACTGTTTTTTAATGAAGTAATAAATGCCTTGCCCAGTGGATGGCTGATCACGAGGCGACCTTTGGTCTTCATCATCCTGCTGATGTTTGAGAAAGCACCTGCCTTGTCTACAATGTTTGGATAACAGGCATTGATGAAGACTTCATCAATACATTGGTCCGGCAACCTCAGATCCCGAACATCCGCCAACATGGTTTTCACGTTCGGGTAGTTTTCTCTCAACTGATTCAGCATATCCTCTGAAAGATCGCATGCATAAATGCAAGTGGGCTTGTATTTCTGAATGATCGGAATCAAAATTCCCGTGCCAGATCCCACATCAAGAACGGTGTCCCCCTCGGTGATTTTGCCGTGGGATATGATTTTCTCAAGACGCCCAGGTACACCCTCAGGTAAAGGGGGCTCAAAGAGGTGATAAAATTCATCAAATAACTTCCGCTGAAGCCTGTTAATCCTCTGGATTTCTTCTTCGCTGACGGTCTGAAAGGTTGTTGCAGGCATTTTTATGGTATCATTTCAGATTTATTTGGGAAAGGTTACTGACACCGAAGCCATGAGATGGATCGAAAACATCTATGCTTAATACAATCCGTCGGGATTGAGGACGGATAGCCCTTCGGCGATCGTTGTTTTAGGATCTATCCAGCTGATATTAAAAATGATTTTATCGTCAAAGCGCTGAGCTCGATGGCGGCATCACCACTTTCCGCATGATTGAATCCTGGTGGTATCCAGCGGATAGTTTCTTTGGCACACGAAGCTTAACCGGCCTTGTCATGCACCCCAATTGATGATTTAATTATCCCCTTTTCGCAAGCATCATGTCAAGTGAGCGATAACATGGCCAGCAATTCTCATAATGAAAACGATTTTGTCATAACGACTCGAATTCCTGCAGGCGACGGCATTGCCATTGACATTCATGGCGGTCCTGGCTTCGATTATTAAGATTTGAGCCTCCACCTTTACCAATAACCCCCTCAGGTCGGGAGCATAAAGCCTGGCCGAAGCGCCCTCTCATCGCGGGGGGTTGCGACCTCTTCATAACTGTCTAAAGGGACCGTGATCTGATATTTTTTGTCGTAACGCCCCCTGGGACAAGCATTCGCTTGCCCTTTCCGATGAGAAGCGGGTAGGGTGGATACGGTGATCGACACTACGAGCCTCCGCGCGGCAGGGCGCGCACACAAGCACAAACCCAATAAACCCAAATAACCTGAATAACCTGAAGTTTCACACGAGGTGCTTTCCCTCCAGAAACTCGAAGATGGCCTCGACCGTTTCATCAGGCCGTTCCATGGGCACAAAATGGCTGGTTTCGTGAAAGCCCTTGATCACCGCATGCGGGGCCTTGGCCTGAAACCGCCTCACCGCCGGGGCCAGAAAGGTGTCTGAGTTTGTGCCATAGAGGATCAGCGTGGGCTGCTGAATCCGCGGGATCTTTCGCCAGATGTCGTGGGAGCAGACCGCAAAACAGTGGGACTCCCAAGCCGGGGTGCAGGACAAGCGAATGCGACCGTCATCCGTATTCAGGGTTCCACCCGAGACATAGCCCTCAAGAAACCCCTTTCCCCAGGAACTGAACGGAGGTCTTGTTCGGTAGGCATTCAGAATAGTCTTGCGGTCAGGCCAGAGAGGGTTCCTGCGAGCGGCCCGGGCCGCAATCGGGACAAACCTCGCCAGACCCGTTTTCTTCGCCAGGAACCACCACCACATCCAGGAAAAGGGAAGGATGGTGGGATCGATGAGAATAAGGGCGCGGATCATGTCAGGCCGCTTGACGGCCAGGAGGAGGCTGGCCACGGCCCCGCGCGAGTGACCCATGGCAATCACTGGCTCCCCTAAATATTCAAAAAAACGCTCCAGATCCTCAGCAAAGCTATTCCAGTCTTTCAGATCTCGAGGATTGGCCGCTGCGGTAGTCCTCCCATGTCCTCTGTCATCCATGCCGACGACCCTGAGGCGACGGCATAATTTCTCTGCAATGGGGGTATAGGTCTCTGCGCAGAATCCGGTAGCATGGGAGAAGTGAGCCAGGGGTCCCGAACCTCCCCAGTCGATATAGCTGAAATCGCTGTCCGGGCATTTAAAGGTATGGTCGTCCTCCCTCACGTGCTCCTCGCTGAACCCTGTTTTCAGGTGAAAGACAGGGGATTGTCTGTCGATCCTATCCTGGTATCCAACGGTCTCGAGGTCGGGCTATATGCCGTACTTGGCGCCCAAGGCCTGGTAATGGACGGGGAACTCCGGCTGAAAATTCTGGTAATAGGTGATGGGATAGCGGGCACCCGCCTTTTTTCCTGATTCCCGCAGGCCCAGAATAAACCTGTCTAAAAAGGAACAGGGCATGGCAAAGATCATCTCGTCATCTCCGGTCATGGAGAATATGCGGTCCCCCGGTCCCGGAATAATAATCCTCGGCTCCCCCGTCTTGAATGGCCGGATCAGGTATTCCGGGCATTCCACCTTGCCCCCGAAAAGACCCTGAATTTTTTCTTCCCTGTCAAACGTGGCCGCCTGCAATATACGCGACATCTGGCCAGGATTGCCATAAAGGACAATCGTATCTGGGACGATGCTGATTTTCTGGAGGGGGCTGATGAGGAGCGCCTGATATTCGTTCCTGTCAAGAAAACACATCTGTTCCACCTCTTTCACGGTCTTTACCATATCGCTTTTGTACATGGATTCAAAGAAGGATTCTGCCATCTCCTTCCGAGGGTCGTCTGCGCTGGTAAACCCGAAGGCCAGGGACGCCAGTACGCAGATCACGTCTTCCCTGGTGATGCCCATCTGCCAGCCGTAGATTCGCGCCATGGTCATGGCCTGGCAGATCGTGATCTTCTTGTTCAGGAGCAGGGAAGGCCTTCGGGCCTTTTCCGGGAGGTCTTCCGGATGTTTCAGGAACTTCACCCCGACCGGCAATGTTTTCAACCTTAGCGTGTTGTAAACAAATTCAGCTTTTTCCATGAGTTCTGATGTGTCCATGAATATCTCCCCTTCTCATTGATTGACCATTTCCGATTGGAAAGCCTGACCCCACTATTGTCATGCATTG
Source organism: Thermodesulfobacteriota bacterium (assembly GCA_030837545.1). GTDB lineage: Bacteria > Desulfobacterota > DSM-4660 > Desulfatiglandales > Desulfatiglandaceae > AUK324. The sequence continues at coordinate 10 of JAUPKI010000175.1, read as the reverse complement.
TCATGAAGTG
>JAUPKI010000174.1 GCA_030837545.1 Thermodesulfobacteriota bacterium | reverse complement strand
CCTTCTGGCGGCGGCCGACGTCTGCCTGACGCGGGGCCTCCATTTTGATGGCCTGGCGGACTGGGCCGACTCCATCGGCGGTCTTTTCCAAAGGGAGAGACGACTGGCCATCATGAAAGACTCTTCCCTCGGAACCTTCGGCGGGCTGGCCCTGATCCTGGCGCTCCTCGCCAAATGGGTCGCCTTTGAAAGGCTCATCTCCTACGGCGCCGCGATCTGTCTTGTTCCTGTCTTCATCATCTCGAGGGATATGATGGTGGAGCTGATAACGACCCTGCCATATGCCCGCACAGGTGAAGGGATGGGCCGGCCTTTTGTCATGGGGGCATCCACCCGGCAGAGGGTTCTGTCCCATGTCGCAACGGTTGTGCTGGGCATCTTCTTGGGGCCATTTTTTCTGTTGCTTTTCTGCGTGGGATGGATACAGACATGGCTCTTCGGGATCCGGTGCCGGCATGCATTCGGGGGAATTACCGGCGATCTCCTGGGAACCGCCAACGAGATGGTGGAGATCACCCTGTTGATGATATGTGCGTTTTTGGGAGACAGCCTCCTCCCCTGTACAGGATGGGGGTGGCTCCTTGGGTGATCATCCCCGAGTCGCCGCTGCCCTATTTCCCGGCTCCTCGCACCTTCTCCAGCATATCATCCTTATCAAGTTCATCATGACAAGCAACCAAACTGGTGCCCCACACTTACGCGAACCGCCCCCATCGGTTGAGAGCCTGATATCAATGAAAGGGTAAGTCCCAATATTCGGCCCTTCATGGCATGGGCTCTGCTGAATTGGAAAAATGGTGCGGGATTGTGGGATCGGAAGACGATACATCTGACCCCAATCAATATAATTACCCCTCAACCATGAGATCCTTTGCACAATATCGCTTGTTTTGGTTGCGTACAAATCTGGTATGTGGTAGATGTGGTAGACATGGTCACGGTCTTTGAATCAGGATGCGCAAGATATTGGCGGTAAAAAGGACAGCCTGAATTCATAGTTCTGGGTATAAGTAAGGCATATCTCAACCTTTTGGTGCCCAGATTTCTTTGAGATTGGCCTCTATCACATGTCGTCAGAGTCGAGCTGTAATGGGCCACTACATCTTATGTTTGCCCGCCGTCCGTCTGGCGGGTCTGATAAGTGGCTATATGTCGATCCGGTCTATTCTGAGATTTTCCTTTCCTGATTTTTGAAAAAAGAATCGGGTTCAAGGGGTTCCTCTACTCAAATTTTCCCCATTTTCAGCCCTTCTGGCCTCATCAGGACCCTCGGCACTCTCTCCACATTCAGGCCCTCCCCGATCTGAGTCCTCCATATTTATGCCGCACGTTGCGACCACAATATCCTGCTGGCGGATTTTTGTTGACCCCCCAAGGCCGGTTCACCTATACTCCATTCCCCAAAAAGCGAGTTCTATCATCGACGCAGGCGAATTTGATCGGGGCTCCAAAATTTCCGCGATGCGTGATTGGGCCGAATTCCTTCGTCGCCTCTGCGCATGCTGGGAAGGTCCTCAGAAGGACCGCAACTGCTGCGCCTGCGAGAAATGCATCCGCAACATCCTGATGTTTAGAGCGCTTGGTCTTAAACTTCCCCCATGTTTCCCAATCGATGTCGATGAGAAGAAACTTCTATCGGTGCATCCGGGTTCGCAGGCGCTTTCAAACTGCAAATATGGGGGACTGGCGCATCTGGCTGCAACCAATGCGGTGACGTGAGCGATGTCCAAAGTGAGGCTCCTCCCAGTTCAAGAAAGGTAATTTGATGCGATTGGGTTTTGCCACGTTCTCAATGGCCTTCAGTGTTCTCACCCTTGAGATCGTGCTCATCAGGGTGTTCGATTTTATCCTCACGCCGAATCTTGGATATCTAATAGTTTCCTCGGCCATGTTCTGCCTTGGACTGGCTGGTGTGTATGAGGCAAACAGATCAAGGGATCACAATCCCCGCATCGCCCATCTCCCGCTCCTTTTCGGTGTGGCCGTATGCTGTGTAAGGCCCGGCCTCAACTGGCTGCCAATGGATCTCGACAGACTTTTTCAGGAACCGTTTCTGCAGTTGGCAAGCACGCTGGGGATGTTCGTGCTCCTCGGGCTCCCCTTCTTCCTGGCGGGCCTCTATTTCTCACGTGTTTTTTCTTTACACCCCGGCCGAATCGCGTCACTGTACTGCTGGGACCTCGTGGGCGCGTCCCTTGGCTCTTTTGCGTTCTTGGCTGTTTTCTCGTCCATTGGGCCCGGCGGTGTGCTCCTCTGTGCGGCAGGTGTCGCTTTTCTTGCGTCGGCGTCGCTCATCGGCAAGCGCCCAGTTGCGGCATTCCTTGTTGCTCTTGCGCTTGTCGCTGGTGGCATTCCCTTTGCAGGTTCGAACACGACCTTTATCTTCTTCCAGCATCAGGCAAAAGGGCAGTATCTCCCCGGCGGTGGGGTCAAAAAGGCACAACGGATCGGCGATATAGAATTCACCGCTTGGGATCCCGTCTCAAGAATCGATGTGCTGAGTGGGCCGAGGGAAAAGGATGTTGCTTACGACGGGGGAACGCAAAGCACGACGATCTTCCCATTCGATGGGGACTACCGTAGGTTAAGAAGTGACATACCAGGTTCGACTCTATCTCATTTTTGGAACCGGGGGGTCCTCGCATCGCACTACCTGATGCGGGACAAGGGGGCGCGTGTCCTTGTGATCGGCGCAGGTGCGGGTCAGGAAGTCAAGGCTGCGCTGATGTTCGGCGCATCCCGCGTGGATGCGGTAGAGATGGTCCGGTCTGTTCTCGATCTCAGCCGCAATCGTTATTCGACTTATAACGGCGGCATTTTTCGGGATCCAAGGGTAAAGCTGGTGCACGGCGAGGGACGGGCCTTCCTTCGAGCCAATGACCAGTCTTACGACATCATCCAGATCTATAGCAACCATACCACATCCAGCATTGCATCGGGATCGGGGGCCGCCGATACCACATACCTGCTCACCGTCGAAGCGTTTGAAGAGTACTTCAGCCACCTCTCTGTCGGAGGCCTTCTCCAGATCAACCATCCGATCTACCCAAGGCTTGTCACGACAGCAGCCAAGGCCTGGCGGCAATTAGGGCGGACTGATTTTCGCAGGCACGTGGTTGTCTGGCAGAGGGACCCCCGGCGATTTAGCGATATCAAGCCCGCCTTCTTGGTGAAGATGACCCCTTGGAAACCGACAGAAATTGACGATCTGAATGCTTTCTTTTCAGAGAAGGGGGATGAAGCCATACCATGGGTTGTAGCAGAGGATCCGCTGCACGCAGATGCAGGCTTTCTACCGGCGGAATTCTTCAAAGGCGATGGCGATGACCGCCTTTTCGGTGATTCTTCCATCCGGCTCACACCTTCCACAGACGACACACCTTTCTTCAAGTTCATCCGAAAGAGCTTTGGAAAGATTACCCCAAGTCGGCAGGGCGGCCTCGACAAAGCCACGGCAGGCTGGCTAAACAGCCACGTGACCCATTCGATACCCATGGATATCATCCACCTGTTCCTGCTTGCCGGCTTGTCCGTGGTTGTCGCTGCCGCATGTGTCGGCATTCTGCTGATTCGTCGGGACCGAAGTAACACCTGGTCAGGGAAGGGGTTTGTTGTCAGCTATTTCTCATTTTTAGGGATTGGTTTTATCATCATCGAGGTTGTTTTCATCCAGAAGTTTATGAAGGTTATCGGTTACCCCGTCTTTGCGTTTTCCGTGGTTATCTGCGCCCTTCTTCTTTCTGCCGGGCTCGGGAGTCTCTTCTCAGCGCGCCTGCGGCGCCACCATGCCCCCTCCATACTGTGGGCACCGTTCGTGTTGGTCATTCTCTATGGGGTCTCTCTTCTATTTGGCTTTAACGCACTCAGTGAGCTTCTCATGCGTGCACCGATGACGGTCCGCCTGGCTACATCCTTCCTGCTTATGATGCCCCTTGGATTCTTTCTCGGCATGCCATTTCCGCTTGGCATCACCGCTATCGAACATTGGGGACGGCAGGCGATCGCATGGGCCTGGGGAATGAATGGCCTTGCGACAGTGGCGGGCAGCCTTATGGCGTCAGTAATCTCCCTGTTTTTCGGGTTCAATGTTGCCCTCATCTGCGCTTTCCTCTGCTATGCGGGCGCATTAGTGTCATTCATGATCATT
>JAUPKI010000173.1 GCA_030837545.1 Thermodesulfobacteriota bacterium | reverse complement strand
ACAAGCATGGTCCTATTGGATATGTCCACACACCAGCGGAGACGCAAAGCGCAAGGAGAGAAGTGTAGCGTGTGGTGTACGGAGTTGAAAGTTCAAATAGAAATTCTTCCACCTTAAACTTTAGGCACTTCAAACTCCCAACTCCAAACTTGGGAATACCAGTATCCAGTATCCGGCATCCAGAAACCGGCAACCAGCATGATAGATCAAACAGACAAAAAGATCATCAGCCTCATCCAGGGCGATCTCCCCGTACATTCCAGGCCCTTTGCCCTATTGGCGGAAAAGATCGGGATCACGGAAAAGACGCTGCTGGAGAGAATAAGTTCCCTTAAAAAGCAGGGGATTATCCGTCGGTTCGGGGCGACCTTGAGACATCAGGAGGCGGGCTTCAGTGCCAATGCCATGATCGCCTGGCGGGCGCCGGATGAGCGGATAGATGAAATAGGAACCGTCTTTGCCCAATTCCGCGAGGTGACCCACTGTTATCACAGGGCGCCGCAGAAGGACTGGCCTTACAATCTATATACCATGGTTCACGGCGGCAGCCGGGAAGAATGCCGTCGAATTGCGGAAAGGCTGTCGCGGTCTGCCAACATACGCAATTATCTCCTCCTTTTCAGTGAAAAGGAATTCAAGAAGACCAGCATGGCGTATTTTTCGGAGAAACATCATGATGAAGCGATCTGAAACCCTTTTCGAGAGGGCCTGTAAAACCATTCCCGGCGGGGTCAACAGCCCGGTAAGGGCTGGCAAGTCTGTCGACATGAATCCTCTCTTTATTGACGAGGCAGCCGGGGCGATCATTCGGGATGTGGATGGAAATGAGTATATCGACTATGTCGGGTCGTGGGGCCCGATGATCCTGGGTCATGCCCATCCCGAGGTGGTCGCCGCGATTAGAGAGAGGATCAGTCGGGGCACCAGCTACGGGGCCCCCACCGAATTGGAGGTGATCATGGCGGAGACCATTGTTGAGATGGTGCCCTCCATCGAGATGGTCAGAATGGTCAATTCCGGGACCGAGGCCGCCATGAGCGCCATCCGTCTTGCCAGGGGGGTGACTGGAAGAAAGATGATCGTCAAATTTGACGGATGTTATCACGGGCATGCCGACAGCCTTCTGGTATCTGCCGGATCCGGCGTGGCTACCCTCGGGATCCCCGGCAGCCCGGGCGTCCCGGAAGACCTGGTTAGACACACCCTCTCTCTCCCCTTCAATGACATGAAGGCCCTGAACAGTGCCTTTGACCGATACGGCCCTGACATCGCCTGCATCATCGTAGAGCCGATTCCCGGCAATATGGGCGTAATCATCCCGGATGTCGATTTCCTGAAAGGACTCAGGGAGATCGCCACGGCCTTCGGCGCCCTGCTCATCTTCGATGAGGTCATCAGCGGATTCAGGGTCGCACCGGGCGGTGCGCAGGAACTCTATGGAATAGGTCCTGATCTGACCTGCCTGGGCAAGATCATCGGCGGCGGCCTCCCTGTGGGCGCTTACGGGGGCAAACCGGAGTTCATGCTCCGAATGGCCCCCGAGGGGGACATCTACCAGGCCGGCACCCTCTCGGGGAACCCCTTAGCCATGGCCGCCGGCATTGCCACGCTCACAGTCCTCAGGCAGGGGGATCTCTACCCAAAGCTTGAAAAAATGGGTAACGCCCTTTTTTCAGGGCTTGCGTCTTTGGCTGGAAATGCAGGTATCCCGGTGGTTGTGAACCATGTAGGGTCCATGGGTTCCCTCTTTTTTACAGATGCACCGGTCTTGGATTTTGTGACGGCCAAGGCGAGCGATGCGCGACGGTTCAAACAGTATTATAGGAGCATGCGGGAGCACGGCATGTACTTGGCGCCGTCGCCCTTTGAAGCCGGCTTTATATCCGCGGCCCACACGGAAGAAATGATAGAAAAAACATTGAATGCCGCTGCAAGCGCCTTTAAGGAAATGTTGAATTGAGAGGGCAAAAACCTGTTGACTTTGCCGGAAAACCTGTGATAGGAACGGCACGTGTCCGATCCGTTGCCATGGAGACCGTTACCCCTGGACCTGACCTGAATGGACAAAGACCTGAAAAAGACCTTCAAAGACTTGGGGTTTGTCAGCACGGTCGGCATGGCCATGGCCTTCTCCATAGCACTGGGAGCGCTGGCCGGTTTTTATCTGGATGAGTGGTTGGGGACAAGGCCGTGGTTATTTTTCGTGTGTTTAGGATTTGGCATCGCCGCGGCATTCAGGAACCTCTATATTCTGTACAAGAAGGCAAAGGACCTGTGAGGAACAGAGATAAGCTGATCGACCACATTCGAACGAACAACTGGATCGTTCTCGGGATCATAGGGGCGCTCAGTTCTGTCTTTATGAGCGCCGCGTTCACCCTGGGCGTGATCATAGGGGGATTGATGGTCATTGCCAACTTCAGCGTGCTTCAGCACACCATCCGCTGCGCCTTTTCCGATCTGGGGGCATTCCAGGGAAAAAAGCTGGGTCTCATCGCAAAGTCGTATTTTAGGCTTGCCTTTATGGGTCTTGTTATCTATATGGTTATCACCAACGGCTGGGTACATCCTTTAGGCTTGGTTACCGGGCTGTCGGTCGTCATTTTCAGCATCGTCGGTTTTGGAATCCGTTCAGCCTGGAAAACATCATCGCGGGAGGCAATATAGAAGCATGGAACATCCAATTTTCTTTATTGACGCCATCTTGTCGGCCCTGGGAGTTGAGCATCCGAGTGCGATTACACATGTCACCTATACCTGGTTGGTGATGCTTATCCTCATCGTGAGCGCCCTTTTCCTTGCAAAAAAAATCAAGCTTGTCCCGGAAGGGAGACAGAATTTCTTTGAGGTTGTGATTGACGGCCTTGAGAAGTTCATGGTGGAGATTACCGGGCCTGAAGGGAGATTCTTTTTCCCCTATGTTGCCACCATCTTTCTTTTTATTTTCGTCTCCAACCTGATCGGTCTCGTGCCAGGTTGCTTTTCACCCACAGCCAACCTGAATACCACGCTTGCCATGGCGCTTTGCACCTTCGTATTGACCCACATTATCGGGATTAAATTCCATGGCGCCAAGTATATTAAGCACTTTTTGGGCCCCGTATGGTGGTTGGCCCCTTTGATGTTCCCGATTGAATTAATTGGTCATTTTGCCAGGATCATGTCCCTGAGCGTTCGACTCTTCGGAAACATATTCGGCAAAGAGATGGTCCTTGCCATCCTGTTCGGATTGGCAGGTCTCTATCTCGCTCCCCTGCCCATCCTCTTCCTTGGACTATTGGTGTGCTTCATCCAGGCCCTTGTCTTTATGCTTCTTTCTATTATGTATTTTGTTGGCGCCATGGAACATGCGCATTAAGGGAATTGAGGAATTGAGGAATTAAAGGATTGAGGAATTGGATAATTAGAAATTATGGAATTTCATTCAATTCGCAATTCCTAAATTCGCAATTCCTAAATTTTGATCCGTTTTTAACTCTTCGGAAGAAGGCCGCAACTAAAATCTTTTCAAGGAAAGGAGGTCCACATGTCTAAGAGAACTTTGGTTGGCGTTTTGACAGCGGTATTGCTCCTCGGGATGGCTTCATTGGCCTTTGCCGGCGATGACTCCGCAGTCAAGGCCGCAGCGCTATGGGTGTATTTCGGAATCGCCATCGCCTGCGGTGTCGGCATTGGAATGGCTGCGATGGGTACCGGCCTCGGTATGGGCAACGCCATCAACGCCGCCCTGCAGGGGACAGCCAGGAATCCGGAAGCAGGCGGAAAGATCATGACCACCATGATTATCGGTCTGGCCCTGATAGAATCGCTGTGTATTTACGCCCTGGTCATCTGTTTTATCCTTGTTTTCAAGATCCCGGATCTGGGCGGCTTGCACGGTCTCATCGTCAAATCATTAGGCGGTTAACAACCCTTCTAAACCAAAAAGAGGGCCTCTATGAGGTCCTCTTTTTGACCAAATCATGTGCATTATTTCACAATTTCGACCCTTTCCGGAACCGACGCCACATCCTCACTGGAACCCCCCGCACAAACAGAGGCGGGATTGATACGCGAAGCATTCAGCCCTCGTCAGGGTAAAGGTTTTCTACCTTCACGGAACTGATGACAAAAAGATCCAAAATCCCCAGTCCTACGATCGAACGGCTTGCCCTATATTCAAGGCCCCTCCAGTCTTTTGTGGAAAGCGATACCCCAATTGTCTCTTCGGAAAAGCTCGCCGAACTGTGCGGCGTCAATCCGGCGCAGGTCAGAAAGGACCTGGCCTATTTCGGCGAATTCGGAGTCCGCGGGGTCGGCTATGATGCCCAGGAACTGTTGAGGGAGATCAAACGCATCCTCGGAACAGACAGAGAATGGACGATTTGTATCGTTGGCATGGGCAATCTTGGAATGAGCCTGGTTGAGAATGACAATTTCAGGAAAAGAGGCTACCGATTTGTTGCGGCATTTGATTTGGATTCCAGAAAAGCAGGCAGGCGCCTTCCATGCGGCTTGGCGATCCAGCCCGCGTGCAACATCCCGGAACAGGTCCGGGGCCTGGGTGTCGACTTAGGCATCATCACCACCCCCTCCCGTGAGGCGCAGCGTGCCGCAGAACTTCTCTTCAAGGCGAATATCAAGGGGATCCTTAATTTTTCCGCCACCCAGGTGAGGGCGCCCGAATGCTGCATCATTGAAAATGTCGACCTGTCCGTCAAACTCGAGAACCTTGTTTACCATCTGGAAACGCTTTATAAGGGAATGCCAATGAAGTGAGCTAAAGTGTGGAGTGTGGAGTGTGGAGTGTGGAGTGTGGAATGTGGAATGTGGAATGTGGAGTGTGGAGTTGAAAGTTGATGGTCTCGTAAAAAGTCGTCACCCCGGTGAAAACCGGGGTCCAGAAGGATGTTAACTATATGATTTTACTGGATTCCGGTTTTCGCCGGAATGACGAAAAAGGACATT
>JAUPKI010000172.1 GCA_030837545.1 Thermodesulfobacteriota bacterium | reverse complement strand
CGAAAGATGAAGCGATTTTACGGTATCGACGTGGACGCGGAGACCGAGGTCACGGTCACATCGGGCGCTACCGAGGGTCTGTGCGCCACCCTGTTGGGCATTCTGGAACCGGATGACGAGGTGATCCTCCTGGAGCCTGCCTACGACACCTATGCGCCGATCTCAGCCCTTGCCCATGCACGCATACGGTATGTATCGCTCGAAGGGGATACCTTCCAGCTTCCCAGGGAGAGGCTGGCGGAGACATTCTCGCCACATACAAAGGCCATTATCATCAACAACCCCCAGAACCCCTGCTGCAAGGTCTTTACCCAGGATGAGCTGGCCTTTATCGGTGGCCTGTGCCAGCGGTACAATGCCTATGCCATCGGCGATGAGGTCTATGAGCATCTGGTGTATGACGGCAGAAGGCATGTCACCCTCCTCTCCATCCCTTCCCTTCGGGACCGGGCCTTTGTCGTCTCCTCCACAGCCAAGACCTTTTCCATGACCGGGTGGAAGGTAGGGTATGTCATCGCATCGCCGGTCCTTTCAAAGGCAGTGCGGATGAGCCATCAGTTCATCGTCTTCTGCGGGCAATCGGCCCTTCAGGAGGCCATGGCCTTTGCCATGGATTTCCCCGACAGTTACTACACGCAGCTCCTTTCGGATTATACCCACAGGCGGGATCTGTTGACTGAGGCCTTGAGGGAACTGGGGTTTCGAGTATTCCAACCCGAAGGGACCTATTATGCGGTGGCCGATATCACCCCCCTTGGGTTCGACGACGATCTAACATTCTGTCGCATGCTCCCTGAAAAGGCCGGGGTGGCCGCCATCCCCTGTTCGGTCTTCTGGAAAGACCGACACAGCGGAAGACATCTGGTTCGATTTTGCTTTGCAAAAAAGGAGGATACCCTGCACGAGGGCATCAACAGGCTTCGGAGGTGGCTCAAATGAAGGTGGCAGCAGCCCAGATGGACATTTTGTGGCACGATCGGGATATCAATCATGCCAAGATTAGAGACATGGCTCAAAGGGCCAAAGAGGCGGGGGCGGACCTGATCGTCTTTCCTGAAATGGCCGCCACCGGTTTTTCCATGGACACGGCCATAACGGCCGAACCCTTGGACGGACCTACCCCTACCCTCTTTCGCGACCTGGCTCGAGATCTCGAGATAACGATTGTGGGAGGATTTGTGCTTCAAAGGGAAAAAGGCCGACCCCAGAATGTCTCCCTGACAGTAGACCGGAATGGCGTTGACCTGGCCCTCTATGCCAAGATCCACCTGATCGGGCTCCTCCAGGAGGATCAGCACTACGATCCCGGAGACCGCACGGTCTCTTTCCGCTTGGGCGACATAGAGGCTGCATCCCTCATCTGTTACGATCTCCGTTTCCCGGAGGTCTTCCGGCCCTTAACAGATCGGTGCTGCCTCGTCCTGGTGATTGCATCTTGGCCGGCCGTACGGCAGCGCCACTGGGACATCCTCCTCCCTGCCCGAGCCGTGGACAATCAGCTTTATATCGTGGGGGTAAACCGCGTGGGAGAAGGGGGTGGGCTTCTTTTCACAGGTGGATCCGCCATCATCGATCCTGCCGGGGAAATCATTGCCCATGGCGGCGATAAGGAGACCCTGCTCTTTGGAGACATCAACCCTCAACGGGTACAACAGGTCCGTTCGGACATGCCGTTTGTGAAGGACCGAAAATCGCATTACCTTCATAACACAGGAACATGAGAGAGAAATCCTCTAACGTTGGCATTTTAGACGTGGAAAAAAAGATTGATTTCATGCTTCAAATGCATATAATAAAACGTTATGTAAATGATCCGTCAAAATTCCACCGGACGGTAAGGGCGCCGGGTAAATTCTGGAATGTGGGGGTGTAGCTCAGTTGGGAGAGCGGTACGTTCGCAACGTACAGGTCAGGGGTTCGAATCCCCTCATCTCCACCATCTTTTTGCCCGGGATCTCCGCCCCTAACAGCCCATAGATGGTACGAGCACGCGATTTTCCATGAAACGAGAGGCCACCATAGAGAGAAAGACAAAGGAAACAGAGATCTTTCTTCGCCTTGATCTGGACGGAAACGCCCCTTCCAAAGTGGATACGGGGATCCCCTTCATGGATCACATGCTGGACCTGATGTCGGCCCATGGGTTTCTGGAACTGGAACTCAAGGCCAGGGGAGACAGGGAGATCGACGACCACCATACGGTAGAGGACCTGGGGATCACTTTGGGTATGGCCCTAAAGAAAGCACTGGGCGACAAGCGAGGGATCCAGCGCTATGGCGAGTCAACCATTCCCATGGATGACGCCCTGGCCAGGGTCGTCATCGATATCTCAAACCGGCCCATCCTGGCCTATCGGGTGACCTCTGAAAGGACCACTGCAGGAGCATTTGACACGGGTCTCATCAAAGAATTTTTTCGCGCCGTGGCAACCCATGCAGGGTTGACCCTCCATATTGATCTCCTCGCAGGAGATGAGCCTCACCATGTGTCAGAGGCCATCTTCAAGGCCTTCGGCAGGGCGCTGGACCAGGCCACGAAGATCGAAACCCGGTTGAAAGGGAGCTTACCTTCCACAAAAGGCGTTATGTAGCAGAAGGAGGGGTCATGGCCACGGAAATTCGTGTCGCCTTTCTAAGGTTTGGATTGTTTCTCCTGATCCTATTTAACCTCTGGACCCTTGTCGGCTGCCACGGCGACACCCGTTCGCTCCCCTCTTCTGCATTCCCTTCAGGCCCGACCATACAACGCCTCGTCGTGATTGGATTCCAACCCGCCATATCGAACGGAGAAAGGCCCGAGCTGGTCCGAAACCCCGTCACGGGCACCTCGTTCATGTCCTGGCCGGTTTCCGAAGACGTGACGGACTGGCTGACGGATCAGCTTTTCGAGATGCTGGCCAAGGACAAGAAAACATATCTCATCCCCCCCGGACAGGCCCGGGGTGTGGTCCATAGCATCCTCATGTCAGACACGAAATTAGGGATCCATCCACTTGAGATGATTCAGAATGTTGGCAAAGCCTTTGGGGCCGATGCCGTCCTGATCGGGCAGGTGTACCGCTGGCAGGACCGTGTGGGGACCGATTACGGCATTGAAAAGCCGGCCTCGGTGGCGTTTGACCTCTCCCTTGTCAGGCCATCGGACGGTGGGATCCTCTGGCGGGGCAATTACGATAAGACTCAGAAATCCTTATTCGAGAACCTCTTTGACCTGGATACCTACATCCAGAGCGGCGGCCGATGGCTGACAGCCAAAGAACTGGCGGACTTTGGAATTAAACGACTGCTGGCTGAAATGCCCTTGCCCCCTGCCGAAAAACAAGGAAAGGATGAGGGACGTGCTGATTATTCCGGCGATTGACCTCAAGGGGGGCCGTTGCGTCAGGCTCAAGCAGGGCCGGATGTCGGATGAAACCGTTTTCTCGAATACCCCGGAAGAGATGGCGATTCGATGGCATGCGTGCGGCGCCCGTAGACTCCATCTGGTGGATCTGGACGGGGCCATACAGGGAAGAGCGGTCAACACGGAGGTCATTAAGCGGATTGTAGCGGCGGTTCCCATACCCGTGGAATTAGGCGGCGGCGTGAGGGATTTGATGGTTTTGGAGGCCTACCTTGAGCTGGGACTCCGGTATGTGATCCTGGGTACAGTGGCCTGCAAGGATCCGGAATTCGTACGCCGCGCCTGCCGCGCTCATCCCGGTCAGATTATCCTTGGGATCGACGCAAGAGACGGTTCCGTTGCAGTGGAAGGATGGACAGAAGAGACCCGGCAGCATCCCACAGACCTTGCAAGACAATTTGAAGATGCCGGCATCGCGGCCATCATCTATACGGATATCAGTCGCGACGGCATGAGGACGGGGTGCAATGTGGCGGCCACCAGAGATCTGGCCAGGTCCACGCATATCCCGGTCATCGCCTCCGGGGGGATCTCCGGGCTTCCCGATGTCCTGGAGATACTCCCGCTTCAGGAAGACGGCGTGATAGGAATGATTACAGGGAGGGCGTTGTATGATGGAAGCCTGAACCTGTCCGACGCCATCAGGGCCTGCGAGGAAAGCCAAAAAAATGATATGAAATCAGATGGCGACCGTTGACATCTGAATAATTTGTTATATAATAATAAGTTTCCGGTTTTCTTAAGCGTTTAATTCGTAACCCTGGACAGATAGCATGACCCTACATCAGAAAATCGCCGAAGATCTCAAACAGGCCATGAAGTCGAAGAGCATCCTTCGACTTTCATGCCTACGAATGCTCAAGACCGCTCTGAAGAATTTGCAGGTGGAAAAGGGACATGAATTAGGCGAGGAGGAAATCCAGTCGGTCATTTCATCCATGATACGGAAAGGGAAAGAGGCCGCACAGGAATTCAGGGGCGGAGGCCGCGAGGACCTGGCCGCGAAGGAAGAACAAGAGATCGAGATCCTGTATGGATATTTGCCGCAGCAATTGACCCCGGAGCAGATTGAAGCGAATGTGCGAGAGATCATCTCTAAGCTGTCTGCCAAGGGTCCCAGAGATATGGGGAATGTCATGAAGGCAGCCATGGTCAGAATGGCGGGCCTGGCCCAGGGCAAGGAAGTGAGTGATATTGCCAAAAAACTGCTGACCGCATCCTCCGCTGGACATTAACCCACACCTGCTTGGACGGTTTTCCATCTACCGAATGTCTGTCTTGGGTCAGGAATGCAACACCAGCGTGCCTCAAAGGGCGCGTCTGCTGATAGAGCCTGCATGATCGAACATACGTACCAGGTTCTTGAATATTATCGCCTGCTGAAAATCCTGTCCCGCTACGCATCCTGCCCGCTGGGGCAATCCGAATGCCTCTCCCTTACCCCGTCGAACGATATAGAATGGATCACGCACGAACTAAGCCTGGTTTCAGAGGCAAGGCTCCTTCTCAAAATGAGGGGGCTTCTCGCCTTTGTTGATCTTACGGACCTGAAGCCGCTCCTTTCGAGGGCCAGGGCTAAGGGGTCTCGCCTCGAGGCCGAGGAGTTGCTCACGGTGTTGCGGCTTTCTGAATCAGGCCAAACCGTTAGGGGATTCCTCCGGTCTGAAAGATCATTATATCCGGGGCTGACCGCCATCATCGACGACATGCCTGATCTCGGTCCATTGGTCAAGGAGTTGAAGGGAGCGATTGCACCGAACGGCGATATCAGAGACAGCGCCACGCCGCTCCTGGCAAAAATCCGGCAGCAACGGCGTCGGCAACGATCCCATCTGGAAAAAAAGCTCAACGACATCAGGATGACCAAAGGCCTGGGCCGGAACAGCGATGATCACCTGGTGACCGTCAGGGACGGCCGCTATGTCATTTCCGTAAGAAGCGACCAGAAATCCCTGCTTGGCGGCATTGTCCACGACTACTCCCGGACCCGGTCCACCTGTTTCGTGGAACCGGTGGAGGTGATCCAGGACAACAACCGGTCGGCGGAACTGGCCCTGGAGGAGAGGGGAGAGGAACATCGCATAGTGGTGGAACTGACAGGGGCTGTGAGGGACATGACCCCCGATATCATCCATGCCCAGGGCCTGATCGCCAGGCTCGACGGCCTGGTTGCCAGGGCCAGATACGGCGAGGATTTCTCGTGCGTGCCGCCTGAAATAGACGAGACGCGGGGTGTCCGGCTCAAGGAGGCCAGGAACCCGATACTGCTGGCTTTATCCCGGACTGAGGGGAAAGAGAAAGAACACGGACCGGTCGCCGTTGATATTACATTGGAACAGGAACGGAATCTCCTGATGGTGTCCGGACCCAACCGGGGAGGGAAAACCGTCACCCTCAAGACCCTGGGCCTGTTGACCCTCATGACGCAGGCGGGGATCCATATCCCGGCAGCCGAAGGAAGCTGCCTCCCCGTTTTCGATCATTGCATGGCCGACATCGGTGATGATCAGGACATCCAGACCGGTCTGAGCACCTTCTCGGCCCATGCGGGGAACTTGAAGCGGATCATGGAATTGGCCGGTCCGAGGAGTCTGGTCATTATCGATGAGCCGGGGATGGGGACAGATCCCAACGAGGGAGCGGCCCTGACCATGGCCGTGCTGGACGAACTCTCCCAAAGAGGGGTATTTGTTGCCCTGGCCACGCACCTCAATCGGCTGAAGGCCTATGGCCTGTTAAACCGGCGGGCGCTCAATGCCGCGGTAGAGTTTGACACGCAGTGCAAACGGCCAACCTTCAGGCTTCGATACGGGTCGCCCGGCATCAGTCATGCCCTGGAAACGGCCCGCGATCTGGGTATGCCCATGCGCATCCTCGAAAATGCCCAGGTCTATCTCGATCGGGACGATGTGCAACTGAATCGTCTCATCGAAAAGATGCACGGCCTGATGGTACAGGTCGAGGCAGCGAGGAAGGAGGCTGAAGACGCCAAACAGGGGCATCGTGCCGCTGCCGAAGAGATCAGGGCGCAGTTGGCCCAGTTGGAGGCCGAGAAACGGTCCTTTATGGAGAGGTATCGGGCAGAGGCCGAGGCGGCCATAGGTTCAGCCAGAGAGGAACTGAAACAGGCCATCAACCTCTTGAAAAGGAAAAGACGGCGTGTTCAGGCCGACGTAGTGAAGCGCTGTGACGCCGTCAGCCGGGAATTGTCGGCGCAATTTGAAGCGCCGAGGGATGCCCCCGCATCCTCTCTGTTCGAAGAATTGAGGGAGGGGCAGAGCGTCTTCCACACCCGGCTGAAGCAACATGGGGTGATTCAATCGGTGGATCCATCAGGAAACCGTGTGTATGTCATGCTGGGCGCCGTCAAGATATCTGCGGACCCCAGGGACCTTCAGATAGAGGCTGGATCGAAAACGCTCCATCCCGATCATCGGCCACGATCTGTCCACTGGACGTTGGAGGAAAAGACCCCGCGGACATTATCATCGGACGGCCTGAAATCCGGGGCCTTAAATGTGGTCGGATACCACGTGGATGATGCCATCCCCCTCATCGACAGGGCCGTGGACCGCGCCTTGGTGGAGGGCAGATTGAGCGTCACCATTATCCACGGACACGGAACCGGGCGCCTGAGAGGGGCGATTCGGGATCACCTGAGGGACATGCCCTTTGTCAAAACCATTGTTAGCGCCGATCCCGGATTGGGAGGCGATGGCGTAACCGTTGCAGAGATCGGGTAGGCAGACAGATATAGGCCGCCCAGATGAGACTTCAGACACTTTACTTCACTTTAGCTCACTTTAGTCACTTTAGGCACTTTAGCTCACTTTAGTCACTTAAACTCACTTTAGGCGCTTCCTATGCCAGGCAATACATCGGCCAAAGAAGAAATAAAACGGGCAGCCGACATCGTACAGGTCATCGGCCAGTATGTTCAGCTCAAAAAGGCCGGGAAGAACTTTATGGGGTTGTGCCCGTTCCACGCTGAAAAGGCCCCGTCCTTCATGGTCAGTCCGGACAGACAGATGTTCCACTGCTTCGGATGCAAGAAGGGGGGCGACGTCTTCGCATTCTGGATGGATTATCACGGGGTAACCTTCCCGGAGGCGTTCAAGGACCTGGCCGAAAAACATGGCATACCCATTACAGAGACATTTTCATCCAGTGAAGAGAGAGAAAAGACCCGGACTCGGGAGACCCTGTTCAAGATAAATGAGACGGCCGCGCAATATTTCCAAGAGGCCTTGACCCAAGCAGGAGGCGGAGATCCGGCCATCCAGTATCTGAAAAGAAGGGCGCTTTCAAAAGAAATCATCTCGGAATTCCGTCTGGGTTACGCCCCTGACGCCTGGGACGGGCTCACGCATTACCTGACGAGCCGACAGATCAACATGGAAAGGGCCGTTCAGGCCGGCCTGATCATTCCCAAAAAGGGGGGGGGATACTACGATCGCTTCAGAGGTCGGCTCATGTTCCCCATTTTCAACCTGCGGGGTCAGGTCATCGGTTTCGGAGGGAGGGTCCTCAACGATGCCCTCCCCAAATATCTGAACACGCCTGAAACCCCTGTCTTTCATAAAGGGGAGTTTCCCTATGGTCTCCATGCCTCCTACAAGGCGATCCGCCAAAAGGGCATAGCAGTGATTGTCGAGGGGTATATGGACCTTCTTGCCCTGAGAAAACATGGCCTCGAGGAGGTCGTGGCCACACTCGGGACGGCCCTGACCCATGACCATATCCGGAAGATCAAGGGATATGCCAGGGAGGCGATCGTGGTCTTTGATTCTGATGAGGCAGGCAGAGTGGCTGCCATAAGAAGCCTCCCCCTTTTCATGAATGAAGGTCTCCCTGCCAGGGCGGTTGCCCTGCCCCATGGGCACGACCCGGACAGTTTTGTCAATAAAAACGGCCTGTCCGCGTTTCTGACGTTCCTTGAAAAGGCCGCCCCTATGTTTGACTTCTTCCTGGATCAAAAATTGGCGCAGGGAGGGAGCGACATAGAGGGTAAGGTGGGCGTCCTGAAAGAGATTCTACCCGTCCTGGCCCAACTCAGAAACAGGGCGCAGCGGTCCCTCTACGCTGGACGTCTGTCAGAGCGGATGGGGATCAAGGAAGATGTGATCCTGTCCGAGTTGAAGGCTGTGTCAAAAGGGCTCTCAGAACGGGGCCTTCAACAGGCGCTCAAGGAGCGGATAGCTGAATCCAAGGCAAAACAACGGATCGGAGATCTCCAGTTGCTCAATCTCCTCGTGCATCATCCCATGGCCGTCAGCGGATTGATGGGCACCGACTGCATGACGCTGCTGTCAGACGCTGCGACATCCCAGATCGTTAAAAAAATTTTCGAAACATACCGTCAGGAGGGACGGTTTTCCCCTGAACGCCTGGAAGAGAACCTTGAAAGCGAAGAGATCCGTATCCGTCTCAGAGAGGCCCTGCTGGCCGACTCCATATATTCAGATCAGGAGGTAAAACAGGCGGTCCGGGAAATCGAGGAAAAGGTGCGCCAGCAAAGGATGACGAACTCGATCAAGGCGGCCGGAGGAGACCCCGAGGCCTTGAACCGGGTTCTGCTAAAGCTAAAGACACGGGAGGCGCAGAGCCACTGACCCGTAAGACCGTGGCCCACGCCCCACCGTGAGCAACATAACCGTCAAATTTTGGGCATTTTTAATTTTAGGCACTTCTCCGGTTTTTCCGGGTTGCGATTCAATATTCAC
Source organism: Thermodesulfobacteriota bacterium (assembly GCA_030837545.1). Classification (GTDB taxonomy): domain Bacteria; phylum Desulfobacterota; class DSM-4660; order Desulfatiglandales; family Desulfatiglandaceae; genus AUK324. The sequence continues at coordinate 2,219 of JAUPKI010000172.1, read as the reverse complement.
TGTCCCGGTTCATCCGGACTCGGAGGTACGATAATGGATAAAAACGCCGATATGATCAATTTGAAGCGGTTGATCGATAACGGAAAGAATAAGGGCTACATTACCTTTGAGGAGTTGAATGATGATCTGTCTGAAGATTTCGTATCCTCTGAGGAGCAGATCGATGAACTCATGATGATGTTCGAAGAATTGGACATCATGGTCATTGACGAAGCCGCCAAAAAGAAGATCGAGAAGGCCGACAGCGCCAAGAAGAAGCAGTTGGAGGAGGAGGAGGAAGGAAAGCTTGATGAGGCATCCATCGACCTCGCAGACGCATCATCCCGTGTATCGGATCCTGTCAAGATGTATCTCAAGGAAATGGGCCGCATCTCCCTCTTGACCCGGGAGGGAGAGGTGGAGATCGCAAAACGAATTGAAGAAGGAGACAAAAGGGCCCTGGAGACGCTCCTCCTGTGCGGCGTGGGCGTCGAGCATATTATCGAGCTTGGCGAAAAACTGAATGAAGGGGAAGTGAAATTAAAAGATGTGATCAATGATCTGGAAGAAGACGACAGCTATATGCTGATGGGTGAAAAAAAGGAATCCGTCGTCAATCTGATCGATCAAATCAGGGCATTGAATGAAAGCATGTGTATGAAACGGTGTAAAAAGGCCAAGGTCGGCTGCACCGAAAATGAAAAGAAGAAGATTGCCGCACGCATCAAGCAGGATCAAAAGGAGATTATGAAGCTGGTGAACTCCTTCAGCCTCGAGGATCGACAGATACAGAATATGATCGAAAAGCTCAGGGACTTGACCACTGAGGTCGGGGAATCTGAAAGGCATTTAGAGGAATGCATGTTGCGGGCAGGTGGAAAGCCGATATCCTATCTGAAACGATGCCTGGCCAAGATGCCGAAATCCGCTAAGGATGATCAGATCATCGCGCCTCTCGGCCTGACAAAGGGTGAAATCGTAGCCTTGAAGACCAGGGCCGAAAAGGCTCAGGGAACGATCCGGCAGGCCAAGGAACGGACGGATATGACGCCCCGACAGATCAAACTGAAACTCCAGAAGGTTGAGAAAAGCCTGGAAATGGCCAACAAGGCCAAATCAGAGCTTATTCAGGCCAATCTGAGACTGGTTGTCAGTATTGCCAAAAAATACACCAACAGGGGACTCATGTTCCTGGATCTCATCCAGGAAGGGAATATCGGCCTGATGAAGGCCGTGGACAAATTCGAATACCAACGCGGCTATAAATTCAGCACCTATGCCACCTGGTGGATCAGGCAGGCGATCACCCGGGCTATAGCGGATCAGGCCCGGACAATCCGGATTCCCGTGCATATGATAGAAACGATCAACAAGCTGATGAGGACCTCAAGATATCTGGTACAGGAACATGGGAGGGAGCCGACGTCTGAGGAAATCGCCGAAAAAATGGAATTCCCCCTCGAAAAGGTGAGAAAGGTCCTCAAGATCGCCAAAGAGCCGATCTCGCTGGAGACCCCCATTGGTGAAGAGGAGGACAGCCATTTGGGGGATTTCATCGAGGACAAGAACGTCCTGTCCCCCGGCGACGCGGTCGTCAACTTCGGCCTGGCCGAGCAGACCCGAAAGGTCCTGACCACCCTGACGCCGAGAGAGGAAAAGGTCCTCAGGATGAGGTTCGGCATTGGTGAAAAGGCCGATCACACCCTGGAAGAGGTCGGCCGTGATTTCAGCGTGACCCGGGAGCGTATTCGGCAGATAGAGGCCAAGGCGCTCAGAAAGCTGAGACACCCCAGCAGGAGCAGAAAGCTGAAGAGCTTTGTAGACAATTGAGACCTACAACGCTCAAATGGGATATTTTCCCTTGACAAAATCCTGCAGGATGCGCATTCTATTTAGCCATAACGAGGGTATGATTTTCGGGCCCATAGCTCAGTTGGAAGAGCCACCGGCTCATAACCGGTAGGTCCCTGGTTCGAGACCAGGTGGGCCCACCACGGTGTTCACACAGACGTCACGTTGGGGCATCCTGTTGAAGGCCCGAAGATAAGGCGTCTCCGTCAATCAATGGACCTTGCCGCGACAGCCGAGGTTTCCAAAACCGGCCTCGTGGCGTTTGATGGGAAGAAGCGTTGCGACGGCTAATATTACTCACCCTATTCCCGACATACGGGGAGCCACCTTGCCGCAAAGGGCGTATTCATAAAGGATGCGCCCTTTTATTTTTTTGGCGGTCCGGCCTG
>JAUPKI010000171.1 GCA_030837545.1 Thermodesulfobacteriota bacterium | reverse complement strand
TAAATCAGGGAGAGATGAGAAATGACACATAAAGTTAAGAGAAATGATGGTATGATAGAAAATACTTGGCGGTATGATAACCTTCGTTGGTAGACATCAATAGAATCTCACTGACATTTTCACAGCTGTGGGATAGAGGAAATATTGGAAGGAGGAAAAAGTATCATGCCGGAAGTTTTGTACGAAAAGAAAGGACATTTAGCTTTCATAAGATTGAATCGTCCTGAAAATTTAAATGCCATCAATATAGCGATGGCTAAGGAACTCATTAAAATCTGGGTCGACTTTCGGGACGATAAAAACCTGTGGGTTGCTATTCTTTGTGGCGAGGGAAAATCATTTTGTGCCGGAGCCGATCTAAAGGAGATGAGGCGTGGAGACTGGGAGTTTAGACAGTCGCTCCTTTTCGGCGACAACCATATACTTCCCATTGGATATCACGTGTGGAAACCAATCGTCGCTGCCATGCAAGGGAACGTTAACGGGGCTGGACTATTTTTGGCGCTTGACTGCGATATCAAAATCGCTGCAGAGGATGCAAAATTTGGCATAAGGGAAGCTATAGCCAATGTCCCCACAATATTCGCCTCCTTCCTTCGTGAGTATATGCCAGCTGCCATTGCTGCCGAGCTTCTGTTTACCGCCAAAACAGTTGATGCCCAAAGAGCTTACCAGGTAGGATTGATAAATAGGGTTGTTGCTCTCGACCAGCTTATACAAACAGCCACAACTGTGGCAGAGGAAATCTGTGAGTGTGGTCCAATATCAATTTGGGCCACAAAGGAGCTGTATTGCCGTGGCTATATAGATCGAGAAAGCGCACTCGCTTTTATGAAGCATGTGGTTACAGGCCCCTTCAATTGTGAGGATTCTATCGAGGGAAAGCAGGCATTTGTCGAAAAAAGAAAACCAGAGTGGAAGGTGAGGTAGATGGTTCTTACGGAGGATATGGTAAAATGAGCTGGCAGAAAGAAATTGATGAATTGAGATATAGGCAGGAACTTGCAAAGCAAATGGGGGGGAAAGAAAACGTTGCCAGACAACATGCCAAAGGAAGGCTTACCGTCAGAGAAAGAGTTGACCTTCTCCTTGATCAGGGCTCATTTAGGGAGATTGGGTCGCTTGCTGGTACCTCCGAATATGATGAAAAGGGTGAGCTGAAATCATTCACCCATGCCAGCCGTGTTTTAGGTTGCGGGAGGATCAACGGTAGGGCAGTGTTCGTTGAAGGGGGCGATTTCACTATCCATGGCGGTCCTGCAACCCCACTCACCCTGGTAAGCCCTGGCGGGTTTTCCGGGCCGAGGCTGCCGTTGGAGCGGCGTATTCCCTACATCCGCTTGATTGATTCGGCAGGTGGGAGCGTCCGAGCGATCGAGGAGCAGGGGCACGCTGAAATGCCGGTTTACCCTGATCGATGGGGCGTCCCGGCGGCACTAATGGCACGGGTTCCGGTTATCTCAGCAGCATTGGGTTCTTTAGGTGGTGCGCCTCCAGTAGAGGCTGCCGCTTCTCATTGGAGTATCATGACCAAAAATACAAGCGAGCTATTTGTTGGTGGCCCACCGCTGGTAAAACAGGCACTGGGTATAGAAATTAGTAAGGAGGAGTTGGGAAACTATAAGGTGCACGCCTACCAAAGCGGGGTTATCGACAATGTGGCTGAGGATGAAAGAGATGCTTTCCGCCAGATAAGGCTCTTCTTAAGCTATTTACCTCCAAATGTCTGGCATCAGCCCCCACGACTTGAGACAGGTGATGAGCCGAATAGAAAGGATGAAGAGTTACTTTCCATTATACCCCATAACCATAGGAGACTTTATGATATACGTGAGGTAATAAGGCACATCGTGGATAAGGACTCTATATTTGAGATTGCGCCCTTTTATGGAAGGTCTTTGGTTACCCTTCTGGCACGTATGGATGGGTTCCCAGTCGCAATTATAAGTAATGACTGTAGGTTTTTTGGAGGGGCGCAAACGGCGGATGGCTGCGAAAAGATGATGAGGTTTGTTGATTTTGCGGATACATTTCATCTGCCTATTATATATTTGGTTGATTGCCCAGGTTTTATGATAGGACCTGATTCTGAGAAACAAGGGATAGAACGAAAGTCGGCTCGGTTGGCAATTGCGTTAACCCAAATCACAGTGCCTGCAATATCAATACTTATAAGAAGGGTATTTGGTGTAGCCGGCGGCCTGCATGCGGCTCTATCCCGCCTGAATCTTCGCTATGCGTGGCCATCCCTGTACTGGGGTTCTTTGCCCATAGAAGGGGGTGCTATGGCTGCGTACCGAAGAGAGATTGAAGCTGCGTCTGATCCGGATGCGAAACGTATTGAGATAGAGAATAAACTTATGAGGCTTTGTTCACCATTCCGCTCCGCCGAGGCGTTTAGTCCTGAAGAGATTATTGATCCAAGAGAGACAAGGCCCATTCTTTGTGGCTTTGTAAAGGACGCCCAGGAGATTACCACAACCCAGCTTGGTCCTAAGGCTCGTATGGGGATGAGGCCATAAGTGATTCGGGTCTAAGCTTATATGAATATCTTCTCGTTCATGGTATGCCAGCCGGCCTTGACACAAACTGTTTTGATGTCATATAATCGCCTGCGATGATTCACAAATTTGAGAAAAAGGTCGTCACAGCAGGATATTGAGTTCACATGAGAATACTGGTTGTTGAAGATGACACAAAAATTGCCTCATTTATCTCAAAGGGACTGAAGGAGGCGGGATTTGCCGTGGATGTAGCCCATGACGGGGTGGACGGTCTTCATCTGGGGCTCACCGAACCTTATGACGCGGCTGTGGTGGACATCATGCTCCCCGGACTTGACGGACTTGCCCTGATCGAGCGGCTGCGCACAAAGAAGATTGCTACCCCGGTGATTATCCTCAGCGCAAAACGATCGGTGGATGATCGGGTCAAGGGTCTTCAGGCCGGCGGCGACGACTACCTGACCAAGCCCTTTTCATTTTCAGAACTCCTGGCCCGAATCCATGCCCTGATCCGACGATCCACCCGGACATCGGAACCCTCCACCCTGACTGCTGGAGAACTGACTCTGGACCTCCTGACACGCCAGGCCAGACGGAATGACGAGGATATCAGCCTTCCGGCCCGTGAGTTCGCCCTGTTGGAGTATATGGTGCGAAACAGGGGGCGGATCGTATCCAAGACCTCCATCTTAGAGCATGTGTATGATTACAGCTTTGACCCCCAGACCAATGTGGTGGATGTCCTGGTCTGCCGGCTCCGCAACAAGATCGACAGGGATTTTGACCATAAGATGATTCACACGGTTCGCGGAATGGGTTATGTCCTCAAGGAACAGTAAGGTCGGGCTGACCTTCAGCCTGAAATTGAGCGTCCTGTATGCGCTCTTTTTTGTGGTCAGTTCCAGCGGCCTGTTTGTCCTCGCCTACTATCTCATCGATAACCTCATCGAGCACCGGGAGCGTGAAATCGTCCGGGACCGGATAGAGGAGTACCGGGCCTGGTACGGGGAGGGGGGGCTCCGCGCCCTCAAGGCCCGTTTTGATCAACAGAGCGGCACGGCCAAGGACATCTTCTTTGTCCGCATCGTGGGCCCCCTCGACCAGGTCCTCTTTGTCAGCTTTCCAAAAGGATTCAAGGGCGTTGACGACGGCCGGCTCAAGGCCATGCCGCGTACGGAAGAAGACCTGTGGCTGACCATAAAAGACCAGGCCGAAAAGGAGTCCTGGACCATTGGTGTGGCGGCTCTGCCGGGCGGCCTCAAGCTCCAGGTGGGGAAAAGTTCTACCCAGGCCCAGGAAATCCTGTCGTTTTTCAGGACCGTGTTTCTGATGTTCAGCGTCCCGATCCTTCTCCTCGGGCTCATCGGCGGCGGCCTCCTGACATTTCGCGCCATCCGGCCGATCCGCCGTCTAATCCAGACCGTCAGGGATATTCTGAAGACAGGGAAGATGAGCCTGCGGGTTCCGGTACGAAAAGAACGGGGGGAAATGTATGAACTGGTCTCTCTCTTCAACCAGATGTTGGACAAAAACGACTCCCTGATCCAGGCCATGCGCAACTCGTTGGACAATGTGGCCCACGACCTCCGGACCCCCATGACGCGTCTGAGGGGCGTGGCGGAACTCGCCCTTCAGGACCTGCGGGACCCGAACGCGTGCAGGGAGGCCCTCGCCGACTGCATGGAAGAATCCGAACGGGTCCTGACCATGCTCAACACCTTAATGGATGTGGCCGAGGCGGAAACCGGGGTGATGAGGCTGGAGATAACGGACGTTTCGGTCCCTGAGGTCATTCATTCGATCGTTGATCTCTATGAGGGGGTGGCCGAGGAAAAAGGGATAACCGTGACGACGGATCTCCCCGGTGAACTAACTATCCGCGCGGACCGAACCCGTTTTCAGCAGATCATTGCCAATCTCCTGGATAATGCCGTCAAGTACAGCAGGGAGGGCGGGGGGATCGAGATCTCCGCCAAAAAAGAAGATGCCTGGGCAGTCATCTCCGTTTCCGATCAGGGTATTGGGATTCCGCCCGGTGACATCCACAAGATCTGGGACCGCCTCTACCGTGGGGACCACAGCCGGTCTCAGCGGGGGCTTGGTCTGGGCCTCAGCTTTGTCCAGGCGATCGTGCACGCCCACGGCGGCGCGGTCAGTGTGGAAAGCGAGTTGGGCAAGGGGTCCACGTTCACGATCCGACTCCCCATTGGGATGGATGATTGAAGGCTGGATGGTGGATTAAGGGGTTGGTCAGTTCGTTGGGTTTATTGAGTTCATTGGGTTTGTTGAGTTCTTTGGGCTTATTGGGTTTATCGGGCTAAAGAACCCTATGCGCTATGCTGTTGTCCGATAACCGATAACGTCTCTTCCCTTTCAGCTTTGAGCTTTCAGCTTCTAACGCCCTGCGCCCAACGCCTTTCTTACTCCCTCCTCCCCCCTCCCTGCCTATTAAACACCAACGATTTTACCGTCACGGGGAAGACCTGGCCTGCCACCAGGGGTTCTCCGATATCGATCCAGTCCCCTTCTGTCAAGACGAGTTCATCGAGGGAGAGGAGATTCGTCTTCAGGCCGGTCTCCCGGCGGATGACGTTCCCCACGCTGCATGCGATATCCTTTTGAAAGATCAGGATGATCGGCAGGCGGTTGGCAATGGAACGGGGAAGGGCGGCCTCGATGGATCGGGCGAACAGCTCCAGCTCAGGATAATAGGCCCTCACAGGGTCCTTGAAATATAATGCCACGACGTCTTCGCCTTCCCTGAGATCAAATCTCCGGAAGGAGGCGTTTATGGCGGATATGACGTGGTCACGGCTCAGTCGCTCTGCTTTTGCATCCACTCGCAGGACAGGGATATTCTTGATGGGGAATGAGATGGCATCATCCATAAATCCGGACGATCCGGAAATGGATAAGGAATAGGCCCCTGCCCCGATGACCGTAGCCCTGATCTTGCTGACGGGTTCTATCACCGGGGAAGACAATTTGTGGGTAAGCGCGTTTATTTTGCTGGCCAGCAGTTTCCCCATATCATCATGATAGCCGTTGCCGCCGTAGATCAGCTCGGCGACGCCGCCCGAGAACGAATATTCGTCTATCTTATCCGGAAAATGGAGGTCGTCGGTCAGCATGAGTTCCCTGGCCATGGCAGAGGTTGCCGGACCTGTCAGGACCTCAATCAACACCTCGGCAAACGCCCTGGCGATGCTCTCCATATCCTCTGAAGCGATCTGATCCCCCACCCGGTAATGGAGCCCTAAATGGTCCATCACCTTCCGCGCGGGGGCGTCGATGCGCCAGATCTTTCCATCGTCATGGGCGGCCAGAAGCCTCCCTCCTACGGCAACGCAGCTTGTGGAGATGACCTCGCCGTTTCTGGATATGGCCATGTTGGATGTGCCGCCGCCGATATCGCAGGAGAGGATGGTGTTTTTGAGGGCCCGTGATCTGGCGGTCGCGCCCGAGCCAAGGGCCGTAATCAGGCTCTCAAAATTCGCGCCGGCGGTCGCCGCAACAAATTTCCCCGAATCAGTGGAGAGGGCCTCCACAATCTCTTTGGCATTCTGTTTTTTGGCCGTCTCTCCGGTGACAATAACGGCCCCACTCTGAATATCCCGAGGATCGATCCCTGCGCGTCTGTATTCTTCCCTGAAAAACGCCAGCAGGTTTTCAATGTCGATGGTATCCCTGTCCACTAGCGGCGTATCGATGATCGTCCCTTCGTAGATGATATCCCTCTTCCGAATCTCAAACCGCCGGGTAGGCGACCGGTGGTCCCTTTCCAGCAGGAGTCTTGAAAAAACCAGATGGCTGGTTGAACTCCCGACGTCCACACCCACCGAAAGCAGTTCTATGGTGTTTATCTCCACGAGTATGGCTAACCTCCAAGGTGGTTACAGGTTCAAAGGTTCAGAGGTTCCGGGCTTAACGGTATAAGGCCATAAAAAGGAGGAGAGGGATGTCTCAGAATAATTCCCGGAACATCCGTCTCCTCTTTGGAACTGAACCCTGAGATCCGGAACAAAGAAGCACGGGATCCGGATTACATGGCGGCCTGCAGGGCCGCAGCATCTCTCTGGGCTGTGGACAATCGTTCGGCAGCCACCCTCTTTATGCCGATGCTGATGCGGTCCGCGTCCACATATTCGATGGCCTTTACCTCGCAGAACCGTGCGCACTGAGGGTCGCCCCCGCACAGATCGCACTTGAAGACCTTTTTGTCAATGATATTGTAGTTCATGGCCCCGAACGGACATACGGCGACACATGAGCGGCAGCCGATGCACACATCGTAATCGACGGTCACGAAACCGAGGTCTTCGTCGCGGTGAATCGCCTTGACCGGGCAGACATTCATGCAGGGGGCATCCTCGCATTGCTGGCACGACATGGGGATATACAGGCCTTCAGACTCCCATTTCATCACCTTGATCCTGCTTCGCGCAGGATTGGAAACCCCGTCGTGCATGACCGAACATACCAGTTCACACAACCGGCACCCGGTGCATTTCTGGTAATTTATCATCAGGACTTTCTCCATTGATCTCCTCCTTCCAAAATAAGCTCCTCCCCTGTCAGGCCGAGGGGATCTTTTCAGTTGGCTGCTCCGCTTGGCTCATGGACCCTGAAATCCGGGCCGATCTTTCAAGTGTGTCATCGGGGCAGTTCGCAGGCTAAAGCAGGCGGGACGGCTCCTTGTCCAGGCCCAGCCGTTTCAGCGTCTCTGCCGTGGGCACGCCGTTTTCGTCCCAGCCATGATGGGCGTAGTATTCATCGATCATCTTTTTGAATTTGTCGCGATCGATGGTCAGGCCGATGACATCCGGCGCCCCCCGCCTGCAGGGTTCATCAAAATAGCGGTGATTGAGCGTATCGCCTTTCTTAAGGTCATTCCGTGTCATCCCTTCTCTCAGGTTGAAGAGCCGCTCGATGTTGTAACATCTCTCCGCCACGTCCCATATCTCCTTGGGGCTCATCTCTATCCCGGTGTTGTAGTAGAGGACCTTGGCCCAGTCTTCGAAGTTGGGAAGGGTCGCGCCCAGGAAGGTGGTGTGGTACTTGCAAATGCCGAGACAATCCACCCCCATGTAGCAGTTCTCCTGCCAGAAGACCTGCCACGGCTTGCCTTCGTATGCGGTATGTTCGGAACTCAACGGCCCGTCGTAGGGGACCGGGTTGCTGTATATCTGCCGGAGAATCTTTTCAGGCAGATGGTAGAGGTCAATGGCCGGACGGCTCCTGAGATGGTCCGATCCCCTGGAACCGGTTGCGATGCCGAGGGCGAGGGCCGGGGTGGCCCGCTCATCCGAGTGGAGGTTATTCATCCCCTTGACCTGGATCAGATACTCAAAGGAGTTCTTCCCGATCTTCTCAGACGCCGGGATGCCCCCATCGGCCAGGGTGTCCCCCAGCCACCCTTTTCGGTAGCAGATGCGGTGAATCATCTCGATCAGGGCCTCGTCATTGCCGAATCTCAGATCGACCCCTTCCGTGTCCTTGCTGGTCAGGATCCCCAGTTCGTAGAGTTCCATGGCCCAGGAGATGATGCTGCCGATCTCCAGGTTATCGATCCCGTACTGGTCCACCAGGTGATTCCCGGTCAGGACGGTCTCGGCGCTTTTACAGTCGGGCTCCCCGCCAAAGGCGCCCAGGGATGTATATTCCGGTCCTTCGTCATATTTTCCTGCATAGGGACCTGAGGGAATCTTGTACTGGGCCCGGCAGTGGACCTGGCATCCGAAGCAGCCGGTCATATGATAGGGGCCCATGGCCTCCGTGCAGATCTCGTCGATCCGCTCGGGTTCGATATCATCGGCATTCTCGCACTGGTTATACTGGAAGTTGCGGGTCCGGATGCCGCCCCAGCAGTTGGTGGCCCCCCAGATAAACGGGGTCCCCAGGGAGCCCTGGGTCTGGTTGACCTTGGCGCTGGTGATCTGATCGATGAATCGCTTGTTGTATTCCAGTGCATCCACCGGGTGGGCGATCTTGATGTCCATGGTCCCCCTCGCGGCAATGGCCTTGAGATTCTTGGACCCCATGACGCAGCCCATGCCGGTTCTGCCTGCGGCGTTCTTGATGCCTGTCATGACATTGGCATACGCCACCAGATTTTCACCGGCCGGACCGATGACCGCGGATTTGATGTCTTCGTCTCCCAGTTCTTCCCGAATGGCCCACTGGGTTTCTGTGGTGGTTTTTCCCCAGAGGTGCGCCGCGTCTCGAATCTCGATTTGGCCGTTGTGAATCCGGAGGTAGACTGGCTTTTCAGACTTTCCCTTGATCACCAGATGATGAAATCCGGCCCATGCCAGTTCAGGGGCAAAAAAACCGCCCATATTGGCGCTCCCCAGGAGCCCTGTGAGCGGAGACTTGGCCATGAAATGGGTCCTGGCCGTTGCAGAGGCGCAGGTGGCCGCCAGGATGCCGCCGCTGACCATCAGCGTATTGTCCGGCCCGAGGGGATCGCACCCCTTTTTTGTATGGTTGTATAGCAAATAGGCATCCAGTCCTCTCCCGCCCAAAAATTTTTTTCGCACGTCCAGCGGGATCGGTTTCACCTCGATGTCTCCGGTCGAGAGATCAATAAATGCAATCTTTCTATTCAATGCCATCTTACTTCCCCCCCTTCTTTGCACCCTTTTTGGGCGCGGCCGTTTCTATCCCGGCCATCTTTTCTTCCGCTATCTTCCGGTTCACATCCCATACCGGCCCGCGTATCCTGGGAAGGTTC
>JAUPKI010000019.1 GCA_030837545.1 Thermodesulfobacteriota bacterium | reverse complement strand
GGCGGGTTAGAAGTGGATCTTGTGAGGCAACTTCATGGAGATTCAGACCCCCTGAGCGAACAGGTTCGACGCCTCGTTTGAGTCATACCCTTTGGCCTGCCATGGGCGTGAGGGTTGCCGTCAGGACGAGGGCCGCAAGGCTGGTTCCGGCCAGGGCCAGGAACACGACCCCGTAGGTATGGGTGATGTCGAAGAGGTACCCGGCCAGAAAAGGCCCAAAGGCGCCGCCGATGGTGGTGCTGAAGATGACCATCCCCAACAGCACGCCGTGGGACTTCGTCCCGAAGAACTCTGCCACCGTGGGGGACAGAAGGGCATAAAACCCGCCATGGCCGAGACCCTGAAAGGCAGCAAAGACATAGAACATCCACAACGCGGTGACCCAGTGGAGATAGCACATGGCTGTTAGGATGAGGGAAATAGAGATCATCAGGGCCTTCTTGGTACCGATCCTGTCGGCGGTCGCCCCCATGACCAAGCGACCGATCATACTCACGCCCCCCAGGGTGGCCAGGACCGTGGCTGCCTTTGCACTCGGGACCCCCACATCGATCGCATGGGGAACGATATGCATCAGGATGGTGTAGGTGCATGACACCACGAGAAGAGCGATCAAACAGATGGACCAGAACTGCCGGGTGGCGAGGGCGTCCCGAAATGAAAGGCCCCGTTCAGGCGGCCGCGGGCCGACCGGCTCGACCGGTCTCGCATTGTCCGGATACTGTCTTTTGAGGGCCGGGTCCCGTACAAGAAACTGGGCCAGGAGCACATAAGAGGCGAGGATGATCACACCCAGGATGAAAAAGCAGGTGCGCCAGGGGAATGCCTTCATGATCAATGCGATGAAAAGGGGGGCGACCACCATGCCCAGCCCCGTCCCGACCTTGATGATGCCGCTCATGATGCCCCGCATGGCGTAAAACCACCGGGCTACCGTGGAAAGGAGCACCACATCGGTCCCGCTCACCCCCATTCCGATGATAAGGCCGTAAAACAGGTAGATCTCCCAGAGACGATCCAGGCCGGACATCAACATATATCCGGTCCCCATGAGAAGACCGCAGCCCGTCATGATGAGCCGTGGCCCGACCCGGTCGTTCATGCCCCCGAGAAAGATGGCCCCGATTCCGTGGATCAGCACACTCATGGAGGCCGCGCCGGCCACCGAGGCCCGGGTCCAGCCGAACTCCTGAACCAGGGGCGTAAAAAAGATGCCGTAACTGTTGTGGATCCCCCACCCGATGACCTGGATCGCGAAACATGTGGCGACCACCACATATCCATAGAAATATCGGGGCGGGGTGGTCTTGTCCGGTCCATCCAAGGGGCTGGTTTTCTGCACAGGCTTCTCCTTCTTCTCCCCATGGGGGCAGGCTTGTCCGATCGCAATACGATCGCTGTTTGGAAACTTAGCACATGGCCTTCGATGGGTCAAGGCGGGAGGTTCGGGGTGGAGCAGTCTGCCTTTGAATGCCGTCATCTGCCTGATTGTTCCATATTCAATTTGAAAAAATCAGGCAGAGACATTATGATTGGCAAAAATGAAGCGGCACCGCTAAACCCCTAACGCCTTCACGAGGTATGTTTTGGACGCAACGGCAAGAGAGGCCGCCGGATATCTCAAGGCCTATTACGACTTCAGGGAATCGATCGATTTCACACAGGGCGGGTTCCTGCCTGACCTTGACAATCTCATCTGGTATCTCCTTATCGGGGTGCCCCCGGTCCCTGCGGACGAGGACGATTCAGAAGAGGGAAAGCTCATTGCCCTCGACCAGAGACTGAATATCCTGAAGGCGGTATTCGTGGAGCTGAACCGAACCATGCCCGACCCCTTTCTGGATCACGGCCTCAGCATCTATGATGAGGCTGGAGCAAGCGCCCGGTATATGATCAAAGAGAAGTGCCTAAAGTGAGCTAACGTGCCTAAATGCCTAAAGTTAAAAAGCCGCAATCAGCAACCTGCCCTTCTAAACTCAACAAACCCAATAAACGCAACGAACTCAAGAAACCCTATCAGCCATCAGCTAAACGATATGTTAGCCCATGGTCCAGATGAACCAGCCGTTCGGAAAGCCCGGCCCGATCCAGTTCCCGCCTCAGCTCCACCGGAGGAAGATATGCCGGTTCGTCCCCTAAGCGAAAAGTCCCCCAGTGGACGATGAGGAGCTTTTTCGCGCGGAGTTCCCGAAAGGCCTGCACGGTCTCTTGCGGGTTTATATGACTCGGGGCCATAAACCAGCGGGGTTCATACGCCCCCAGGTTGAAAATGGCCAGGTCGATGGAAAAGGCCTCTCCGATCTCGGCGAACCCATTGAAATAACCCGTATCGCCGGAGATGTAGAGGGTCGGTCCGCCGGCAGTCTCGATCAGAAAAGACCCCCACAGGGACGTATTGGGTCCGGTCAGGGGGTTGCGCATGGTCCAGTGATTGCAGGGAAGGAGCGTAATCTTCAGCTTCCCGTCTTCAAAGGAATCGAACCAATCCAGTTGGCTCCGCCGTTTCATCCCCAGGTCGTCAAAAATATCACTGTATCCCAATGGAGTGATGACGTGGGTGTCCCTATCCAGAAACCCTAAGGAGTCCCTGTCTAAATGGTCGTAGTGACCGTGGGTGATCAGGACATGATCCGGCCGGGGCATCTCGTTCATATCCGAAACAATCGGGGTAAGATCCTTGATAAACCATGCCAGATCGAAAAAAATCGGGTCCACCAGGATGTACCGTTCCATATTCTTTATCATGAGCCCGGCGTGCTTGATAAAGGTAATGGAAAGCCCGCTGTCCTCCTTTACCCTGTCCCAGTCAATGGACACAGGGACCACTCGATCCCGGTCATAGTCGTCTTTAAAACGGTTTTCGCTGAAGAGCTTCCACTGGAGAATCTCCCAGAGGTTTTTGCGGCCCGCCTCCCCAAAAGGACTGAGAAATCGTGGGTTGCCATGATGAAGCTTTCTCCTGGCGACTTCTCTGAGGCTGAGGCCCTTAAATCGGTCTCCTGCCTGGTCCATGTCGCTTCCTCCGCTGGCCTGCCTGGGCAACGGCCCCCATGAAAAGAGCTGCGCCATGAAGATCATTTTACCCCATTGAAGAAGTCGCGTTATCAGGTTTCGGCGGGTCATCAGGCTCCAGGGGCTTCACAGGGTTAACATGACAATCTCTTAAATTGACGGGTATTCTTTGAGACAAAGGGTCCAGGAACGACAAGGTCATTGTACCTCAAAGGGGAGGGAGAATGCAAATTATGGAAACCCAAACCATGGAAGAAGTCAAGAAGATTATCGTGGCAGGACTTCCCGGACTGATGAACCCCGATTCGGAGAACCTCGTCGTTATATCCAAAGCGGCATAGCCACAACCAAAGAAATATCTCACACACAGCCGCAACGCCACAAAGAGACAAAAAGGATTTTCTTGTTTTTTGTGAGAGAAAACTGGGGAAGGTCCTAACTGCGGCATCTACTGCCGGCAACCGGTTGACCTTGACTTATGCTCTTGACGGGTATATACACTGCCTTCAGCAAAACGTCTGCGCTGTTTGTCTTCTTTGCACCTATTGGTCCGGCCCGATCTGAGGCGATGCTCTGTGCCGAATACCGTCCTGTCTGGAATGGTGCATAGCCCCATCCAGATCGGATCAAAGCCGTATCAGGGCAAGCCAGATAGGGAAAGAGGATGCAAAATAATCCATATTTGCCCAAGAACCCCGTTGCTCTATACAAAATGGAGAGCGGGGTTTTGTATTTTGAGGCACTGGGAAGTGCGTATGGGAAAAGAGATGATATGTGAAAAGCCAGTAAGTCACCAAAATCAACAACATGCTGGAAGTCCCTGGAGATGGTCCCGCAGGCAAAAACAGGCAACTACCGAAGTCCGATATGGGCGTTGTAGGTGCGGGTTCATCCACACCGTATAGTTGGGCGAACGATTTCTGGACACCGATAGCCTGGATCAGTTTCGTGGCTGGGCAGAAGAAAAGCGCCTGTCCAGGGCGCAATAAGGATCAGGGTTTGGGATAGAAGAATACGGGGACTCTCCAGGTCGGCGGGATGCTCGGGCTTTCCAGACCGGCAGCCGAGGCGGGATCGCGGCGAAGACGCCCGCCTGTGTCGAGCCCCGCAGACATGCTGCTCACGCAGGGCATTTCCATTCTCCGGGGGCAACTAACCCTTGGCCATGAGCATTCACTTGTGAAGATAAATTGTTAAATTTTAAAGGATTGTCCCACTACTCCACAGTATGACCGTGGGGAGCAGGCCTTTCGTTGTGGGGGTGAAAGAACTGGCTTTCGGGCCAAAGGGAGAAAAGTCATAGAGGCCGGCGAAGGATATCAGGTCCGGGAGGGATCTGCTTCCTATAACGCCCTTTTGGTGGCCGAAAAAGAGGATACAGCCTTCGAAAACAGCTATCTGTGGAACGTTAACCCGTAAGAATCAACTAGATACCCTGGCCTGACCCCAACCTCAACCTCGCAGCCTCGCATTGGGAGAGGAATCCGAATGAAGACAATATTTAAGAAGCCCGTTTTATCAAGAAGCGACCAGCTCCTGGAAGAGCGAAAGGCGATGGTCAAGGGACTCATCAGGAAATGCCGGTCCAGGGCAGAGTCTGTAAAGCTGTTGATTGACTTCTCCAAGTGTGAAGATGCCCTGGCGGTATTGGAGAGCCTGATGCCGGATCTCTTAAAACTGATTTCCGTGATCTATGATGTCGAAAGGCCTCCCACCCTGGAGGATGCGGAAATCACGATGGAGAAATGGCCCGACAGGAAGGTCTCGGGGCTTTTCCATGAGTTCATCATAGCGCATAGGACATGGATGCCCCTTAGAACGATTCAGTCCTCATATAGAGTGGCATATAAGACCGAAAAGGCTCTCGAACGGCTCTTGAGTGCGTTGGAAAAAGCCTACAGGAATCTGAAGAAGCACCGCATAAGGACACAACTCGATGATTATGAGAGACGGTTGCGCTATGTCATAGCCACAATGATATTTCTGGTGTTACTGGCTGGAGGCGTCCTATGGGCGGGCTTACATATGCTGAAGGTTCACATGATAGAAAAGGCAAACGCCGAACTTGGCTATCTTGCTGACTTGGCCTACAAGGCCAAGGAGAAAACGGGAAGAAGCCTTGTCCAAATCACCGGCTCTGCTTGTTCCTATTGCGTCTGCAAGGAAAGCCCAGATCTCAGACACCTCTCCGAGGACGACCGGTGCGTAAAGACGGCCTATGCAGCTTTGGGCAGGATGTACGGGGCGGTAAAAGATGGAAAGGAGATGCCTGAAGAGTTGAAGACGGACGCCTGGGGTTCTCCTTTTTTATTGGACGAAAACGAAATGGAGTTTCGAGAGGACGATGGCAGACAGGATTTGCTGATCTCTGTCGGTCCTGACCGAATTCTGGGAACCAAGGACGATCTCACGGCAGCGATAAAAAATGCCTTTGTGAAATAGCGTCCATACAGAAGGGCGGCATTTCTTAACCCAATTGCAGGGGTGGGCTATGCCCTCCCTTCTCTTTCAGTGATCCTGGTACATTGCGATGGGATTATCCCTCCCTTAATGCGTCTTGACAAGCATCTCGGTTTACGGATGGGTTTGAGTAAAAATGGCGATGCTCCTGTTGTCAATATTACCCATACTCAAAGCGGCAATGGCGGTGCGTTGGCGCACTCTTTCTTTTACCAATAGACGTTCCGGGATAGTCAGCAGCTTTTGTTTCATGTCGAAGACCAATTGCTTGAGGTTTTTTTTACCCCATCCAAAAGCTGCGGCAAAGATTGCTTGATCTTCCTCAGGCCCATTTGGGCGAGATGATGGCGCACGGTGCGAGCGGGAATAGAAATATTGCACCGCTCCTTCAGTTCGGTCGATATCTTGCTGCCCGAGGTTTTCCCGGAGGTAATAATATCCACAGCAAATTGCTGTACAAGCTCAGCTTTCACCGGCGCAGGGACACGGTATTCCTGCTTCTGGCCCTGGCGACGATCTGCCAGAGAGAGCGCACCCTCTTCACTCAGTCGCTGTGCAAGGATTGCCGTATGGGATGGGGTCAACTTCATGGCCTCAGCAACTTCTCCTTTCCGGAGAAGGTTATGGTTAACCATCGAGAGCAAAACTGTCTTGAGCTGCAAAGGGTCTTGTCTGGAAAGTCTAAGGCATCTTCCGCCGAGATCGACAGTAACATGGTCTTCTTCCTCTCTCAAGGTGATTGGCGGCAGCTCTGGTTGGCTTTTTGGGAGAAAGGCGGAAAATCGGCGTCTTCGATCCTCTAAGGCCCCAAGGCCGTCTCGGTTAACCGCCTTGATGATGGATTTTGCGGTTTCCAGTGGAATGCTCAGCAACTGAGCAATTGCCTTACGGTTGACGCCCAGCAGGTACAAGGTGAAACAGAGAATCCGCTGAACAACGGTCGGCCCGAGCGTTGTTGGGCCTGATCGATTCGGTTTTCTGAAAGCCGAGAAGAAAAACGGAGGTTTTGGCAATCTATCAATGGCGTCTTTTCCATTATACATCCCCCACTATGATAGAGCTTTCAAATTACCATTACAAAGAGGTCTATTCATCATCAAATCTATCATAAAGTGGGTTATATGTCAAGCCAAAATCAAGCTGTTATTTTGCCGTAATGGGGACAGAATTTATGAGACACGGCAATAGGTCCTATGCCAGTGGGACATCTTTTTTCTCATCTATCCTATGGACGATGGGTCCCCATTTCACCCGACATTGCTCTCCATGTTGAATCAATTGCAAGGGTTCACAGGTTCTGGGTTTCCCGCTTTAGCGGGATTCAGGGTTAGGAATGACGACGGAATTCAAGACCCGAAGACCTTGCAGCATATGCTGTCTGTGGTGAATGGCTTCCAATGGGCAGCCGGCTTTTGAGAATAAAATGATGTGCCCGTGTGTTCTCATTGCACGTAACGCCGCCAAAGCGGCATCCGGGGGTAGGAATTCAAGCTTGAACCCCTTAACCTTTGAACCCGTGAACGGTTACAATCAGTTTATGGCACTCGTCTTTAAGGCACCACTCATGTCGCCTGCGTCCGACACGTTACGAGCGGCAACCTCCAAAATTTCACGTTTCTCGGGGCTAAGGGGAAGATTCAGGGCACATACCCTTTACCTCGTTAGACTCGCAAACCTCCTCAAATTAGGAAGTATACTTCCGGGCGCTCTACTAAACCTTACCGGCGAGGGATTCAATCCCTTCACAACATCGAACCATTGCCAGGCTCGAACCGTGTGATTCGGTGAGAATGTATGTCCATGGTAACTCCTCTCATCAAACCCGAATCTTTTGTACCGCCATGAATGAAATCAGGCTCAGAAAGGCGCCGGCCACAAAGGGGATCCGGTAGTCCACCATCCACAGTGCACCGCCGACCGCGGGAAGGAACACGGCTGCAATGTGGTTGATGGTAAAGCCCACGGCCATGCTCGGGGCGATATCTTTGGGGTCCGCTACCTTTTGAAAATAGGTCCGGATGGCAATGGCGAAATTAAAGAAGATGTGGTCCAGGATGTAGAGAACCGCTGCCGCCCACCCCGAATCCACGACAGCGTAGGCCAGAAAGATAAATATCAACGCGGCATATTCCAGCGACAGGACCTTTCTTTCACCGAACCGAATGATGCAGTTTCCAATAAAGGGACTCAGGAAATAGTTGACGAGATTGTTCACGACAAAGAGGATGGTCACCTCCTGAACGGTGTAGCGGAATTTTTCCACAAGCAAAAAGACTGCAAAGGCCATGAATATCTGCCGTCTGGCCCCGGCCATGAATGTGAGGAAATAGAAGAGCCAGT
>JAUPKI010000170.1 GCA_030837545.1 Thermodesulfobacteriota bacterium | reverse complement strand
CCACAGACACGCCATTGCCAGCCACAAGAGACAGCGTGCACCATTTGTTCTTCTCACAGACATCCGACCCATAAAGGCCTCCTTGGTTCGGGTTTGTTGGGTTACTTGGGTTTATTGAGTTTATTGAGTTCATTGGGTTTGTTGAGTTGCTTGAGTTTGTTGGGTGGGTCGGGGTTCGCGGTTCATTGAGTGTGGCAGGCGCAAGGCCGTGAGGGCATCATCAGCCATTAACCAGCATCGTGTAACCCGTATCCAAGTGTGAAGTGTGAAGTGTGGAGTTAAAAGTTCAAATCAGAATTTTCCTTTTGTAACTTTAGGCACTTTAAACTCATAACTTCAAACTTGGTGAAACCAGCATCCCGCTCCCCGCTCCTTGCTCCCCGCTCCCTGCATCATTTCAAAACCAGCTCCCACGCCTGATACCCCAGAAGCTCATCCATCTCGGCCAGGAGCCCCCGGCAGGGGAGCACATTGAACCGGTCGTGTGCCGATATCATGAGCGGATCTCCTTCGGGCACGCCCACCTTGAAGAGGAGTCGGCTCTCCCCGGGGTACTTGAAGACGATATCCCGCAGGTCTTCCAGGGTCTCCCGAGAGGCCCTCCCATTTTCAAGGGCGACCCGAACGGCCTTGACCACGCTGAGACGGACATCGCTGAGCCTCTCGATCTCCTTGGCGATGACCTTGGCCGCATTCTCCCCGATCTCCACAATCCCGGTGATGAGGAGGGGATCATCCCCCTTCAGGAGGGGCGAGGCCGAGGCGAAGATATCCGGAAATACCACCACCTCGGTCGAACCGGTCAGGTCTTCCAGTTGAATGACGGCCATCTTGTCTCCCTTCTTGGTCCGTTTGAGCTTGAGACCCTCCACAACGCCGGCGATCTTGACCTGCCCCTTGTCCGTGCGGTTGGGAAGGTCCTGAATAAGGCACGTGGCAAACCGATCGATCTCCTGCCGGAAGCTGTCTAAAGGATGCCCGGTAATATAGAACCCCAGGCCCTCCTTCTCTTTCCTCAACCGCTCTGCCTCCGACCATTCCGGAATGTCCGGGAGTTCAAGGAGCCCCCCGGCACCCCCGTATTGAAAGGCCAGCGATCCGAAGATATTGAGCTGATTGGGGTCGTGGTTGGCCCCGCAGATGCGAAGGGCGTCATCGAGCCCGGCGAGAAGCCGCGACCGGTATTCCCGGGTAAAATCAAACGCCCCGCACTGGATGAGGCCTTCCAAGACCCTTCGGTTGACCCTGGACCCATCCACCCGCCTGCAGAAGTCGAGGAGATCCCCGAACGGTCCGTGTCGGTCCCTCTCCTCGATCACCAGCTCCACCGCCTTCACGCCCACATTCTTGACTGCGGCCAGCCCGAACCGGATCTTTCCGTCCACCACGGAAAAATCCGCCTGGCTCTCGTTCACGTCCGGGGGAAGGATCTCGATCCCCATGGCCCGGCATTCGGCGATGTTCTTGATGGTCTTGTCCTGATTCCCCATGTCCTGGGTCAGGAGGGCGGCCATGAACTGGACCGGATAGTGGGACTTGAGATAGGCGGTCTGATAGGCAATCATGGCATAGGCCGCAGAGTGGGACTTGTTGAACCCGTACCCTCCGAACTTGTCGATCAGCCCGAAGAGCTTCTCGGCCATCTGGGGCGCCACCCCGTTTCCCACCGCCCCTTCCACAAACTTGGCGCGATGCCTGGCCATCAGCTCGGGCTTCTTCTTTCCCACGGCCTTGCGAAGCTCGTCGGCCTCTCCCATGGTATAGCCGGCCAGGACCTGGGCGATCTTCATGACCTGTTCCTGATACAAGATGACCCCATAGGTCTCCTTGAGGATCGGCTCCAGCGTGGGCAGGAAATAGTTGATCCTGCCGTTTCCATGTTTGCCGTTGATGAAGTCGTCGATCATGTTGCTCCCCAGCGGTCCCGGCCGGTACAGGGCCATGAGGGCGATCATGTCTTCAAAGACCTCGGGCCGCAGCCTTCTCAGGAGGTCCTTCATGCCCGAACTTTCCAACTGAAAAACGCCGGTGGTCTTTCCATCGGAGCAGAGCTGGTAGGGCGCTTCATCGTCGAGGGGGATCTTTCCCAGGTCGATCGTCTCCCCCGCGGTCTTCTCAATGAGCCGAAGGGCTTCTTTGATGACCGTCAGGGTCTTGAGGCCTAAGAAATCGAATTTGATGAGGCCCAGCTTTTCAATCCGCTCCATGGTGAACTGGGCCATGATTTCACCCTTGTGCCCGCGGTAGAGGGGGAGGTATTCCACTAAGGGCCGATCTGCAATCACCACGCCGCAGGCATGGGTGGATGCATGCCGGGCCAGCCCCTCTAAGGCGCGGGATATCTCTAAGAGCTTTTTGCCGGGGCCCTCGGCCTCTTCCAGGCTTCTCAATTCGGGCTCGTTCCGAATGGCCTCGTCGAGGCGGACCCCCGGGCCCTCGGGCACCAGCTTGGCGATGCGGTCCACCTCTCCAAGGGGGATGTTGAGACTGCGGCCCACGTCCCGAATGACCCCACGGGCCTTCATGGTCCCGAAGGTGATGATCTGGCTGACGTTTTCCCGGCCGTATTTTTCCGCCACGTAGCGGATGACCTGGTCCCTGCCGTTGACGCAGAAGTCGATATCGATATCCGGCATGCTGATGCGGGCCGGATTGAGGAACCGTTCAAAGAGGAGCCCATACTTGATCGGCTCGATATTGGTGATGTTGAGACAATAGGCCACGAGAGAGCCGGCCGCCGAGCCCCGGCCGGGCCCGACCGCGATATCGTTTTGGTGGGCGTATTCGATAAAATCGGCCACGATGAGGAAATACCCGGCAAACCCCATCTTGAGGATCACCGAGAGTTCAAACTCGAGCCGGTCACGATACTCCGCCCGAACGGCCTCGGAGAGGGGACCTTCTTCCGCCTCCTTTTCGGCCAGTCTCAGCGCAAGCCCCTTCCGGGCCTTATCGGTCAGCATGTCGTCCAGGCTTTGGTCTGTCTCCGTATGAAACACGGGGAACTTGTACTGACCAAAACTCATCTTGAAGTCGCACCGCTCCGCCACCTGGACCGTATGGTCGAGGGCGTCCTCATATCCCTGAAGGGCCTCTTCCATCTCGGCCCGGGACTTGAAATAGAACTCGTCCGTGGAAAACCTGAGCCGCTTCTCATCATCCACCGACTTCCCTGTCTGGATGCACAGGAGCACGTCATGGGCCTGGGCGTCCTCCTTGTTCAGGTAATGGCAGTCGTTGGTGCCCACTAAGGGGATGGACAGGTCCTCGGAGATCTCTCTCAGAAACCGGTTGGCCCGTTTCTGCTCGGGAAGCTGGTTGGCCTGGACCTCCAAGTAAAAGCGTCCGTCAAACACCGAGGCCAGGTCCCGCGCCTTTTCCTTCGCCGCCTCCATCTGTCCGGTTAGGGCCAGATAGGGAACGAGCCCCTTCATGCACCCGGAAAGGGCAATGAGCCCGGCGTGGTATTTTCGGAGCAGTTCCATGTCCACGCGGGGGTGGTAATAAAACCCCTCTAAGTGACCCAGGGTGACCAGGGCGCTCAGGTTCCGGTACCCTTCTTCGTTCATGACCAGGAGTGTGAGATGATGGGCGTTCGGCCTGCCGCCAGGGGCCGGAGACCGCTCCCGCCGGTCTTCGGGGGCCACGTACACCTCGCACCCGATGATCGGTTGGATCCCTGCCTTGACGGCCTGGTCGTAGAACTGCACCACCCCGAACATATTGCCGTGATCCGTAATGGCTACGCTCTCCATCCCCAGACTGCGGGCCTTTTCAAGCATCCGGTCGATCCGAATGGCCCCGTCAAGCAGGCTGAACTCCGTATGCACATGAAGGTGAACAAATGGTGCGTCGGTCATGGTGGTGCCTTTCTGGATGCTGGTTTCACCAAGTTTGAAGTTCCGAGTTTGAAGTGCCTAAAGTTACAAAGCTCAAGAGTCCAAAGTTCTCGTAATGTATTGATATCCCTGGATGCGTAAATTCAAGACCAATGGGTTAGTTGCTCTGGATGCCGGATTCCCGCCGGCGGGACATGACGAAAGAACTTTGGACTCTTGAGTTACAAAAGGAAAATGCCGATTTGAACTTTTAACCCCATACTTCGCATTTGGATTCGGGCTCATGGCTGATGATGCCCCTCACGCCTTGCTCCGTGCTCCGTGGCCCCTGCTCCCCGCTCCCTGCCCCCTGCTCTCTGCTCCTTGCCCCTTGCTCCGTGCGCCTCACCCCTGCCTCACCAGAAACCCCACCACCCGTTCCAGGTGATGGACGCTGCTGCACTCTCTGGCCAGGGTGCAGAAGGGAAGATAGCGCCTCATCTCCGAGTCTCCGGTCCCCCAGAAGGGAGGAGACTCCGGGTTGAGCCAGATCACCCGTCTGGCCCGCTTGTGGATGAGGCCCAGGATCCCGGTTTCAGGGGCCCCGTAATTGTTCCGCGCATCGCCCAGGATGAGGACCGTTGTCCTGCGGCCGATCTTTTCCAGCCACTTTTCTTTGAAATCTCGGAATGCCTGACCGTAGTCGGTCCGGCCCAGATCCACCCCCAGCCCGGTCCCCCTCTGCAACCGCATCAGGGCCTCATCAACCGGGTAGGCGTCAAAAATATAAGAGACCTCCGCCATGTTGGAACAGAAGATAAAGGAGCGTATCTTGGCAAGCTCCTCGTTGAGGCTGTACAGGAAAAGGAGCATGAAGCGGGACACCGCCTCCACAGACCGGCTCACGTCGCACAGGACCGCCATATCGGGCCGATCGATCTTTCTTGCCCTCCAGCGCGGTTCAAAGATCAGCCCCTGATAGGCGAGGTTTTCCCTGAGGGTCTTTTTCAGGTCCAGGAGCCCCCGTCTGGCTCCCTTTTTTCGCCTGGAGTGGGTGTCGTTGAAGGACTTCACCATTCTTTGGATGATCCGATGCATCCGCTCGTAATCCCGCTGTTCCAGGTTGGAGAGCTTCATGTGCCGCAGGTATCGATCCATGATCGCTTCCTGTGCCGATGCCGCATACAGGGCGTACTGCCGCTCCACAAAATCCCTCACCTGCTCAAAGAGAAACTCCCTGCCTATCTTCAACGCCCCCACTGTTTGCGGAGAAGTCTCCTGGTCCTCCCTTGAAAGCCGCAGGATGTCCCGGTCCAGACCGTCCACGCCCATACCCCTAAGGATCCTCTGGATATAGAGGCGCTTCTGGGTGAAAAAGGTGATCCCGGCGATGTCTGCCTGGTCTGCGGCCTCCCGCATGGCCATAGAGAGGCCTGCCCGGTCGCCTTCAAGGAGCATTTGGGAAAGGGGGGAATCGGTCTCGTTCGGGGCCGCATCCGCCGCAAGGGGAGGCGTTGCGCCGGGGGTGGAAAACCCGTCCGGAGAAAAAAACCGATCGAAACAGTCCGTGAAGATCTCCTTTTCCGTCCGGGACTTGGCCAAGGCTACGGACAGCGCATCGCGCAGGACCCCCCTCTCCTGAAACCCCACCAGCGAGGCCGCGGCCAAGGCATCCATGGTCTCAGACGGCGATATCCGCACCCCCGACCCCCTCAGGGCCACAACCAGATCGCACAGGACCTGTTCCATTCTCCCCTCGCCCCCGATCTACCGAACGACCTTCTGGGCCATCTCACCGAGACGTCCCTCTACCATCTCAATGTCCGCCTCGAATTTCAAGAGGATATTGAGGGTGTCCCGGATCACATCCGGACCCAGGTCCCGGGCATTGAGGATCATGAGGACCCTGGCCCAGTCAATGGTCTCGCTAACCGAAGGGACCTTTTTCAGGTCCAGTCCCCTGAGCTGCTGCACAAAGCCCACCAACTGGGCCCTGAGCCGCTCCGGAACGCCCGGCGCGCGGACCCGCACGATCTCCCGCTCCAGTCTGGCATCTGGGAAAGGGATATAGAGATGGAGACACCGGCGCTTGAGGGCCTCGCTCATCTCCCGGGTATTGTTGCTGGTGAGAAAGACATAGGGCCTCGAGACCGCATGGATCGTGCCCAGTTCCGGGACAGAGACCTGGAAATCCGACAGAACCTCCAACAGAAAGGCCTCGAACTCCGGGTCCGACCGGTCCACCTCATCCACTAAAAGCACAGCCCCCTCTTTCTCCTGAAGGGCCAGGAGGAGGGGCCGAGGCGCCAGAAACCGCTCGGAAAAAAAGATGTCGTCATACTGATGCACCCTGGCCAAGGCATCGGCCAGACCTTCCGTCCCTTCCAGGAGATCGGCCAGTTTATCCTTGAGGATCTGGGTGTAGAGCAACTGCTTGCCATATTTCCACTCGTACAGGGCCTTGGATTCGTCCAGCCCCTCATAGCACTGGAGCCGGATCAGCGGCCTGTCCAGATACGCGGCCGCGGCCTTGGCCAGCTCGGTCTTCCCCACCCCCGCAGGCCCCTCCACAAGGATCGGCTTTTGCAGGTGATGGGCCAGATAGAGGGTCGTGGCAATCTGTGTGCTGCAGACATACCCGACATCTTGAAACCCCCTCCGGACCTCTTGAATCGCCCCAAATTTCCGCTGGTTATCCAATCCCATCCAAGGCCTCCTCCCCACCCCCCGTTCTCCTGTGCCTTCAGCAGGCCGGGTACGCAATCCCTCTCGCCCGTCAGCCGGCTCGTTCACCTTAATTAAAGAGTATACCAGATTCAGACAGAGGCTTCAAACACGGAGTCCGGTTTTTCCGCAGCCGGAATACCAGCGGGTGAAGAGCGCCAGAAGCTATTGAAAAGACTGGATTCCTGCTTTCGCAGGAATGACGGGAAATGCCAAATCTTGACTTTTTACGAATGCATCATTCCTTGATCCTGCAAAGGAAAGAGAAAGGAACAGCGCTTTCCGCTTGACTTTTTTTGAAAACCGGTTATCATATGCGCCAATCATAAATGGCCTGCCCCAATTGACAGGTCGGTTTCGCTCTGAAGGAAAGCTCCATTTGCTAAAGTGGCAACCTGAAGTCTGGAACTATGAGAATTCTTTGAAAGGAGGGTGTCACAATGGCTAATGGAACGGTAAAGTGGTTCAGCGATCAAAAAGGTTTTGGATTTATCGAGCAGGAAAATGGGCCGGATGTGTTTGTCCATCATTCGGCGATCAATGCGTCAGGTTTCAAGTCGCTCAATGAGGGCGATCGCGTTACCTTTGATGTAGAGCAGGGTAAAAAAGGGCCGGCCGCGGCAAACGTCACGGTCGTATAGACCTGAATTCCAACCTGAGTTAAAGAAGAGGCGCTCCATCGATGATGGGCCGCCTCTTTTTTTTGTACCGGTTCACAGGTTCCGGGTTAATGTGGCAGAAGAGTGGACTTATTCTCCATGGAAAGGCATAATGGCGACGGCGTCCTGAACATCAACTCCCTTGAAGTCCATGAAACGATCTCTTCTCCTCATTTCAATCTGCGTGATAGGCGTAGTGGTGATCCTGAAGGAGGCCCGGATTGAACGGCCCCCAGAGGGCTTGAAGGATAGGTGCCTCTTCTGCCACAAGGAGATGAGAGATCCGGATCCGTCGCACCCTGTGGCGGCCTTTGGATGCGCCGTGTGTCACCTGGGGAACCGGTATTCAGTGGACCGTGAAAGGGCCCACTATGCCATGGTTCTCAATCCGGGCGATCTTCGAGCGGTAGACCGGACCTGCGGCCAATCGGGGTGTCATCCGGATCTGGCGGATCGGGTCAAGAAGAGCGTCATGGCGACGAACAAAGGCATCCTGAGAATCCTTCAGGAGCAATGGCTTCAAAGGGTCGAGGAAAACAAGCCCTCTCCCGTTGTCCCAGGCCTTCGTGTCAGCGATCTCTACGAGACGGCATCCCCGCAAAACCTTGCCATCGACCACTATCGAAAGATGTGCGCGGGGTGCCATCTCTGGAAGCCCAGGGGGGAGGGAAGCGGAGAAGCGGCTCGACGGGGGGGCGGGTGCAGCGACTGCCATATTCTGGATGAGGAAAAAGGGACAGATGCCAAGACCAGAATGACCCGCCACCCGATCATCACCACCCGCATTCCCTCCACCAACTGCACCAAGTGCCACAACCGGTCCGCGAGGATCGGGCTCTCCTATTTTGGAAGATTTGAATCCGCGGGATACGGGACCCCCTACGAAGGGGGCGGTCTGAGCCAAAGGCGGCTTTCGGGAAACCGCTTCTTCATGGATCTTCAGGCGGATGTCCATATTAAAAAGGCCGGCATGGAATGCATCGACTGCCATACGGCCATCGGTCTGATGGGGGACGGACAGGAATATGACGACATGAGACATCAGATGGATATCACCTGTCAGGCGTGCCATTCCCCCGCGTTTTCCCCAATTGAGATCAGCGACTCCCTGGCCGGTCGGCTGGCCCGCCTCAACAAACGGGTCCCTGGCGTCCTCGGAAAATCCGTAGGCCTCAGCAAGAAGGGGACCCCCCTCTACAACCTGCAACAAGAGGCGGACGGGATCATTTTTTACCGCAAGATGGACGGAGCGCCCGTTTCGATGAAGATTCCCCGCGAGGAAAAACCGCACCACCGGCTCAAGGGGCATGAGCGCCTGTCGTGTCAGGCCTGTCACGCCGCCTGGATGCCCCAGTGCTACGGGTGCCACCTGACCTACCGACTATCGGAGCAGCAGACCGACTGGCTGACCCGAGAAAAATCGCCTGGGCGATGGAAAGAGGCCCGGACCTATCTCCGCTTTTCGCGGCCTGCCCTCGGGATTCGGGATGACCGGGGGGTCTTTCCCCTCTCTCCCTGCCAGATGTTTGTCTCTGTTTATGATGAATCGAATACCTACCGAAAAGACCGATCCTTCAAGGTCATGAACCTCTCGGCATTTGACCCCCATACCACGACCGCTCGGTCGAGGACATGCCTGGATTGCCATGAGGACCCGAAGGTCTTGGGGCTGGGCGAGGGGATCCTTCATTGGAAAGGGAGGAAGCGCATCTTCAGGCCGACCTATGATGCGCTGGCCGCGGGCCTCGCGGTTTCCCATCCTCTCGACGCCTATGTCACCCTGGATGGCGAATCCCTCCAGGCCGATCCCGCAACCGGCGTTCGTCCCTTCAATAGAGAGGAGATGGACCGGGTCCTCGGGGTAGCCCCGTGCCTCGCCTGTCACATGGGGTATGACGACCCAATCTTCCGGGACTTTCAGGAATCCAAAAGGCGATTTCAGGAGGAGGCAGGACTTCCATGCCTGAAATAGGGATCTTCCGTGACAGGCCTTCCATGAAGGTCGCGGCCATTCGAGGGATCATCGGAACGGCGATCCTGTTGAGCTGGATCCTGGCGCCTGCCCGTCCCATGGCCTCGAAGCCGATCGATTATGCCGACTGCCTCGCCTGTCATCGAGGGATCGAATCCATCAGCGACCGTCACCCCTTTGCCTGCGCCGACTGCCACCTGCTCCCCGAAGACAGACCCGCCCGGACCCTAACTGACCATTCAAAGACCGTGCGCAATCCTTCAGACCCCAGGCATGTGGAGACCTTCTGCGGTCGGTGCCACGAGACCGAGATCCAGGCGGTCCGCAACTCCCTCCATGCCACCATGGCCGGGATCATCAACCAGACGCGATACCTCTGGGGGGCCCAGGACCGGGCCGCTCCAGGCCGTTACGGGCTGAGCGGCCCCTTCAAAGCCCTGCCCGACCCCCAGCCGGAGGTTCAACCGGAGACCCCGGCCATGCTGGTCGATGATTTCCTGAGAAGGCGGTGCCTCAGGTGTCATCTCCATGGCCAAGGCGCTGAAGGCCCCGGACTCTATCGGGCGACCGGCTGTGCCGCCTGCCATGTGTTTTATAATAATGAGGGACGATACGAGGGGGTCGATCCGGCCATGGATCGTTCCAAGACCGGCTACCCTGCCCGGCACGCCCTGACAACCCGAATTCCCAATGATCAATGTCTCCACTGCCACAACCACAACCACGTGGGCGCCGACTATGAAGGCCTCTTTGAACATGACCACAGCGACACTTACCGGTCTCCCATGGTGAACGGGAAATTGCCTCCGATGCGCTACGGCATCGATCATCACCGGCTGGCCAGGGATATTCATGGAGAAAGAGGCCTCTGGTGCATCGACTGTCACACCCGTCAGGATGTGATGGGCGACGGGCATGCATACAGCTTTCAGATGGAGGTCCCGAAGCGGTCGTGCAGCGACTGTCATGGCGGTTTTGGCGGAAAAGGCCCGGACATGACAAACCCGGAAATCCGAAAGGGTCCGGCCGGGCCGATGTATGTTTCAAAGAACCTCGGAAAGGAGCACCGACTCCCTTTGTTCCGTCCGGATTCGGCCGCCCATCGGATCGAGGCCCATGTTAGGGTCCGGTGCAGCGCCTGCCATGCCCAGTGGTCGTTTCAGGATTATGGCATGAGCGTCATGCGCGAGGACCGCATAAACGACTACAAATGGCGGGATCTCAGCGTTCAGGGTGACCCTTATATCCAGGGAAAATTGAAGGCCTATGCCGTGAGCCCGGACACGGCCTACCCCCTGTCCGTGGATTACCTATCCGGCCGGGAAAGGGAAGGGATCTGGTCTGTGGGATGGCGGTTCAGGCGGTGGGAGCCCTTGCCCCTGGGCGTGGACCCTGCCGGGAGGTACGCCATCCTTCGCCCCTTCTATCAGTATCTCATCACCCATGTGGATCGGTCGGGGGCTGTCTTATTGGACAGCGTGGCCCCCCAACGGGGGGACGGCGCCGGGAGGGGATGGGCCTTCATGCCCTACGTTCCCCATACGATCGCGCCGTTCGGCCGGACCTGCACGGCCTGTCACATGAACCGCGTGGCGGCCGGCCTCGGGATCCAGGATGACCTGACCAGGGATACGGCCCTCACCCTTCCCTCACCCCCGGCCATTCATTCCATGCGCCTTCTCTTCCCGCAGGAGCAGGAACGCCTCTTGAATCCCTCAAGGGAGTGGCGCCGGCACCGCCTTCAGGGCCTTCGGGAATGAACACGGCCTCAACCGCCGATCATGGAGGGAGTTTATTGCCCTTGACAAGGGGGGAAAAAAACCTTTGCGCCTTCCTGTCTTTGTGTGAGATATTTCTGAATGCGTGCAAGACATTGAAAGATGGTCATCCATGGCCCAAGGAGGCTGGCGACATCATGTCTGAGTTTCGATACTCGAATGCGGAAAAAGAGATGTCGGTCTACGGCTTTGACGGCGTGGTCAAGAGCTACTGCCGCATGTGTCACGGGGGCTGCGGCGTCCTGGTTTACACCCGCAACGGAAAGGCCGTCAAGATCGCCGGGAACCCGGACTGCCCCATCAACCACGGGACCCTCTGCAGCAAAGGGCTTGCCTCCATCCAGTTGGCCTACCACCCGGACCGCTTGACCTATCCGGTTCGACGCCTTGGCCCCAAGGGAAGCGGCCGATGGGAGCGCATCTCCTGGGACGATGCCCTGAATGCCATTGCGGAAAAGATCCTTCTTTACAAAGAGCGCTTCGGGCCTGAGTCGATTGTCTTGGGCTATGGAACCGGCAGGGAAAACGAGGCCGTCATATACCGGTTCGCCAATCTCCTGGGGTCCCCGAATGTGCTGACTGCAGGGCACTTCTGTTACGGCCCTCGGATCGCCACCTCCATCCTCACCTGCGGCACCAATCCCATCGCCGACTACGCCAACGACCCCCGATGCATCATGGTCTGGGGGAACAACATCGTCATCAGCAATCCGGACGAGTACAAGGGGGAGCCCTTTTCCGTTGCCCTCAACAAAGGGGCCCGGCTGATCGCCGTGGATCCCCGCATGACCCGAATTGCGGCCCGCGCCGATGTCTGGCTTCCCCTGAGGCCGGGAACGGATGCGGCCCTGGCCCTCGGAATGCTGAACGTCATCATCTCCGAAGGCCTCTACGACCAGACATTTGTGGAAAACCACGTTCACGGTTGGGAACCCTTTGTGCAACGCGTCAGGGAATACCCTCTCGAAAGGGTGGAGCAGATCACCTGGGTCCCCAGAGAAAAGATTCAGCAGGCGGCGCGGCTGTTCGCTGCCATCAAACCGGCCGCTATCCAGTGGGGGGTTGCCATTGAGCAGCAGATCACCTGCGCGGATAACGACCGGCTCCTCATGGCCATAATGGGCATTACGGGGAATATCGACGTCCCCGGAGGCCAGGTCCTGTTCCAGCAGCCGCGAATTCGAAATGTCGGGCACTTCGGTGCCCACCGAATGCTTCCCGATAGTCAGCGCGAAAAGCGATTGGGCGGGGATCGTTTCAGGCTCGCCGGCAACTTTGGCATCATCAATCCCAAATGCGTATGGGACGCCATCCTGGAGGAAAAGCCCTATCCTGTGAAGATGCTGTTCCTGATCAGCTCCAATCCCCTTCTCACCCGCGCCCATGCGAGATACGTCCATCGAGCCCTCAGCCGGGTCGAGTTCATGGCGGTGTCCGACTTTTTCCTGACGCCCACGGCGGAACTGGCAGACATCGTGCTCCCTGCGGCCACCTGGCTGGAGATGGACTACATCGGGGATTTCTGGAAGCGGCACGGGTATCTTCTTCCCCGAAGAAAGGTGATCCAGGTCGGGGAATGCCGATCCGACCACGAGATGCTGAACGATCTGGCCCATCGCGTGGGACAGGGGGAGCACTGGTGGGATACCTTTGAGCAGGCCCTGGACTGGATCCTGGAGCCGTTGGGCATGACCTGGCAGGAGTTCAAGAAGACCGACGGCCTTCGGGGCGAGGTGGTCACGCAAAAATACGAGACCAAGGGGTTTTCAACCCCGACCCGAAAGTTCGAGCTCTACTCCACCCTTCTCGAAGGATGGGGATATGATCCCCTGCCTCAGTTTCGCGAGCCTCCCGAGAGCCCCTACAGCACGCCCGAGGTGTATCGCGATTATCCCTACATCCTGATCACGGGAAGGAGACTCCCCGGCTTTTTCCACTCCGAAAACCGGCAGGTCCCCTGGTTGAGGGAACTCCACAGGGATCCTGTCGTGGAAATTCACCCGGAAACCGCGGCCAGGGAAGGGATTGCCGAGGGCGATTGGGTGGTGATCGAGTCCCCGCGAGGCAGGGTGAGACAAAGGGCCAAGCTGTTTGCGGGCATGGACCCTCGAATCGTGTCGGCGGAACATGGGTGGTGGTTTCCTGAAAAAAAGGACCCCGGGCATGGCTGGGATGAGTCCAACATCAATATGTTGACCGACAATGCCTATGAGAACTGTGACCCGGCCATGGGCGCAACCCATGTGAGGACCCTTCTTTGCAGGATCTATCCGGAAAAAGAGGGGAGGCAGCAATCGTGAAGCGGAGCAGGGCCTTGTATCGGGAGGCGTGAGATGAATCAGGTGGTTCTGAAGATCGACCATGACCTGTGCTGGGGGTGCAGGGCGTGCGAAGTCGCATGCAAGCAGGAGATGAACACCCCGGACGGCGTATCCCTGATCCGGGTTCTGGAGGACGGCCCCAGGGACGACGAGGGGAGGCTCCAGTTTGTCTTCCATGTGAGGGTCTGTCGGCACTGCGAGGCCCCCCCATGCGCCGAGGCCTGTCCCGAGGGGGCCATCTTCAAGCGGGAGGACGGCATTGTGGTCCTGGAGTCCGACCGATGCACCGGTTGCCAGTCCTGTGTGGATGCGTGTCCCTATGAGGTCATTGCCTTTGATATGGCCAGGGGGATCGTCCAGAAGTGCAATCTGTGCCACCATCGCCTGGACAGGGGGCTTCTTCCCGCCTGTGCAGACAATGTCTGCCTGGCCCATTGCATCCACCTCACTCTGCAGGGGTGATCCACAAGGCATCCTTTGCATGGGCCTCCTCAAAGACCTCAACCATGTCCCGTGAAGTCAGCCGGACCGATTTTTGAGGAGCGTGCACCGTTAGACATGTGAAAATTGGCGGAACATCTTGCGATACCTTTTATTAACCGTCTCAAAATTATTTGGGCTGCCGTCATTCCGGCAGAGGCCGGAATCCAGCTTGCTTTTAGATGCCGCATCAAGTCCGATATGTCAAGGCTATTATGAGACAGTTAATATCAGAAAGCTAACGTATTACAGAAAATATGATTTGTATGAGGAGTATTCATTTGCATGACAAACACTAAGTTTCAAAAAAGCTTAACAAATCCTTGGATCGCATTAATTGTTTTGGCGTTAATGACATTGCTTATCTATAGTAATATATATAATGCTCCTTTTGTCTTTGACGACGCGCACCAAATTGAAGAAAACACCAAAATAACGGATTTGTATAATTTTTTTTCGATCAAACAGCTTTTTGAGATTAGGCCCCTTGTTGAATTCACATTTGCTCTCAATTACAAATTTGGGAAGCTTAATGTTTTTGGATACCATCTGGTAAATGTTCTTATCCATATGGCAAACGGATTTATTGTTTATTTTTTAGCCCTTAACATATTTAGGCTGCTCTCATATCCTGTTAAATCCTCCAATTTTCCGGATTCATATATTTCTTTAGTAGCCCTGGTTTCAGCGTTGATTTTTGTTGCTCACCCGATCCAGACTCAGGCAGTCACCTACACGGTCCAGCGATATACCTCCATGGCCGCTTTTTTTTATTTTTTGTCTGTATTTTCTTATATCAGGGGAAGGTGCAGTGTTCAAGGCGTTGAGGTCAATCCTGAAAGAGCAAAAGGAAAAGAGGGGAAAAAACGACCTACCTTGACCCGCCGGAACTTTGGCTCAAATGCGAACCTAACCGGTAAAAAAAACAAGCAAAGAACGGGAGAGGTGGTGCGGAACCGTAAAAGTGGGCAAGACATTTCAACTTTAAGGTTCGCGTATGCGGGATGGTTTGGTTTTGCTTTTCTTTCCGGTGTGCTGGCGTTTCTCTGTAAGCAAAACGCCGCAACGCTTCCCGGCGTTATTTTGCTTGTCGAGTATATGTTTTTTGACCGGACGTGGAAAGGCTGGAAAAAGAAATTGACCTGGTTCGTCCCCGCCTTTTTTTTACTGGCGCTTTTGATTCTATCTGTTTCCGGCTTTTTCAGGGGTGATTTTAATTTCGGCACGCTGCTGGAGGATGTTTCCGCACTCAGCAGGGAGACCGTGAAAATCACGCGCTGGAATTATCTGTGTACGCAGTTCAATGTTATTGTGATCTATATCAGATTGTTGTTCCTGCCTTTCGGGCAAAATCTGGACCCCATGTATCCATTCAAGGAAGGATTCTTTGACGGTTTAACACCGTTGGCGTTTCTTTTCATAAGCGGTATCGTGGCCATTGGGATAGGGTATATACGGAAGAGACCAGCGATAACTTTTGGTATTTTCTGGTTTTTCATCACGTTGTCCGTTGAATCGAGCATTATTCCCATCAGTGACGCCCTGTTTGAGCATCGGCTTTATTTGCCGATGTTCGGTTTCGCCATTGTGATGAGTTACGTACTCATTGTTCTTTTGCAAAACAGGAAACTCTGGATAGGGATAATTTCAGTCGCTGCAATTGCATATCTTGGGACGGCCACATATCTGAGGAATCGGGTTTGGAAGGATCCGATAATCCTGTGGCGTGATGTGTTGAGAAAGGCCCCGGAGAACTACAGGGCACATAATAATCTGGGCTTTGCCCTGTATCACCGGGGCAGAGTGGGGGAGGCTATCCAGCAATATACTGAGGGGCTGCGGATTAAGCCTGATTTTGCCCTGGCAATCAATAATCTTGGAATTGCTTTGTTGCACCAAGGAAAGCTTGACGAAGCCATTGATTATCTGTCAAAAGCGGTACGAATTAGTCCTCGATATGTCGGCGCGTACAATAATTTGGGTGTTGCTTTCGCTACGAAAGGGAACTTGAAAGAAGCTATCGGTTATTTCTCGATGGCCTTGAAGATGGACCCATCCTTGGCAGAGACCCATAATGGCCTTGCCAACGCACTTGCATCCCAGGGGAAGTTCGAGGAAGCGATCAAGCACTGGTCAAAGGCGATCGAGCTCAGGCCGGATTATGCAGCAGCATACTACAACTCAGGCATCGTTTTGGAGAAACAGGGGGATTTCAATAAGGCTGAAAAATATTTCTCAAAGGCCATCATGATCAAGCCCGATTATGCAGAGGCGCACAGTAAACTGGCAGTTATCCTGGCAAGACAAGGGGATCTTGACGGCGCCCTGGACCATTTTGCCAAAGCGCTGAAAATAAGGCCCGGACTTGCCGAGGCACGCGCGGGGATTAGAGATGTCTTGACTTTAAAGAATAAGTCGTTTGAAAATAAAAGATGATGGTGCAACAACGATGATGTTTAATCGTCAGATGATGAACTGCATGAATAGGCCATTTAGCTATGGAAGCCCATAAACAGCAATTTGCACGCATGTTGGCGGAAACTGGGGCCATTTTTTTCGATAAAGACCTTGTTCTGAAAGATGGCCGCCCCACCCCCTATTTTGTCAATATGGCCATGTTCAGGACCGGCCGTCTGTGCATCCAGATGGGGTCTTTTTTTGCCGGCATGATGGTGTCGCAGGGGTTGGCCAGGGATACGGATGTCATTCTGGGGCCTTCTTACAAGGGGAGCGCCATTGCCCTGTCGACGGCTATTGCCCTCTGGCAGGAACACCAGATCGACCTGGCCTTTGACTATGATCGGAAAGAGGCCAAGACCCATGGCGAAGGGAGCGTGTCCAGGAGTATGTTTGTAAACGGCGCCTTTTTTGACGGCTGCCGGATCTTTATCGTGGATGATGTGGCTACCTCCATGGGGACCAAGTTCGAGCTTCTGGAAAAGATTGAAGCCGAGGCCCGTTTGAAGGGAATGACGCTCCATGTTATGGGCATAGGGATCGGGCTGGACCGGGAGCAGGCCACCGCGGTGTACGACAGTTACGGCCAGGTCGTATTGGGACAAAAGGGGGAGAATGCCATAGAGGATTTTGTGTCAAGGAGCGGCATTCCGGTCTTTTCCGTAGCCGGGATCACGGAGGCGGTTGACTATCTATATACAGAGAGGGTCCCTGTCATGATTGAAGGGCGCCGCATGCCGATGGACGAGAAGACAAGGGCGGCGTTTGACGAATATATTGAGCTGTATGGGGTGGCATGAGTTGCGGGAAGGATGACCATGTCCGATGAAAGATGCCTGCCTGAGACGATTGGCGGGATATTGAGCGCCAGAAAACCGAGGGTGTTAGATGGCGGCGGGGCAGCGGGTTATCGACACGCCGGTGT
>JAUPKI010000169.1 GCA_030837545.1 Thermodesulfobacteriota bacterium | reverse complement strand
TGAACCCCAGAATCTGCTCAAGAACAATGCCGTCGCGTATGGCGAGGTCATGCAGCGGAATAACCTAAATTTTCTAAATTAGCATCAAATTTGAAAAAACAAAACATATTTTTTGCCGTCTCCTCGATTCCCGCAGCCTGTCATCGGATCAGTCTCCATGGTCGCTCAACACCTCCAGTTCCTTCTCCACCTTGTCAAGATCATTCGGAAAAGAAAAGGCTTTAACGTGGATTCTGATCCTGTTGTCGGAGAGGAGCCGGTACTTGCTCGGGCTGGCTTGTATCCGCCGGACCAGACGTTCCGCGGGTATGGCGGTATCCTCGGGCAAGGTCAATGTGAGCTGGCTGGGCCCTGCATCCAGTTTGACAATACGGAGCCGTTTCATCAGGAGCCGGAGCGTCATCAGGCTAAAGAGGTGGACGACCTCCTGCGGCGGGGGGCCGAAACGGTCCCTGATTTCCTCGATGATCTCATCCAGCTCTGATATGTCGATGAGGCTCGAAAGCCTGCGATACAGATTCAGCCGGACATCCGTGTCCAGCACATAGCTCGCCGGGAGGTAGGCGGGGATGTCGATGTTGATCTCCGGATTGATGTCATCCTGCCACTCCGTCCCCTTGAGCTCGGCAACGGCCCGCTCAATGAGCTTGATGTAGAGTTCGTACCCGATCGCTGAGATATGCCCTGACTGTGAAAACCCGAGGATATTGCCGCCGCCGCGAATCCTCAGATCATGCATGGCAAGGTGCAACCCTGCGCCAAGATTGGAGAAATCCATTAATGCCTTCAGTCTCTTTTCCGCGTCCCTGGTGAGGGCCGATCCGTCGGAGATCATCAGATAGGCATAGGCCTTCTCCTTGGCCCGGCCCACCCGGCCCCTTAACTGATAGATCTGGGCCAGACCCAGGCGATCGGCCTGATTGATGATGATGGTGTTGGCCGAAGGGATATCCAGGCCCGACTCGATGATAGTGGTGCAGACCAGCACATCGATTTCCTTGTGGAGGAATTGCAGCATGGTTTCTTCCAGCTCTCTCGATTTCATCTGGCCATGGGCTACGGCCAGACGCGCCCGGGGAACCAGCTTTCTCAGTTGATTGGCCATATGCGCGATGGTGCGTACCCGGTTGTGCACAAAGAAGGCCTGTCCCCGCCGCTCCATTTCCGATTCGATGGCCCGAATGATCAGCGATTCGTCATAGGGCGACAGATAGGTCTCGATGGCCTGCCTGTCTTGCGGCGGCGTCTCGATAACGGTCAGATCCCTGACGCCAATCATGG
This sequence comes from Thermodesulfobacteriota bacterium, assembly GCA_030837545.1. Taxonomy (GTDB): domain Bacteria; phylum Desulfobacterota; class DSM-4660; order Desulfatiglandales; family Desulfatiglandaceae; genus AUK324. The sequence continues at coordinate 10,012 of JAUPKI010000169.1, read as the reverse complement.
ACATCTGGAGTGTCCGGGGAACCGGCGTGGCCGTGATCGCCAGCACGTCCACCAGTGCCCTGTACTTTTTCAGCGCCTCCTTCTGACGGACCCCGAACCGTTGTTCCTCATCAATGATCAGAAGTCCCAAGTCAGCGAATTTAATATCTTTCTGAAGTATACGATGGGTGCCGATCACGACATGGATCTTGCCCGAGCGGAGTTTCGCCACGGTCTCTGTCTGCTCTCGTCGAGTCTTGAACCGGCTCAGGACCCCGACCTCAATGGCATAGGGCGCCATCCGCTGCCTAAAGGTCTCGAAATGCTGTTCGGCCAGGACCGTAGTGGGGACCAGAAAGGCCACCTGCTTTCCATCGGATACAGCCTTGAACGTAGCCCGGACGGCAATTTCCGTCTTTCCGAAACCGACGTCTCCGCAGACGAGACGGTCCATGGGGCGTTCAGAACAGAGATCTGAGAGGACGTCTTCAACCGCCTTGATCTGGTCGTCGGTTTCCTCATGTTCAAAGGTGGCCTCGAATTCGCGATAATAATTGTCCGGGGGCGAAAAGGCGAATCCGTTTCGGTACTTCCTTAGGGCATAGAGTTCCACGAGTTGTCTGGCGATCTTCCTGACTGAGTTTTTCGCCTTCTGCTTGACGATGTTCCATGCGTTTCCCCCCAACTGATCCAGTTTGGGGATCGTTTCATCGGCCCCTGCATATTTCTGCAGGATGCTGACCCGGTCCGCAGGGATGTACAGTTTGGAGTTGTTGGCATATTCGACAATGATAAAATCATTCGTCTTTTGGGCGATCTCCATGGTCACAAGACCCCCGTACCGGCCGATGCCGTGGTCCTCGTGCACTACGAGGTCCCCGGCCTGAAGCTGGCTGAAGCTGGACCACGAGAGGCCGTCTTTGCGAGGCCCCTTTTTGAGTCGTCCCTTGGCCGCCTTTGCCCCGAAAATGTCATCCTCGCTGACCACGTAGAGACCGATATCCGGCCAGGCGAAGCCCGTTGAAAGCCTCCCCAGGCACAGGCTCAACCCGGCACGCTCGGGGATCTGATGCCATCCCTGAACGACTCGCTCCGCCTGGATATCGTAGTTGGACAGGATCTCCTTCAGGCGGTTCGCCTGCTGCTCCGTGCTGCACGTGATGACGACCCTTGCCCGGGCGGCCAGCCATGAGGCCACCTTCTGGGCAAACGGGGCCATGGAAACCCGGCCGCTCCCTGTGAGCCGGAGTTCCAGGTCGTCTTCCAACTGAAAACGGCCCTGAATGCTCAAGACGGCATCGGGGGATGCGCCTTCATTCAGGTTTAGTTCGCTGAATGCGATCCTCTGATGGGTCTGGATCTGCCGGTCGATTTCCTGAAACAGGACAAAGACCCCTTCCAACTCAGGAAAGGGGGCGCCTTTTAATGCCGATTCCTCCCTGAATTTCTCCTGGTCTTTCTGAAACCTCCTGTCTGCCTTCAGGGCCTCTGATTCCAGCCGATGCGGATCAAAGAGGGCGATGATCCCCTTTTCAGGGAGATAGTGGAGGAGGGTGTCGAGATGGGGATAGAAATGATTCAGCCAGGCCTCCTGTCCCGGAAACCCTGCACCGGTCTCCGGTCCTGGAAGCCTTCCCATGGATCTGGCCCGCTGAACGTTCGGTTTATCCATAAGGATTTCTGCGGCAGGAAGAAGGATCATCTCGTCCAGGGGGCCCTGGGACCGCTGGCTGATAGGATCGAATTGACGGATCGATTCAAGACGGTCTCCCCAGAACTCGAGACGGACCGGGAGTGGGTAAAGGGGCGAAAATATGTCAATCACGCCCCCCCGAACCGAGTAATCTCCCCGTTCTTCCACCAGGGATGTGCGCTGGTAGCCGTTGGCCTCGAGCCGGCCGAGAAGCGCCTCTCTGTCGACCTCCTCTCCCGGTTCAAGGTATTCCAGGGAATTGAGCAGCGATGCCTTGGGCAGGATTCGGAAACAGAGCGCCTCGATGGAGGTGACGACAATGGGATTTGTGTCGGAGGTGAGCGAATACAGGGCCCTGATTCGGCGCGTGACCAGCTCCCGGTGGGGGCTGAGCCCGGTCAGGGGGGACATATCATAGGGGAAAAACTGCTGGAGCCTCAGGTTCGAAGAAGCCTCATCGGCCTCCGGCCCGCTCATGAAGAATCGAAGCCCTTTGTAAAGCCGTTCGGCGTCCTTTCTGTCCGGGAGGACGGCGATACAGGGTCTGTCGAGGCCGGCCAGGATACGGGCAAAGACATAGGCCTCCGCTGATCCTGAGAGACCGACAACGGCCATGGACCCATCGCCTGTATTCAACCATTCGTTAAGGGCATCGATATCCGGATGTTGATGAACCGACATAACTGACTGATAAATGATGGATGATGTGCTGTACCCGGTTTCAGCCGAACGTATATTGCCCCTCCCCCTTTCAATCCCGCTACAGCGGGGCTCAAAGATCTCCGCCTGCTTTTGAATGTCTGCATGGAATCGCTGATAGTGCAGAGGGCTGTATGGGGCGCCCTATTGTGGGAGACGGACAAGGGAGGGACGTTCTTCTCTATTTACCTCTTTGTGTTTACGAATGCAGAAGATAAGGGATTCTGATCCGCATGTCAACAAGATCGCTGCGTCTCCCAGAAAATGCCAGGGCCATTTTTGAACCGTCGTCGGCAGGGGGGATGTTCCGACGCCCTGTGTCAGGCCGAGGCGTTGTCGCCCCGGTTTATGGGGAGGTGAATGGAAAAAATGCTTCCCTTGCCGGGGGTGCTCTCCACCGTCAGCCGGCCTGCGTGGGCCTGTACGATGTGCTTGGCGATGGCCAGACCCAGGCCGGTGCCTCCCAACTGCCGGCTCCTCGCCTTATCCACGCGATAGAACCTTTCAAACAGTCGCCTGAGATGCCTCTTTTCAATGCCGCATCCCTGGTCGTGCACGGAAATAAGGACCTCATGATCCCCCTGCGAGGCCTCTACCTGGACCCTCTTTCCCTCCTCGCTGTAGTTGATGGCGTTATCAAGGAGATTGACCACTGCCTGCTCCAGGAGGGGTGGATCCACCGATGCCCGCATCTCTACAGGACATGATACCTCAATTCGTATCTGTTTGGCGTCGGCCCGAATATGACAGACCTGGACCGCGGTCTGAAGAATGTCGCTGATCCGGCTGTCGATCCGCTCGATTTCTCCTTTTTCAGCACTCTGCTCAATTCTGGAAAGGCTCAGGAGATCTTCAACAATGGCCTCCAGACGGCCCACGTGCTTGTCAATGATGGCCAGAAACCGGTCTGCATCACTCGGATTTTTGACCGCGCCGTCACGAAGGGTTTCCACAAATCCCTTGATGGCTGTAATCGGGGTCTTGAGTTCGTGGGACACATTGGCAGCAAACTCACGGCGGATATTCTCGAGTCTGCGAAGGCGCGTCACATCGTTCAAGACAATCAATACCCCGATCTGCTTCCCCCCCGCGTCTCGAAGGAGGGTCCCGCGGCAGTTGACGATCACCTCGCCGTCCACGGACATGGGGATGTCCTTCTCGGTCGGTTTCCTGCTGGCCAGGGTATTGGCCACAAACTGGTGCAGGTGGGTGCTTCGGACGACCTCCTGTATGCTTCGACCCTGAATGTGGGACAGATGGGCGCCAAGCATTCGGCTGGCTGCCTCGTTCATGTTGATGAGGCGTTCTTCCATGTCCAGGGCCATGACGCCTTCGGCCATGCTGGAAAGCACGGACTCGATTTCATTGTGCTGGCGAACGACGGTCTCAATCCGCTCCCGCAGTTCTTCGGCCATCTGGTCGAGGGATATGGAAAGGGCCTGGATTTCCTCGGAGGCTGTGATGGAAGGCTTATATTGGAACTCCCCGCGGGCAATGGATTCCGCCCATGATCGGATCTGCTGGATGGGACGGGTGATGCGGCGCGACACAAACAGGCCGAGGATGGCGGCAAAGACCGCGATCACCAGTCCGCCGAACATGATTCGGGTCCGAATAGCGCTGATGGTTTCGTCAACAGCGCCGATGGGGACAGAGGCACGAATGACCGCATCCACGCGCTCCCCCCGTTTGACAGGGACAGCCACGTACATCAGATCCTTTTTTAGGGTCCTGCTGTGCCGGATGGATGTGCCTCGGTTGCCGTTCAGTGCGTCGATAAACTCTGAACGGTCGGCATGGTTGTCCATGGTTGCCGGATCCTCATTCGAATCGCCGACCACCTTCCCCGAGGGATGTATAACGGTGATGCGGGTGGAAGCGTTCCGGCCGATACGCTTTGAAATCTGATCGATCTGTCTTGCGTCGAGGGGATCCAAGTATCTCAGGATCTGTTCCTGACAGATACGTGCCCGCGCCTCCAGATCCAAGGCGGCTTGTTCGAGATAAAGCTGCCTCGTTGACCGGGAAGCATACCCGGTCACGGCAACGAGCGATATCAGCGTGATGAGGAGATAGGAAGGGTAAATCTGCCAGAATAATCGTCTTTTGCCCGCCATCGGCTACTCCCTGAAACGGTATCCAACGCCCCGGACCGTCTCGATAAACCTTCCGCTGCGGCCCAGCTTCTTTCGAAGCCCTGCGATCTGGACATCCACAGAACGATCGGTCACAAAATAGTCTGTTCCTCGAACCGCATCCACGATCTGGGAACGGGTGAATACCCAGCCGGGCCTTCGCACCAGGTAATGAAGAATGCCGAACTCTGTGAACGTCAGGGGCACGCTTTTCCCCTCCACCCGCACCTCCCGCCGACCCAAATGAATCACCAGATTGTGTATCCTCACCACCTCGGATGTCTCCAGGGCATCGTCGCGTCTTCTCCGGAGCACCGCCTTGACTCTGGCGAGCAGGATCCTTGGGCTGAACGGTTTGACGATATAGTCGTCGGCGCCTAATTCCAGGCCGGCCACCACATCCGGCTCTTCCCCCTTGGCCGTCAGCATCACAATGGGGATTGCCCTGGTTTCGGGATTACTCTTAAGGATCCGCGTTGCCTCCAGGCCGTCGATTCCGGGGAGCATCAGGTCCAGGATCATGAGGTCCGGAGGCTGCCTTCCAGCGATATCGATGGCCTTTTCCCCGGAGGCCGCGACCGTCACATCGTACCCCTCCCGTGAGAGGTTGAACCTCAGTAACTCCAGGATGTCTTCCTCGTCGTCTACAACAAGAATACGTTCTTTAGGCATAGCGTTTCTTTTCTGTCATTATGAGCCACTGGTTTTCGGGCGGCAACGTTCAGCGCGGGCGTTTTCATAGGAGAATATGCTACCAAAGTGGAATCCGCTGGGGCAAAAATACAACCCTGAACCTCTGAACCCGTGAACGGTTACAAATTTAGCAGCAAAATGTTAGCATTTTGTTAGCGTTATGTAAAGATTGCATCGCAGGAAAGGACGACCGTTGACGGGTTTCGTGTTTCCCGCTCAAGCCCAGTCGGTTTCGGTCGGAATTGACTAAAAGGGATTTCAACCCGCTTGACAGGCCAATGAACCTTGTCCGTGCGCCAAAATGGCTGGATTCCTGGGTCCGGTTGTGATATCAAACTCAAAAAGGCATGCTATGAGGGGATGCGGGCCGCCGAATCAAAACGGACGCGTGCAGCCACAGACATTTCAGGATCAGGCAGTCCAAGAACAGGCCCGATGCCTCTCGATGACCGAAACATCCATCATGGAAGGAGAAAGAAGAATGATTCGATCACTGATATCGGCCATTGCCCTGAGCTTATTCCTGGCGACCGGAGCTATTTCCGCGGAGTTTTCCGCTGACATGGTTATGGAATCCATGGCCGGAACGAGTTCAGGGAAGATCTATTTCAAGAACGATGACACAAGCCGAACCGAGATGATGGGGACGATCTCCATCATGAAACGCCCGCACATCTATCAGTTGTTTACCGATACCCAGAAATATGTGGTCCAGAATATGGACGATATGAAAAAGAAGAACCCGGCCCTGGACGCGGCCAACCTGAAGGAATGGATCGACAAAAATAAGCTGAAGAAGACAGGGTCCGAAGAACTTCAGGGGTATCGATGCGACATATTCGAGGGCGATGTGAAATTCGCCGACGACCAGCCCCCTGTTCACATGAGAATCTGGCATACGCCGAAACTGGGCTATCCGCTTCGCCACGAGAGTGTACTCCCTTCGCCGATGGGGAATGTGTCCACTCACCTGGAAAATATCCAGTTGGGATCCCAGCCCGACTCCCTGTTCGAGATCCCTGACGGATACTCCCAGGCGAAGACCGCCCAGGAGGCCATGGGTGTCGGGGGCATGCCGTCGATGGGCGACGGCGGCAAAGGTCAGGCCCCCTCGCAAGAGGACATGCAGAAGATGATAAAAGAAATGATGAAAAAAATGGGGAAGGAGTAACGGGGCAGGACTCACACGGGATATGGCACGAAGAGGGAGACAAGAAATGTCATGACAGAGAATAAGACCGAATTGCGGGGCATTTTTTATCCAAATAGCGTGGCGGTGGTGGGCGTGTCTCCGGATCCTGCCAATATGGGCAAGAATATCGTCCAAAACCTGTTGGCCTTTGGATATGAGGGAGAAATCCTCTCGGTGGGAAGGAGGCCGGGGGTCATTTTTGGACAGAGGATCTATCCGTCCCTGGATCAGATCGACCACCCCGTGGACCTGGCAGTCATTCTTACCCCTGCCAGGACCATCCCAGATCTATTGGAAGAGTGCGGCCGAAAAGGGATCCGGCGCGTGGTCATCGAATCCGGAGGGTTCTCCGAGATGGGAGAGGACGGTCTTCCCCTTGAGAGGGCCTGCACAGAGGTAGCCCGGCGATACGGCATCCGGTTCATTGGTCCCAACGGGATCGGCGTGACCAATCTGGAAAACGGCCTGGTCCTTCCATTCATGCCCGTCCGAAGAGATCTGTCCGTTGGCCCGGTCTCCATCCTGGCCCAGAGCGGCGGGGTGGGGCTCAGTTACCTCGGGTTTCTGGCGGAAGAGAATATCGGGCTCAATAAGTTCGTTTCCATGGGCAACAAGCTCAATGTGGACGAAAACGATCTCCTCTCCTTTCTCATAGAGGACGAGGGCACCCAAATCATTCTTCTCTATCTGGAGGGATTCAGAGATGGCCGGAGATTCCTGGAGATCGCCTCCAGGTCCCAGAAACCGATCCTGGTCCACAAGTCCAACCGGTTTCGGGCCAGCGCCCAGATCGCCCATTCCCACACGGCCGCCCTGTCCGTGGACGATCGCCTGGTGGACCACGCCCTGGAACAGGCCGGATGCGTCCGGGTCAACACCATGGTGGATGCCATTGACCACGTGAAAATCCTTACCTTTCCCCCGCTCAGGGGAAACCGGCTGGCAGTCGTCTCCCGTTCCGGAGGCCATGCGGTCATCGCTGCAGACGCCTGCGGCCATTATGGATTCGACCTCCCGCCCTTCCCCAAGGAATTTCTGGAAAAGATTGAAAGCCGATTCCGGGCCAATGTGATCCGACTGCAGAATCCCCTGGACTTGGGGGATCTCTTTGACCTGGACTTCTACGAGCATATTGTGGAAGAGATGCTTCGTCGGGACGACGTGGACGGCGTCCTTTTGGGCCACGGGTACCGCCGGGGCTATGAGCAGGAGGCCTCCCGCGCCCTGATCCAGAAGGTGGAGAGGCTGGTGGAGATCTACAACAAGCCGGTGGCCGCGGTCATTTTCAGCGAGGCCGTGGAGATAGACTATCTGAAGAGACACTATCGAGTCCCGGTTTTCACCTCCCCTGAAAATGCCATGAGGGCCTTGCATCTATCCCATACCTGGGCCTTACGCAAACACAGCCCCCTTGGGATCCACGAGGCGACGGGGCAGGCGACTGCAAAGACAAAGGACATCCTCAGCGCCGCAAAGGGCCGCAGGGACCTCTACCTGAATGAGGCCATGGAATTGATCCGGCAGTACGGCTTTCCCACCCCTCCCTATTTCCTCTGCCGGTCCCCCGAAGAGGCCCTTCAGGCATGGAAGACCTTTCATGGGCCTGTGGTCATGAAGGTCGTTCAGCCCCACATCTCCCACAAGACCGACCAGGGAATGGTGCGGTTGAACCTGAACGCCGATGAGGAGATACGTTCCGCCTTTGCGGCCCTTTGCCGGGCGATCTTGCCTCAGGATCTTGAGGTGATGATCCAGCCCATGATATCTCAGGGTCGGGAGGTGATGTTGGGCGGGAAACAGGATGAGGTCTTCGGCCCGGTTATCCTCTTCGGACTGGGCGGCATCCTTGTGGAGGCATTGGGGGACGTGGTCTGGAGGGTTGCGCCGGTCAGTCCATATGACGCGAAGGCCATGATCCGGCAGATCAAGGGCTTCAAGCTCCTCACTGGAATTCGAGGAGAACCCCCCTCTGACCTGGAGTCCCTGGAGAATCTCCTGATGGGGCTCTCCCAGATCCTCCTGGACCACCCTGAGATCCAGGAGATGGACATCAATCCGGTCAAGGTGGGGGCCGTAGGGGAGGGGTCACAGGCCCTGGATGCCCGGGTGATTCTGAGGACAGAGGGTTAAATGTTCAAGGGGTCGTGAAAAGGCGGATGGCGCTTCAGGGGTCGGCAGGGCAGCCGGCATATTGTCAACGATCTGAAGGAGGAAGGGGAAGGAGAGAGGCCCAATAGATTGCACGTTGACATTCCGTTTTGGAAAAAGTAGAAAATAACAATTCAGATCGGGAGGTTGGTCTTACAATCTGCAAAAGGGCTGCCGGATTGTCCCCTCCGCCACCATCAGGTCTGTTCAACATCTACCCAAAGGTCATTGATACGCCTTCTGCAGGGGGATTTATTGAGGCGATGCCGGATGCATGCAAGGGCACATGCTATTATCAGCGGCGACCGCGGCTCCCTGGAAAATCGGCAAAAATATATTGACTCATATCGATTTATTGACTAATAGACACACGAAAGAGCGAACATAGTCCAACAAAGCAAACCTTCATAAGAATAAGGCAAAGAAACCATGCCCTGCATGCTCCAAATCAAAGGGCGATTCAGCGTGCCTTGGTCATTACAGGACGCCTTTGGGTTGCCATACCCAGAGGCGTTTTTGTTTGTGGAGGATGGGACAACAGGCAGCCAGTCTTTCGGCTGCGTCGGCACCGACGTACGGGGCTGCACGGTACCATCGTCGGTTGAACAGCTTATAGCGAAGAAAGGCATAAGAGCATAGACGTTATTCCATTTCAATACGGACAACCCCTTCGAGGATGGTTGGCGCAACATGCTGATCTATATGGAGGGTTGAGGCTCGGACCATCGAGCAGGGTACAGGTCCTTTCAGCTTCGAGCATCCAGAGCCCTTTGTTTGGACAGGATTCTCAGGATTTTCCGGGAACAAAAACACACCGAAGCGGCGACACGACCATCCGGCGATAAGCCGATCGGTTGCTTTCGCTTTCCGGCCGCCTGGGAAATCGGCAAAAAGGTCCGGAAACTATTGTTATTTGATTATTGAAGGACGTCCCCCAGATTAATAGTTGATGCACCACAACTCAATTCTATCAATTCAACCAGGAAAAGCGTTCGATTATCATTGTCATAAGTGGGTACAACAGAAAGACCGACGTCCTTCCTGCTGATATCTCTTTTGTAAATAGTCGAAATATCGATTAGGTGCGTTTTTTTCTTGACGGCAAAGCATTTTTAGACGATTTTAGGTTAAAAAAGTTAAAATTTTACGGATTTTTCAACTAAAAGATATGGCAAAAGCATACAAGACAGATTTGGTCCTAAAACTCACAGGGGCAACGTCTAACCAATTGAAATATTGGGCTCGTATAGAACTCGTCGATCCCGAGATAAGTGGAAGACGCGCTCGCTATTCATTTAAGGATATTGTTAAGCTCAGGGTTCTTGTTTCCCTTCGTAAAAACGGACTAAGCCTTCAGAAGGTTCGTTTGGGGATCAACCGCCTATCAGAGATGCTTCCGGATGACGAACCGCTTTCACGATTGATTATCTATACGGATGGCGTTGACATGATCGTGTTGGAAAAAGGGAAATA
>JAUPKI010000168.1 GCA_030837545.1 Thermodesulfobacteriota bacterium | reverse complement strand
ATGTCGCTCTTTTTCAGGGGTCGGCCATTGAAGGCAGGGGAATCATTTTCATTCCTTATGTTCGATCCGACAACCATGGCCCAGAAAGGGGTCACGGTCACCGTGGCCGGAAGGGAAGCCCTTGTCATCAACCGCATCACCTATCAGACTTTTCGTCTGGAAACAGAGATGTGGGGCCAGAAGCTGGTGTTCTGGTTGGATGAAGCGGGAGAGGTGTTGAAAGAGAAGGGCTTCATGGGCCTTACACTCATCCGATCGAGCGCCGCAGCGGCTCCCAGGGATCTGAAAGGGGAGGAATCCTATGATTTCTATGAGATGACCTCCATAGATGTGAAGCCAAAACTGCGGCAGGCCGAGCGGTTGACCTATCTGAAGCTAAGGGTGGGGGGCCTGGACAAAACGTCATTCGATGCGGATGCCCTGAACCGTGGAAGACAACGTTTTTCCGGCGATACACTTGAAATCATCCAGGAGAAAGCCCCGCTGAAGGCCGGGTATGCCCTGCCGTTGACGGATGTGGCAGAAGATATCGCACGCTATCTCAGTCCGGGGTTCAACATTCAGAGCGACGATGAGGCCGTCGTGAACTGGGCCCGTGAGATTGTCGGGGACACGAGGGATCCGGTGGTCGCTGCCGGAAGGCTTTTGGCGTGGGTGTACACCCATGTGGAAAAGAGGCCGGTATTGAGCCTTCCGAGCGCAGTGGAGGTCTTGAAGACCAGGGTAGGGGACTGCAATGAACATGCGGTCCTGCTGACGGCCCTGTTGCGGGCAGCAGGAATCCCGGCCCGTGAGTGCGTAGGCCTGGTGTATGCCAATGACCGGTTTTTTTATCACGCCTGGACAGAGGCGTATGTTGGCCGATGGATATCGATGGATGCCACCCTCAACCAGATGCCGACGGACGCCACCCACATCAATCTGGTCCAGGGCGGACTGGAACGGCAGACGGAGATTATTCCCCTCATCGGACATCTCACCCTTGGCATGCTGGATTATGGGTATGATTCAACTCATTGATCTTACAAAACGATACAGAAATCTAAAGGCGGTTGACCGCATCAATCTAACGGTAAAGAAGGGCGCCCGATTCGGGTTCTTGGGACCCAATGGCGCGGGAAAGACCACGACCATCAAGATGATGGCCGGGGTCCTGCGGCCTACGGAGGGACGGATCATCATCAACGGGTACGATCTGGCCGCATCGCCCTCAGCCGTCAAGGAATGCATCGGGTTTATTCCGGACAGGCCGTTCATGTACGAGAAGCTGACCGGCCTGGAATTCCTCCATTTTGTGGTCGGCCTTTACGGTCTTGACCATACGCCCCTGCTGAAGAACCGGATGGAGGACCTGCTGACGCTCTTTGAGTTGCGCCACTGGGAGGATGAATTAATCGAGAGCTATTCCCACGGCATGAAGCAGCGTCTGGTCATGTGCGCGGCCCTGGTCCACGAGCCGCGGGTCCTGATTGTGGATGAGCCGATGGTGGGTCTGGATCCCAAAGGGGCCAGGCTTGTCAAGGACATCTTTAGAGACCAGGCCCGAAATGGGACGACGCTTTTCATGTCCACCCATTCCTTAGAAATGGCTGAAGAGGTCTGTGAGGAGATTGCCATTATTCAGGCCGGCAGGATCATCGCACGTGGGTCGGCAGAGGAACTGCGAAAACAGGCCGGGATGGACGGAAAGCTGGAAGACGTGTTTTTGAGGTTGACGCAGGAGAAAGGGATTGCCGGACCGTGAAGGAGGAGCAAGGAGCAAGGCGTAAGGAGAGAAGCTGAAAGCTCAAAGCTGAAAGGGAAAAGAGGTTATCCGTTATCGGTTATCTGGCAGGAGTGCAACCATAGGGCACAGCGCCTTTAACCCAATAAACCCAACGAACTCAACAAACCCAACGAACCCAATAAACTCAACAAACTTCATCATCCAGCATCCAACATCCACAAGAAAGGAAAGCTGCCAGTGCGGGATCTTTTTCGGCTCATTCGGCCCAGGCTGCAGGGCCTGAGAAACCAGATGACCCGATCGGGGGCCTCGGGAAAGAAACGGGCACTGATCATGGGCGGGTTGGGAATTGCCTTTTGCGCAGGGATGTTTGCGGGCTCGTGCCGGGTCCTGATTTATTTCCAATCTGTTGAGATGATCGGCGATCTCCTGGCGCGTCAGCTCCTCTCCATGGCGCTCCTCACCTTTTTCTCGCTCCTCATTTTCAGCAGCATTATTACGGCCCTGTCCAATCTCTACCTCTCGAAAGACCTTGAACTCTGTCATTCCATGCCCGTGTCCGTAGAGACGCTTTTCGCCTCCAGGTCTCTTTACACCTTTGTGGACAGCTCGTGGATGGTTATTTTTTTTGGTCTGCCTGTTTTTCTGGCCTATGGCTATGTGTACAGGCCCGGTCCGATCTTTTATTTTTCTCTGGTTCATATGAACGTGGCTATGGCGGTGATTGCGTGCTTCGTCGGCATCTTGCTGACCATGGCACTGGTCCATGTCTTCCCTGCGCAACGCACTCGAGACATCATCCTTCTTCTCTCCATATTGCTGGTGGTGGCGCTTTACCTCCTTTTTCGCCTGCTGAGACCCGAACGGCTGGTGAACCCGGAGGCCTTTTTTACGGTGGCCCAGTATGTGAGTGCCCTGAAGGCCCCTGACTCTCCCTACCTCCCCACCCACTGGGTGGCCGAGACCCTGTGGGGGCATCTGAGCGGGGGCCAAGGACGGGGCTATCTGCTTGAAATGCTTCTTGCATGGAGCACGGCCGGATCTGCTGTGGTGATCAATGTGTGGGTCGCCCGGCGCATCTATTTTCGCGGGTTTTCCAAGTCCCAGGAGGCCAAAAAGCGACGGGCCGGGGGGGGGCGGCTCCTCGACCTCCTGATCCTGGGTGCAACCAAACCGTTCGGCAGGGACTTGGCGGCCATCATTGGCAAGGACATCCGCGTTTTTTTCAGGGACAACACCCAGTGGTCTCAACTGCTGCTGTTAGGGGCCCTGATCGTGGTTTACCTTTACAATTTCAGCGTCCTGCCGCTGGATAAGAGTCCAATGCGATTGGATTTCTTGCAAAACCAACTGGCCTTTCTGAATATGGGTCTGGCCGGATTTGTGCTGTCGGCCATCTGCGCCCGTTTTGTCTTTACGGCCGTGAGCGCCGAGGGCGAGGCATACTGGATCATCCGAACATCGCCGCTGATGCTCAGGCGGTATCTCTGGGGGAAGTACCTCTTCTTTTTATTTCCTGTCCTTATATTGGCCGAGTTCCTTACTATCGCCACCAACCTGCTCCTGGAGGTCACTCTGTTCATGATGATCCTTTCAACCATCACCATCGGTCTCATGGTATTCGGGATCGTGGCACTGGGCATCGGGTTCGGGGCCATGTACCCGAGATTCAATCATGAGAACATCAGTCAGGTCGCCACCGGTTTCGGAGGATTTCTCTACATGGTGGTCAGCGCTGTCTTTATTGCCCTGGTCATCATCCTCGAGGCCGGGCCGGTCTACATTCTGTTCATGGCCGGGGTAAGGGGCAGCGTCATTTCCACCCTGGAATGGCTGTTTATTACCCTTTCCTTCGCCGCTGTCGTGCTGATCAATTGGGCAGCCGTATTCCGGCCCATGAAAATGGGCCTCAAAGCGCTTCAGGAGTATGAATAGGGGAAGGCGCAAGGTCCAAGGCGTCAGGCGAAAGGCGTAAGGCCAGAAGCCAGAGGTCAGGGATCAGAGGTCGGAAAAGACTCCTCCCAGCACCCATTAACGACTAACGATCAACAAGGAATGAGTAAGCACTATCCAGTATCCAGTATCCAGTCCCGCATTCTGCGGGATCTACGCTTCGCTTCGACGAGCATTCAGAGGTAGGTGATGGACGTCAATCGGTCTGACAATCATTTCGAATATGTGGGGAATCTTCATATCCATTCCCATTACTCAGACGGCGCGGGATCTGTTCCCGAAATTGCCCATTCGGCTAAACGGGCAGGCCTTGATTTCATTATCCTGAATGATCATGAGCACATGACGGATTCCCTCCATATTGAGGAGGAAGGAATTTTTGAGGGCGTGCGTGTCTTGAAGGGTCTGGAGATCGGCCGACGATATCACCATTATCTGGCCTATGGCCTGCCTGAAATGGTTAGGGGAGACGGGTTGGCTCCCCAGGAGGTCATTGACATTGTCAACCGGAAGGGGGGCATCGGCTTTCTGGCCCATCCCTTTGAAAAGGGAATGCCTTTTCGGGAAAAATCGATCGCCTATACCTGGAACGATCTGTCCGTGACCAGGTATGCGGGCATCTGTATCTGGAATTTTTCATCAAGATGGAAAGAGCGGGTCAAGGGACCGCTCCATGGTATCTTTTTTCTCCTGTTCAAGGCCTGGACCTTGAAAGGCCCTAGCCGAAAAACGCTATCTTTCTGGGACCGGCAATGTCAACAACGACGGGTTGTCGCCATAGGCGGCTCAGACGCCCACGGGGCAGGGTTTCGATGGGGGCGATTTCAATTTGTGCCCCTTCCATACGATTACACGTTGAATTCGATCAACGTCCACCTCAT
>JAUPKI010000167.1 GCA_030837545.1 Thermodesulfobacteriota bacterium | reverse complement strand
CCCGAATCATGATGTGATGCAACACACCGGGAGCGTCTAAACGGGCTTGTCTTGGCATGTCGTATTATCCTCACAACGTATGCCATCTGTCAACTTATTTTCTTACCAGCGTCCCATGGGAAGGCAATCCTGCAATGCGGGAATGTGCAATGAATTCAGCAAAGATCCATGACATTCTCAGAATCGCCTATTAATCAAACCGGAATGGGCGCAATCACCTGGGAGGAGACAAACATCCAGGTAACCAGCGAGGCATTGACCAGGGCCCCGAGGTAGATTTTGCCTGTGAGCTGGTAAAACCAGGTGGAGATCGGTATTGTCATGATCAGAACGCCGATGATATGAAACAGGTTGATCACGAATGAGACAAACATCCCGCCCGGTCCGACCAGGGGAATGAATCCCCTGGTAAACAGCGGTATGTACTGAATCATCAGAAAGAGGATCAGGGGGGCGATAAGGGCAAAGGTGTTGGTGAAGGACCACGCGACAAATGTCTTGAACCAGGTCCTCTTTCGGGGCCTTCGAAGTTGACCGTGCAGAAATATCCCCATCAGCACGAAACCGACCAGGATAAAGGGGAAGTATACCAGGCACAATAAGGCCCGGTAGGGCGTGAGGTCGCTGGCGAACGGGAAGATGAACCTGAAATCCACGATAAAGATCTGCTCAAGGACGTGTTCGCTGAGATAGGCAAAGGCAACCAGGATGGCGGCCAAGAGAATCGTCTTGGTTATCGCGGCCCCGTCCACTGCGAAACGGTCCTCTCTATAGGAGATACCGAGATCCGCCAGAGTAAGTCCATCCTCCTGTGCCCGCTTCCTGAACCAGTGGCGGAAGATCAGAAAGCCGATGATATTGATCCAGAAGAACCACCAGACAACCCCATTGACCATCATCATGGGAAAGACCCTGTCGATCGGCGCCAGATACATATGAACGGCAAAAAGGACAAGGATCAGGGGAAGGAAGAGCCACATGAGCAGCCCGTTGAGCCCGACGAATTTGAAATAGGTCTTGCCGGAGCAGGCGTATACCCCGCAGACAGGACCCTGGAGGGGGCTGAAAAACCGTGTCCTCAGCAGCATAAGACCTAAGGGGAGAAGGGAGGCAAGGCAGGACAGCATGGCGATCAACGTGGCCCACTCCTTGATCTGCCAGGTCTGCTTGTTTGGGTCGATCCAGTACCTGTCCGGGGGATGAAGCGCCTGTTTCATCCACGCCAGGGTTTCGGCGATGGCCGCGTGGCTGTGGGATTCCTGGAAGTGAATGGACCGCGGCACAAAGACCCGCCGGGCCGTTCCGTCGCTGAAATCTCCGTAGGTCTTTCCGAATTCAGGGTTCTTGACCGGGAAAACCTTTATTGTCTGAGGCGTGTGCATCCATTCCGCTTCAAAGTGACGGGTCCCTGTCATCCGTTTTCGGAATTCATCCCACCGTCCCAGGATCATCAGCATATTCTTGGGACACGTCAAGGTGGCATCCAGCGTGTAGGCAAAGCCGGTGATAACAAGTGCCTTTACGTTTGGATCCGCCAGGGCCACGTCATAGGCCATCTCAGCCCCCAGGCTGTGTCCCATCATGCCTACCGAATCGGCATCCACAAACGGCAGGGTCCTCAGATACTCGAGGGACGTCAGGCCGCCATAGGTCTTGTCAAAATCGTCGTCCTTGGGGTCATTGGGGATACCTGAATTTCCCCTGCCGATGGCGTCGATATTGAGGACGGCAAAACCCCTTTTTGCCAGTTCGATGCAGTAGGCGTCACCGGTCTCCCGGTTGTTCTGGTAGCCGTGGATGTACACGGCCCCCGGCACACGATGATCCGCTGAAGCCTCTGCGGGTACCAGAAGTTTGGCCCGAATCGGGATGCCGTTATAATTCCTGTAGGTTACATTGGTGACCGCCACGCGTCCGAAATCGGTCTGTATCAGGGACGCCACAACCACCGCACCTGCCATGACGACCAAACAGATGAGAAAAATCACGCATGCCTTGTTGCCATGACCCGTATCAAAAAGACGTCTTGTATCCATCCTGTCTTCTCCTGAGAAATGCACAAAAACATCGTGATCACGTTCCGATGACACAACGTCGTCGGACCCGTTTTAGGAAGCGGTTCCTATTTGGCGAGCCTTGAATAGCCTCTCAGGGGGAGGATCAGGCCGAAGAAGGGGATCATGTACATGGCCGCCACGGTGGGCTCCAGGGGTCCGAAGAATTGTGAGGCAAGGACGATGACCAGTACATTGTTCATATTTCCGAGGATGATGGCGGAGGCAATCCGGTCTTCGACAGGCGCCCTCCAGAGTATGAAAAGCCCCACCACTAAGTAGATCCCCCCGAGTGCAATGGCCACGCATGTCGCCTCAAGAATGGTGGCGGGGTTCTGGAAAAAGAACTCCGAGTACCCGGAAAATACGCCCAGGTTGATAATGGCAAAAATAGCCAGGGAGATGGGAAAGCGTCTTCGATGGATGGATTCAAGGGCCGCGGGTGCAACTCTCCTCAGCGTCTCAACGGCTAAGATCGGAACAAAAATGACCATGCAGAGGGTGCGCATCATCCCGGTCAGCGAAATCTCGATGGTACGCCCCAAAAGCACCTCGACCAAGGCGGGGAGCGTAAACGGGACCAGCAGGGAAGAGATGACCACCATGACCAGCACGAGATGGGCGTTGGCATTGACAAGTGTTGATATGAACGGGGCGACGACGCCGGTAGATATGCCGGTCAGGAGAAGGGCGGCCGTGGCATAGGAAGGGTAGACCGCCTTGAAGATCAGGTAGACGGCCAGGGGAACCAGGATCAGCTTTAAAAAAGAAAGCCAGATAAGGGTTGGCGCGTGGTGGCGCAGGGTATCCCGGATGTCCCCCATGCTGATGGACAAAAAGCTCAGGAACAGAAAGAGCATCATCAGGTAAACCGGGTAGGGCCTGAAGACGGAGGCCCAGGCCGGGAGGAGGATCCCGCCGAGCATGGATGAGAATATGACGATGAGGAGGATGAGATCATTCAGGCGGAACATATGCGGTTTCCCATCCCCTATTCCCACTCGATGGTGCTGGGGGGTTTGGAGGAGATGTCGTAAACGACCCGGTTGACGCCCTTGACGCTGTTGATGATCCGGTTGGAGATCCGTCCCAGGACCTCGTAGGGGATCTTGGACCAGTCTGCGGTCATGGCGTCCAGGCTGTCCACCACCCGGATGGCGATCACGTTCTCATAGGTTCGCTCGTCGCCCATGACGCCCACGGTACGGATCGGGAGGAGCACGGCGAAGGACTGCCATACCTTTTCGTAAAGCCCTGCCATTCGAATCTCTTCGATCACAACGGCATCTGCGGCCCGCAGGATCTCGAGCCGCTCCCGATCGATCTCGCCCAGGATCCTCACGGCAAGGCCCGGTCCGGGAAAGGGCTGCCGCATGATGAGTTCCCTCGGAAGCCCCAGTTCCGCGCCCACCTGGCGCACCTCATCCTTGAAAAGCTCCCTGAGGGGTTCGATCAGGTCCAGATCCATCACATCGGGCAACCCGCCCACATTGTGGTGGCTCTTGATGGTAGCGGAAGGCCCCTTGAAGGAGACGCTTTCGATCACGTCGGGGTAGAGGGTCCCCTGGGCCAGGTACCGTGCCTTCCCCAATTCCCTGGCCTTTTCTTCAAAAACCGTAATGAATTCCCTGCCGATGATCTTTCGCTTCTCTTCCGGGTCCACAACCCCCCTCAGATGGCCCAGAAAGTGGTCGGAGGCGTCCACTAAATGCAGGTCCATCCCGTCATGCTGCTGAAAGAGTTCCATCACCTCGCGGGCCTCGCCCTTTCTCAAGAGGCCGTTGTCCACCAAGATGCAGGCAAGCTGGTCTCCGATCGCCCGGTGAAGGAGGACCGCAGTGACGGATGAATCCACGCCCCCCGACAGACCGCAGATCACCCGCCCATCGCCGATCTTCTCTCTCAGGGCGCTGACGGTCTCCTGGACAAAGGAGGCCATATTCCACGAGGGCTCGCACCCGCAGATCCTGAAGAGAAAATTCCTCAACATCCTGGATCCGTCCGGGGTATGGGCGACCTCCGGATGGAATTGCACCCCGAACAGCCGCCTGGCCGCATCGGCCATGGCCGCCACCGGGCTGTTCTTGCTCCCTGCAAGGGCCACAAATCCCGCGGGCATACGATCGATGTGATCGCCGTGGCTCATCCATACGGTCCGCCCTTCACCCTTTCCAAACCCGTAAAAGAGATCACGATCGTCTTCAATGGTAAGGGTCGCATTCCCATATTCCCGATCGCCTGATTTCCCGACATCCCCTCCCAGGACCTGGGTGAGATACTGCATGCCGTAGCATATTCCCAGGATGGGGAGGTTGAGTTCAAGGATCCGTCGGTCGGCCAAGGGGGCCCCCTCGTCGTAGATGCTGGCCGGACCCCCTGACAGGACGATCCCCCTGGGGGAAAAGGCCTCTATCGCGTCAAGGGACATATTGAACGGATGGATCTCGCAATAAACCTTGGCCTCCCGAACCCGTCTCGCAATGAGCTGGGTGTACTGGGAACCGAAGTCCAGGATGAGGATCTTCTGCGTGTAAAGGTGAGGTGTCATAGGACGTCCATAGAGTGACTAAAGTGTGAAGTGTGAAGTGTGAAGTTGAAAGTTGAAAGTTGAAAGTGGAAAGTGGAAAGTGGAAAGTGGAAAGTTGAAAGTTTAAATCGGAATCCTTCCTTATCATAACTTTCGGCACTTCGAACTCGCAACTCCAAACTTCTAAAATCCAGTCCCTACTCCATCCGGTAATTCGGCGCCTCCTTGGTGATGATCACGTCGTGGACATGGCTTTCGTGGAGTCCGGCGGCCGTGATCTGGATGAACTCCGGATCGGTCTGGAGTTCGCTGATGGCGCTGCATCCCAAATAGCCCATGCCCGCCTTCAACCCGCCCACAAGCTGGTAGATGGTTTCCGCGAGAAGGCCGCGATAGGGGACCCTTCCCACAATACCCTCCGGGACCAGTTTCTTTTCCAACTCGATCTCCTCCTGAAAATAGCGGTCCCGGCTCCCTTCTCTCATGGCCTCTAAGGAGCCCATTCCCCGGTAGACCTTGTAGGTGCGGCCCTGAAAGAGGATGGTCTCTCCGGGGCTTTCCTCGGTCCCTGCAAAGAGGCCGCCGATCATGACCGAGGAGGCCCCGCCGGCGAGGGCCTTGGTGATGTCGCCCGAGAATTTGATCCCCCCGTCTGCCATCACGGGAATCCCCGATTTTCGGGCCTGGTCTGCGCAGTCCATAATAGCCGTCATCTGGGGAACGCCCACGCCCGCCACTACCCGAGTGGTGCAGATCGAACCGGGCCCTACCCCCACCTTCACGCCGTCCGCACCCGCATCGATGAGGGCCTGGGCCCCCCTGGCCGTCGCCACATTGCCGGCAATGAGTTCGAGGCCGGGAAATGCGCTTCTTGCCATTTCCACAGCCCTGAGCACCATTTCGGAATGACCGTGGGCCGTATCGATGACCACCACATCCACCGAGGCCTTTTTGAGGCCCTCGATCCGCTCCTCCATATCAGGCCCGACGCCCACCGCGGCCCCCACCCTCAAACGACCGAGATCATCCTTGCACGCATTGGGGTATTTTTTGATCTTCTCGATATCCTTGATGGTAATCAATCCCTCAAGCTTGCCGTTGTCGTCAACCACCAGGAGTTTTTCGATGCGCCGCGCGTGAAGAATCGCCTTGGATTCCTCCAAGGTAATACCGACTTTGGCCGTGACAAGGTCCTCTTTTGTCATGACCGCTTCAACCGGCTGGTCCAGGTTGGTCTCAAATCTCAGGTCCCGGTTGGTGATGATCCCGACCAGGCTCTCCCCTTTCACCACCGGCACGCCTGAAATCTTGTATTTGTTCATAATATCAATTACTTCCTGAATCTTTCGATCCGGCTCGATGGTAATGGGGTCGACGATCATGCCGCTCTCTGATTTTTTAACCTTTTCAACTTCAAGGGCCTGTCGGTCGATGCTCATATTCTTGTGGATAAACCCGATGCCCCCCTGCCGGGCAATGGTGATAGCGGTTTGAGACTCCGTCACCGTGTCCATGGCCGCGCTGACAATGGGGATATTCAGGCTGATATTCCGCGACAATCGCGTCTTTACATCGACCTGGGCCGGCAATACCGAAGACCGTGCCGGGACCAGGATCAGATCGTCGAATGTATAGCCGAACCGGATGTCGTTCTTGTTCATGTCGTCCTCCATGCCCTGAAACCTAACCATTTAGATCAATTCGTAATTCCTAAATTCCTCAATCCCTGAATCCTCAATCAGCAGCCCTTCAAGGAGGTCGGACAGGCTGACCATCAGCTCCGATTTCCCCAGGAACCGCAGGATGCCCACGATCGCCAGAGACCCTGCCACGATCACATCGGCACGTCCCGGATCCAGTCCAAGGCGCCCCACCCTCTCCGCTGTGGTCAGGATGTGTATCTGCGCAAGACAGGCCTCCAACTCGGGCAGGGTCACGATCAGACCATTGAGCCTTTCCGGCCGGATGTCATCCCCCGCGATCCCGTGAATCATGGCGGCGAGGGTGGCGACGCTCCCCCCGGTTCCCACGACCCAGGGGGCGCCGGAGATATTCGCGGCCACAGTCTTGAGGCGTCTCTCGACTTCCCTTGAGATGGCATCCAGATCGTCAGCGGCTGGCGGATCGGATCGGATGAATCTTCTGGTTAAAACGGCCGCGCCGAGGGACAGGGACACTCCCTTTATCTCCCCGCCCATATGGCGCAGGAACTCCGTGGTGCCGCCCCCCAGGTCAAAGACAAGCGAGTCTCCATGGATATTCAGGCCGGCGCGCGCCCCCATTCCGCTGAGCAAGGCCTCTTTTTCCCCTGATATCAGCTCGATAGGGATACCGGTCGCTTCATAAAGACGGGTCAGGAACCGGTCGCCATCGATCGCATCCCTGATAATGCCGGTGGCGACAGCATGGACCTGACTGACGCTGTAATCGGCAATCAACCGGGAAAATGCCCGCAAGGCGTCCACTGCCCGTGCCGCTGCACCAGGCCCTATTTGCCCGTCGCCTTCGGGCCCGCAATCCGCAGCAAGTCGGATATACGCCCGCCGTCTGAGCAGAGGGATCCATCCCCACGGCGACGATTCCGACCGTTGGGCGATCAGGAGTCTCGCGGTGTGGCTCCCCAGGTCGATGGAGGCTGCGATGTCCTTCATGCTCAGGAAATGTACCAGATAGGGAAACGTGTTTCAACAGGGTCCGTCTCTACCAGAGATTTGAGGGCCTGTCAATCCATCCCTGGCCATCCATGGAATAAAGATGAAAACCCTTCAAAACTTCCTTGACAAATACCTTCGTTTTTCTGTAAAGGGGAGTTACATCTTATCTTCCCACATTATGAACCTCCCTTTTTGCGGGGTAACAAGATGAAACACACCCAACCACGATCTTCACCCTCACCTCATTCAGCAACAAGGGCCATGCCATGAACGCGACTCTTTTGGATGGAGGTCATCCGCTTGCCATGAACATCACATAGCAAAAACCCGTTTGAATATACTGTCAATATTTCATTCGCCAGACGACCCTGCGCAAAGAACCTACAGGCTTGAGGGGACAGGACCATGGAAGTGAGAACGGAACGGATGATCGCTTACTGCATTACCGGCATTTTGTTCGTGTTAGGGGTCATTTGCTATACGGCCTTAGCAAAAATGGCGCCCGAAGAGCCTATCAGAATATTTTTCACTTCCATAGGGGGAAGTGTCTTGTTCGACCATAAGGGACATGCCTCGGATTCCGGTTACGCCATTGCCTGCGCAGAGTGTCACCATGAGCTTGAGGAAGAGAAGGGAAAGCCTTCGGCCTGTGGAGAATGTCATCAGAAGGACGATGCCCAGGACGCGCCCAAGAAGGCCGATGCGCTCCATAAGCTCTGCAAGGGCTGCCACGAAGAAGGAGGCCAGGGTCCTGTGAACTGCAAGAGTTGCCATATGTTGTAGGGATCTCATTTCTGTCCCTCGGAACCAGAGGAGGCCGATCTATGATTCAAAGACCTTTTTTCAACCTGGGAAGAAGACCCCAGTTGCCGTATCCGGTCCTTTCCCAGGATGCACTCGGCGCCCTAAAAGACTTGCCCCCTCCGGACAGGGCCGTCCTCCTGTATAAGGGACCAGGGCTGGCTGGAGCAAGTCCGTCCATCAAGCGCGGAGATGGGGTTCGAACCGGGCAGAGACTGCTCCTGGAATCCGGCGGCGCTGCCCCTCTTGTCGCCACTGTGACGGGGAGGGTCGCCGACATTTCATCCCAGAGAGGGAATCTTGGAAAGACCTATTCAAGCATCGGCATTGACGTAACCCCCCGCGACGAACAGGACGGCGAGTTTTTCAAAATCCATAAGGAAGGTTCTCCGGAACAGATGTTGGGCTACCTGGAGGCCCTGCCGGGAATGCCCTCCCTCTCCCCCTTGCTCCCAAAGGCCGGCCCCGTACGAATCTTGATCATATCCGGCATGGATCGGGATCTCCTGATCACCAGCAACCAGTTTCTCCTCAAGACCGAAACCGATGCCCTGGCCGAGGGAATTCAAAGGCTGAAGGAGATGACCCAACCGGACCGGATCATTATGGCCGTCCCCCCCGGATCGGTCTCCGATGCGGAAAAGACCGGCGCGGAGATCTCGGTCGTCAGGCCTTTCTATCCCAACGGAAATCCGAGGCTAATCGTGAAGGATGCGCTGAAGAAGGCGGTCCCGATGAACAAGAGCCTTGAGGAGGCAGGCATTGCCTTTTTGGGCGTGGATGCCGTCATCGCCCTGCAACCGGCATTAGTAAAAGGGGAAATCCCCATTCACAGGGTTGTGACGGTCGTCAACAAGGATATGGGCGCCATTCACGCACGGGCAAGGGTGGGAACGCCTGTGAGGAAAGTCCTGGAGGCCCTCAACATAGAAACTGGACACGGGGACCGGGTAGTGATCGGCGGTCCCATGACCGGGAGGACCCTGTATGCCGAGGATGAACCGGTGCTTTTCGACACAGAGGGCATTCTCGTTCAGGACAGGTCTCATATCCTCCCCGTGTCGGACACCCACTGCCTCAACTGCGGCGAGTGCGTGCGGGTCTGTCCGGCCCGCATCCCCGTAAATATCCTGATCCGCTTTCTGGAAAACCGTCTTTATCAAGACGCCGTAGATGTTTGCGATCTTTCTTACTGTATCGAATGCGGGTTGTGCAGCTATGTGTGCCCGGCCCGGATCCCCATTTTTCATTACATCGCCCTGGGCAAACATGAATTCGCTCAGCAGATGGCGGAGGAGGCAGCCCATGCCTGACCAGAAACTCTATCTTGTTTCTTACGCCCCCTACTGGCACAACGGGAGCAGCGTCCGGGCCAGAAGCTACGACTATATATTAGCGGCCCTTCCTGCGGTGTTCATGGGCATTTTACAGTACGGGGTCCCTGCGTTCCGGGTCGTGGCCTTTTCCGTCTCCTGCGCGGTCCTCTGGGAGTTGCTCCTGAACAAGGCCATGAAAAAGCCGGTCACCATCGTGGATGGAAATGCCGCCGTGATCGGGCTCCTTTTGGCCATGATGCTCCCTGCGACCGCGCCCTGGTGGGCCGTGCTGATCGGCGCCCTTGCGGCCATCCTGGTAGGCAAATGGGTCTATGGCGGGCTCGGCTGCAACCCCCTCAACCCCCCCATGGTGGCCTTTGCCATGCTGATGCTGTCATGGAAGGGGGTCGTGGATTTCAACGCGGCCCTGGTCAACTTCGACCTGGGCTTTGACATGGCTTATCCGCCCGCCTCTCTCAAATACTTCGGCGCCTCGGCCGTGGAGGATTTCACCGTATGGGGACTCCTCATGGGAAGGCAGAGCGGCGGCATCGGGACCACCTTTGGGCTCGGTCTCATTGCAGGCGGATTGTATCTTATCCTGCGCGGCCACGTGCGATGGGAAATCCCCGCCTCGTTCATCGCCGGGATCCTGATCACGGCCTCCCTGTTTCATGTGAGCGATCCCGCCAGGTACGGCGCCCCCATATTCCATCTGCTGACGGGAAGCACCCTCCTGGCTGCCTTTTTCCTGATCGGGGAGGACTCATCCTCGCCCGTCAATCGCATCCCGATGTTTCTCTACGGCGCCCTCGGTGGGTTTTTGACCGTCCTGATCCGGAGCATCGGCATCTATCCAGACGGCGTCGTATTTGCGGTCCTCCTGATCAACATCTGCAATCCACTCTTGGACAAGATCAGGCCCAAGGCATTCGGAAAGGGGGCACAAGATGCGTAAGACGATCAAACTCTTCGTGGCCGTCCTTCTCTTCAGCGCTGTCTCCGGAGGGCTCCTTGCGGCCGTCAAGAGCGCCACTCAGGAGCGCATCGAGTACCAGCAGATCAAATTTGTCAAGGGTCCTGCCATTCAGGAGATCCTGAAGGGGTGCTCCAATGATCCGCTGACGAGCCGTTTCAAGATCCAGGACGGAAAGGTGGATCGCAGTTTTTTTGTCGGGGTCTTTGACGGCAAGCCCAATACCGTGGCCTTTGAATCCCTTGGCAAGGGCTTTGGGGGCGATATCGGGGTAGTGGTTGCCGTCAACCTGAACACCGATGAGATCGTCGGCGTAGCGGTGACCACGCACCGGGAAACCCCGGGGGTGGGATCTCGGGTGCGAAGCGAGCCTGCCTTTGTTAGGCAGTTCAAAGGGCAGCCCATTCAAGACCCCTTTAAGGTCAAGGGAGACGGCGGCAAAATAGATGCGGTGAGCGGGGCCACGGTATCTTCTCGCGGGGTGTGCGGGGCAGTTGTGGCCTCCGCAGAGGTCTATAAAAGGCTCAAGGCCAGTATTGCCGAAAAGGCGAAATCCATCAAGTCATAGGGAGGGGAGTGGCGTTATGGCGAAAAAGACCGTCTTTCAGGAATTCAAGAAGGGGCTTTGGAGCGAGGTCCCTCCGTATCGCCTGGTCCTGGGCCTGTGCCCTACCCTGGCTATGACCAAAGGGGTGGACAACGGTTTCGGCATGGGCCTGGCCGTGACCTTCGTTCTGGTTTGCTCCAATGTCCTCATCTCGGCCCTGCGCAAGGTGATCCCCAAAGATGTCCGCATTGCATGCTTCATCGTGGTGGTGGCGACCTTTGTCATTATCGTCGAGCTGACCATGCAGGCATTCACCTATCCCCTCTTTCTCCAGATGGGCATCTTCATTCCCCTCATCGTGGTCAACTGCATTCCCTTGGGTCGGGCCGAGGCCTTCGCTTATAAGAACGGGATGGTGGCCTCTTTCGCAGACGGGCTCGGCATGGGCCTGGGGTACACCATCTCCTTGACGGTACTGGCCATAATCCGTGAAATCCTGGGCAACAACACATTCTGGAACCACGAGGTTTTCAGTTCCGGATTTCAACCCTTCGCATTTATGGTGACCGCGCCCGGCGCCTTCGTGTGCCTGGGTCTCATGCTCTGTCTCATGAACATGTTGGGCAAGAAATAGACAGGGGAAGGCGTCTTCCCTGCTTAAAGGAGAATGACCATGGGCGACTATTTTACATTGGTGATTGCCTGTATTTTTGTCAACAACATCCTCCTGATTCAATACCTCGGAAATTGCCCCTTCCTTGGGACATCCAAGAGGATGGAGACCGCCGTAGGCATGGCCATGGGCGTGGTTTTCGTGCTGGTCATGGCCGGGGCCGCGACCTGGATCGTCTGGACGTTTATCCTAAAACCCTTTGGTCTGGAGTTCCTGAGAACCCTGGCCTTTATCCTGCTGATCGCCACCCTAGTGCAGTTCGTGGAGATGTTCCTCAAAAAGAACGTCCCTACCCTCTACTCGGCCCTGGGGATCTATCTCCCCTTGATCACCACCAACTGCGCGGTGCTGGGGGTATGCTTCATCAATATAGACAATGAATACACGTTTATGCAGACCCTGGTCTCCTCTTTTGCCTATCCAGTCGGTTTTGGGCTGGCCCTGATTCTTCTTGCGGGCGTGAGGGAACGTATTCTCCTCGCAAGGGTACCCAAGCCCTTGCAGGACACGTCCATCGGATTGATCACGGCAGGGATGATGTCCCTTGCCTTTTTCGGCTTCAAGGGAATGGTGTAGGGAATTTTAAATTTGAGATTTGAGATTTGAAATTGGGCTCTGGTAAGCGAATGACCAATTAACCAAGCCTGGAGGGAAACCATGTTAGGCGGTCTTTTGGTGATGGGTGGTCTGGGCGCCCTGTGCGGCGTGGGACTGGCCTTGGCATCCAAAATCTTCTATGTGTACGTGGATCCCAAGCACGAGGCAGTGACCGACGCCCTTCCGGGGGCCAATTGCGGCGGGTGCGGATTTGCAGGGTGTGCAGCGAATGCCGCCGCCATGGTTGCCGGGAAATCTTCGCCCTCTTCGTGCGTGGCAGGCGGTCCGGATGTGGCAGCCGAGGTGGCGAGGATCCTGGGTGTGAGCGTAGAGGCCCGAGAACCCTACTTCGCTCACCCGGGTTGCAGGTACGGCATACACGAGGCAGACCTGAAATACCTCTATAGCGGTATCGCGGACTGCAGGGCGGCCATGATCCTGGGGGGCGGAGCCAAGGTCTGCCCCATCGGATGCCTCGGCCTGGGGACCTGCGTTCGGGCATGCCCCTTCGGGGCACTCTCCATGGGCACTGACAACCTTCCGGTGGTGGACACGGAACGCTGCACCGGATGCGGCACCTGCGAACGGGTTTGTCCCAAGCATATCATCACCCTCACCTCCACATCGGAGCGAATGATCGGGGAGTACGTAACCGACGAGTGCACGGCCCCCTGCCAGCGGAGTTGCCCGACAGGAATCAATATCCCCGCCTTTATCCGGGAGATCCGCAACAACAACTACGAGGCGGCCCTCGCCATTATCAAGGAGAAATGTCCTCTCCCTCTCATCTGCGGGTACATCTGCCCGGCCCCGTGCGAACTGGCCTGCCGGCGCAACCTGGTCGACGAGGCCGTGGCCATCAACCCTCTCAAGCGGTTTGTGGCAGACCACGAGATGCGCACCGGGAAACACCTCACGCCCTTCAAGGCGCCCGGCAGCGAGCAGAAGATCGCGGTGGTGGGCGGCGGCGCGGAAGGGCTCACCCTCAGCTATTACCTGGCCCGGCTCAGCTATCAGCCCACGATCTTTGAGGCCAAGCCTCAGTTGGGAGGCATTCTCAGGTATGTGATCGCCGAAGACAGGCTCCCCCGAAAGGTCCTGGATCACGAGATAGCGGGCATCCTGGAGGTCGGCGTGGAGGCCAGAACCAACGTGATCATGGGCCGCGATGTTGATCTCATGTCGTTGTTCGAGGAGGGGTTTGACGCCGTCGTCCTGAGCAAGGGCGGGTTTGACAGCAGGCAGATCCTGCAGCCGAATCCAAGCGGTTACGATGCATCGGTGCCCGGCGTATTCACCATGCTCGACTTCATCCATTTATTGAATGAAGAGAAGAAAATGGATCCGGTCCGAAGGGCGGTAGTCGTTCACAGTGGTCTCGAGGGTCTCCAGTTGGCTCGCAGGTGCATTGCTGCGGGGACACAAAAGGTTACGATCGTTTCCAATCTCCCCTTTCCTGAACTCCCTGTTGAGCTGCAGGATTCAAAAAAACTGGCCGCGGAAGGGATTATGGTCAGGCCGTCGAACGTGGTCATAGGACTTAAGGGAATCTCCAAACGCCTGGTGCGGGTCTCGGTGGAAGAGACGGATCCGGAGGGTGGTTTCTTTGGGGAACAGGAAACGATTCGGACCGACACCCTGATCCTTCCGGCCGGGCGTCTCCCTGAATTCGTGTTTGTCCGGACCCAACAGGCAGAGGACCTCGAACCGGGCGAGATCGCCTGGGAGACCATTGAGACCTTTCGCACCTTCCCCGGCAGAAATGACGGGATCTGCACGCCCCCGGAACCGGGTCGGATCAGCGATTCCTCCGCTGTCGTCAAATCGCTCCTTTCCGGGCGAAGACTCACCCGGGCCATTCACCGCTACTTCAGCGGGGGCACGATCCCGCCCCTGGACCATCTCGTATGCGAGGCAGATACGGTCCTCGACGTCGCAGAGGTGCACGATGTTGGCCCATCCGAGAGAGAGCGGCCGGCGATCCTGGATGTTGCCGGCGACAGCAAGCGGGCCTGGATATTCCCCAGCGAATACCCTGGGCTGGATGAGGCCTCGGCCAGAAGAGAAGCTGAACGATGTCTGGCATGCGGCCTGATATGTTATCGGAAGCAGAAGTAGAAAGAGAGGATTGGGGAATTGAGGAATTGAGGGATTCAGGGATTTCACCCCTTGGCCCTATCATCTGCGTAATCTGCGTAATCTGTGGATGGGATTGGTATCTGTGAAATCTGCGCCTGCCCCATGAAATGCCTCTTGTGTTCTATTTCATCGGGGTAATCTGTGGATGGGATTGAGGAATTGATTGATTGGAAGGCTGCGGGTCTTGACCCCCAACCCGGAGAGGAAAGATGTCTGAAAACATCATCACCATTGATGGACGTCAATTGGCGTTTGAAGCCGAGGAGACCATCCTCGATGTCGCGAGACGGAACGGGATCTTCATTCCCACCCTCTG
>JAUPKI010000166.1 GCA_030837545.1 Thermodesulfobacteriota bacterium | reverse complement strand
GTGCTAAACCATGTGAGTTTTCAGTATCCCGCAGGCACCAGAAAGGTTTTGGAGGATATTTCCCTCACCATCCGGCCGGGAGAGGTGGTGGCTTTGGTGGGTGAGAATGGTTCGGGTAAGACGACGTTGATCAAGTTGTTGTGTCGCCTGTACGATCCAACAGGCGGGACCATTACCATCGACGGGGTAGATCTACGCCAGTTTGAAACAAAAGCGCTACGACACGACATTGCCATCATTTTTCAGGACTATGCACACTACCATCTGACGGCCCGAGAGAACATCTGGTTTGGGAATACGGAACTCGCGCCCGACCATGAACATGTCATCGCCGCTGCGCGGCGCTCGGGGGCTGACGAGGTCATCAGTGGGTTGCCTCATGGCTATGATACGATTTTGGGGAAGCGGTTCGAGGACGGGGAAGAACTGAGCATCGGCGAGTGGCAGAAAGTGGCCCTGGCCCGCGCCTTTATGCGCGATGCACAGATCATCGTCCTTGACGAACCGACAAGCTCTATGGACGCCAAGGCGGAATATGAGGTCTTCCAGAGTTTTCGTAAACTGGTGTCCGGTCGCACAGCCATCCTGATCAGTCATCGCTTTTCCACCGTCCGGATGGCTGATCGCATTTATGTGCTGAAGCAAGGAAGCGTCATCGAAGGGGGCACTCACGAAGAGCTCGTTCGCATGGGAGGAACCTATGCCCGGTTGTTCGAAATGCAAGCCAAGCATTACCGGTGAAAGCTTGATGATCCCGTAGGACTACCCCCTCGTTTTACCATCGTCTATGAACATTCCATTCGGATATCCCCATTCCGACCGGCATAATGGCAAGACCCATATCATCGTAATAGAAATCCGCGATACCCAAGCGCGTTGCGACTTTGTAGACATCCCGCCGGGAACGTATGCGCTTGCCGTTGTTCAAGATGAAAACATGAACGGCAAGCTTGACACCGACTGGTTGGGGATCCCAACGGAAGGCTACGGTTTTTCAAACGGCGCAAAAGCAATGCTCGGCCCCCCTTCGTTCTCTGCCGCCAGATTCCCCTACGACGGGGGAACCCTGGATCTGACGATCAGCTTACATTACTGAACGCTCCTTATTAAGTACTAAGAGATCGGCCGTGCCCAGCATCTTGCCCAGGATTTCGTTTTCCTGAGAGGCAAATTGTATCTCATCAATCCTGACGTCGAGTCCGGTGCATTTGAGGATGTTGCGGCAGAACTGAAAATCTCCTCTTGAGAAACCCCTTGTCGCAAAATAGTCGTCCATAAAGGCGATGCTGCGCTGGATGTGGACCAGGGTATATCTGGCCCCTGGCCCTTCCTCGCCACCCGCAAGCAGATACCCCGAGTCGTGAAACAGGGCACTGATCAGGCCCAGGGCGATATGCCACGCTGAGAAGGGACGGCCTGTCACCGCCGCGCCATGAATGATCCTGACCATGGCGAGGAAGGTGTCCGTGGTATGCTTGAGATCGTGATACTGGGTGTCACATGCCAGGTATCCGGGATATCTCCCTTCAAAAAGCCTTAGAACGTCCAGGAATGCGCCATTGAGAGGCTCCACATCAAATCCAGGAACCATCATGGATGCAATCTTTTTGGCTTCATTCAGGACATCTTGAGGGTTTTCCATATGGATGAGTGTGCTGATCTGGGGGGTCATAGGTTGCATGTCGCGCCTCCACGGGGAATGGCTCTGCCGGTTGATCAAGCTGAACTGAGTTTCCTGATGGTATTGCAAATGGATACTTTGTCAAGAGTTAAAAAATCGTTGGATAGGGGCGCAGGATGCCGTTTCGGGGATCAGGGAGGACTCCTTGAGGTCGTCCGGGAGGCTATTCGCCCCACCGTTTGAAGAGATGGTGCTCGATGTTCAGGTAATCAAAGATCTTGCCGATGGTCTGGTGGATGATGTCCTCGATGGTCTTGGGCTGGTGGTAAAATGAGGGGACCGGGGGTAGGAGGTGTGCCCCCATATCTGCGGCCATGGTCATGAGCCTCAAGTGCCCTTTGTGAAGAGGGGTTTCCCTGACCACGAGGACCAGTTTTCGTTTCTCTTTCAATGTCACATCCGCGGCCCTGATAAGGAGGTTGTCGGTATAGGAGTTGGCAATGCCTGAAAGGGTTTTGATGGTGCAGGGCGCCACCACCATTCCATCGGTCAGAAATGAACCGCTGGCCAGGGCCGCGCCCACATCGCGGTTGTTATAGCAATAGTCGGCTATGGCCTTGACCTCGGGAAGGCTGTAGGTCGTTTCGATTCCAATGTTTTTTTCCCCTGCCTCCGATATGATAAGGTGGGTCTCGATCCCCTTTTCCTTAAGGAGACGCAGGAGTGTGACCCCGTAGATAACGCCGCTGGCGCCTGAGATGCCGACAATGATCCGCTTTTTCATGGTTTCTTCTCTCTGGATGCGCAGGCGTCCATCCGTAATCAGAGAATTTTGAAGGACGCTTCGACAACTGCATCTGCAAATTTAGGGTCTTCCATATTGGCGTCGATTTCCATGATCTCGATGTCTGGATTCAGGCCCCTTCGGAGTTCTTCCACAAAGACCCGGTCTTCTTCCGGGTCGTAAGTCGCATTCCCAGGATAATCTACAGAAGACCATCCCCGCAGGGGGATGACGACCTTTACAGGACCCTTTGCTGAATTCAATTTTTCTCTGAAGGCGGCAGCCACTTCTCTCAATTCATCGGGCGAGAGACGGACCCAGGTGCGGTACTTGTCCAGATCATACTTTCTCCGCTCATGATATTCCGGTTTGTATCTGGATTTGGACGGGGTCATGTGATTGACGCTGCACAGGGAGATGATTTGGGGGATGCCTGCCTTGCCCGCAGATTCCATGCGGTGGGGACCGGCGTCCCGCATGAAGCCGAAGAGATGTTCTCCGACCCCGCCCGGCGCTAAGTCGATGACCCCCTGAAACAGGCCTTGCGAGATCATCTCCTCCATGGCCCGGTCCCCGATCCCGGCCGCGGAAAAGCCGATGACCTGACACCCGGCCCCCTCCAGGGCCGTCCTCACCGAACTGGCGCATTTTTCACAGGGTCCGAGCATGGTGAGGGCAATCGCCTTCCCTTTCCCGGCCTTGGGCAATGTGATGGTCCCCTGGACCATCCCGGCAATAGCGTGGGCGGCCCGGTCCATTACATTCTTCAAGAGGTCGGACAGGCCGGATATCTCGATGACCGAATGAAACAGGGCGATGTCGCCGGTGCCGATGTAGCGGGTCGAGAGACCAGGGAGCGCTGCGGTGGACGAGATCATCACCTTGGGGATGCCGAAGGGGAGCGACCGCATAACCTCAGTGGCCATAAGCGATCCGGTGGATCCGCCCATGCCGATCACGCCGTGCAGTTTTCGCTGGGCGAAGCGTTCGCCGGCGATGCGTGACGCACCCGCGATGGTGATATGGGTGATCCGGGAGCGCTCTTTGGATGCACGGATCTCCTCGATCGTGCTCCCCCCGGCCGCCGCCACCTCATTAGGGGCGATATCGGCCCGGGTCGGCCCCTCCCCCCGCATGGAGATGTCCATGAGCAGAGGGTTCAGGCCGAGGGATTCAAGTTTATCCCTGAGATAATAGGTCTCCGCACCCTTGGTATCCAGGGTGGAGATAATCAGCACCGTCTTTTCCGCCATATCATTCATCCACAGATTTCACAGATTAACGCAGATAATATATAACGTAACCGTTCACAGGTTCAGGGTTTCCCGCCGCAGCGGGATTCAGGGTTAAGGACAAAGAAGGGATTGAAGACCTCAAGTCCCCGTAAGGGATGCTGGTTTTGCCACATAATTGAGAAATACCATGTTCCAGGTTTGTAGGAATGTCGAACCGGTTGATTTTTCCGTACAAAACGTTTGCAAAATGACCTGTGGTGATGGCAATACAACCTTTGAACCTCTGAACCTTTGAACCCGTGAACGGCTACTATATAACTATCCGACCCATCGCACATCTTTCACTCGACAATCCTCAATCAACAATTCTTATCTCTGTTCCGCCTCGATCCTGGCCTTAATGTCCTTTTTCAAGGTTTCCTTGTTCACCTTTCCCGAGTCTCCCACCGCAGGAAATTCGTCCACGATGATGAGTCGTTCCGGGAGCTTGAACATAGCCACCTGCTTTCCCTTCAGGAATTTCACCATCTCCTCAAAGGTAAAGGTCTGGCCGGCCTTGGGGATGACATAGGCGCAGCATCGCTCACCCATTTCCCGGTCAGGATACCCCACAATGGCCACTGACGCCACCTTGGGATGCTCGTTCAGGAGCCCTTCAATTTCCGCCGGGTAGATGTTCTGCCCGCCGCGAATGATCATGTCCTTGGCCCGGCCCAGTATCCAGAGGCACCCCTGGTCGAATTTGACGATATCGCCGGTGGTGGTCCACCCGTCGGGATCAAAGACCGTGGCCGTCAGTTTCTCGTCCCGGTAATAGCCTGCCGGTGCATGCGGCCCCCTGAAGTAGAGGATGCCGGGTTCGCCCTCCGGGACCTCCTGCGTCTTATCTTCATTCATGAGCCGTACCTTGTTTCCGGGGAGCATCCTTCCCACGGTCCTGCGGCGAAGGTCTTTAGGATCCTCTACGCGGCAACCGGAGACCGATCCCATATCCTGGGTGCCCAGGTCGCTGGTAATGGCGGCCCCGAAGGCCTCTTCCGCCTCTTCCGCTACCTGAGGGGAGAGATACCCGCCGGCCGATCGGATGAAGCGGAGCGAACTGAGGTCATATTTGGAGGTGTCTGCCTCCAGCATTCGAACCAGGTGCGTGGGCACCACGCCGATGGCCGTGGCCTTCTCCTTTTCGATGAGGGCCAGCGCCCCTTCCGGCGTAAATTCCTCCAGCATGACCGTCTTGGCCCCGGCCAGGGGCGCGGCAAAGTAGGTGAGGGTCCCCGCTGCCCCGCCCGCATGGGGGGCGATGGCCATGGTGATGTCGTTTTTATTGAGGCCCCAGATATCGACCCTCCCCTTGGAGGTGCAGACTCGGGGGGCGAGGGGCCATTCCACCAGCTTGGGAAGGCCGGTGGTCCCGCTGGTGGTGGTCAGGAGCGCCACGTTCCAGATGGGATCCAGTCGCCGTTCGACAAGCACGGACTCGTCCACCGGTCGCTTCGCCCGTTCCTCGATCATTCGAGTCAGGGAATAGGTCCCTTTCGGGGCAGAGGTCGGCACCTCATCGTCAAAGAGAAAGATGGTTGTGAGGTGGGAGAACCGCTGCTGGAGGCCTTTGTACATCTCCAGGTAATCAAACTTGCGATATACGTTTGGAATGATGACGGCCGTGGCCTCGGTCCGTTCCACCATGTACTCCAGTTCCTTCTGGCGCAGGTAAGGATAGACCGTCAGGGATATGAGGCCGGCCCTCTCGCAGGCGATTCTGGAGAGAAACCCGTAGACGCTGTTGGGAGACTGGATGATGACCCGGGCAAACTTGGGGATCCCCATCTCGACCCAGGAAATGGCCATGGCATCCACGAGGCGCTTGGCCTCGGCCCAGGTGACCCTGTATTTCTCGTCCACCAGGGCCTCCTTGTCGCCATACTCCCTGGCATTTCTGTCATAGAAGTCATAGAATGTCTCGTTTGTCCAGTATCCGTCCCTCAGAAACTCATCCACCATTTCTTTTGTGTACCGAATCGGTTTCACTTGAAGCCTCCTGATGTCAAGATTTAGGAATTGAGAATTCAGGAATTCAGGAATTGAAAGTTCAATCTTCAGATTGAACTGCTTTCCTTTTTGATCTCTCTTTGATGCCGGCCATGAATTTATAACAGAAGTCATAGAATGTCTCGTTTGTCCAGTATCCGTCCCTCAGAAACTCATCCACCATTTCTTTTGTGTACCGAATCGGTTTCACTTGAAGCCTCCTGATG
>JAUPKI010000002.1 GCA_030837545.1 Thermodesulfobacteriota bacterium | reverse complement strand
GGCCATCATCTCCAGGGTAAAGATCATGGCCAAGCTGGACATCGCGGAGCGGCGTCTCCCCCAGGATGGACGGATCAAACTCAAGATCGCCGACAAGGAGATCGATTTCAGGATCTCAACCATTCCAACCCTCTTCGGGGAAAGCGTGGTGATGAGAATCCTGGACAGGGACACCCTGATCTTGGATCTGGAGAAGCTCGGTTTTCCTGAGGATATCTTTGAGGAGTATATGGAATTGATATCGCAGCCTTACGGAATGATCCTGGTAACCGGGCCTACAGGGAGCGGGAAGACCTCCACGCTCTATACCACCCTTGCCAAGATCAATTCACCGGAAAACAAGATCATTACCCTCGAGGAGCCGGTTGAATACCAGTTGAGCGGGGTTAACCAGATACAGGTCACGCCCAAGATCGGCCTGACCTTTGCGAATGGCCTTCGGTCCATTGTTCGGCAGGACCCCGACATCATCCTGGTGGGGGAGATCAGAGATCGGGAGACCGCTGAGATCGCCATTCAATCGGCCTTGACCGGCCACCTCCTTTTCAGCACCCTCCATACCAACGATGCGGCAGGGGCTGTCTCCAGGCTTCTGGAGATGGGTGTAGAAAGTTTTCTCTTAAGTTCAACCCTCTTGGGAGTCCTGGCCCAGCGGCTTGTCAGGGTGATCTGCCTCCACTGCAAGGCGCCGACGAAGCCGGATGTGAAACTGTTGAATTCCATGGCGATATCCCCCGAAGAGGCATCGGGCGTCCAGTTTTTTGCGGGAAAAGGATGCGAGGAATGCAGATATACCGGATTCAGGGGGAGGACCGCCATTTTTGAGTATTTGCCGGTGGATGGCGACATCAGAAGGGAGATCACGAACCGGGGCACGACAGAGGCTATTAAGGACCTGGCTTTAAAGAAGGGGCTCGTGACCCTGCGTCAGGACGGGTGGCGTAAAGTCAAACAGGGGATCACCACCATCTCGGAGGTGTTGAGGGTTACCCTCTCAAAATAGAGATGCCGGTCTATTCCTACAAGGCAACGGACAGTTCGGGAAAGATCTTTGATGGGAGCCTCGAAGCAGAAGAAGAAAAGGGGGTTGTATCCGAACTTCACAGGATGGGTCTCATCCCCATACGGATAACCCGTCAAAAAGGAAATGCCAAATCCCTCAATGCCGACGTATCAAGCCTGTTTGGATCGATTTTCAAGAGGGTATCGTCCAAGGATGTCATGATCTTTACCCAGGACCTTGCCACCCTTCTGGAGGCGGGTCTGCCGGTGGACAGGGCGCTGTCTATTCTTATTAATTCTGCGGAAAAGGAACAGGTCCGGGAGGTGGTGGGGGATATCCTCAGAACCGTACAGGGAGGCGGTTATCTCTCAGACGGCCTGTCCAGGCATCCCAGCCTTTTTTCGATCCTGTATGTGAACACGGTCAGGGCGGGGGAGGCCGGTGGGGTTTTGGAGACGGTGCTGGTTCGTTTGGGCGAGTTTCTGGAGAGTTCCCAGGATTTAATGGACTATCTGAAATCGGCCCTTGTTTACCCACTATTCCTGGTCTTTGTGGGTGGGGTTTCCATTATCGTGCTGTTGACCTTTGTGATCCCCAAATTCGCTATTATTTTCTCCGACATGGGCCAGGCCCTCCCCCTGAGCACTCGGTTTCTGCTGGGACTCAGCGACCTATTGCGCAGATACTGGTGGTTGATCCTTGTGGGGATGGGCGGGGGATATTACCTTATAAGGCGCTATGTGAGATCGCCCGCCGGCCGGTTGCGGTTTGATGAAGAGAAATTGCGTCTTCCGGTGACAAGGGACCTGGTAAAAAAGGTTGAGGTGGCCCGTTTTGCCAGGACCCTGGGGACCCTGACAAAAAGCGGCGTGCCCATTCTTCAGGCCCTGCGCATGGTGAAGGATATCATGAGCAACCAGGTGATTGCCAGATCCATGGATATGGTCTATAACCGGGTGAAAGAAGGGGAGCGTCTCTCCAAGCCCCTGAGCGACAGCGGCATATTCCCCTCGCTGGCCATTCAGATGATTACGGTGGGAGAAGAGACCGGCAGACTGGACGCCATGCTCTTGAAGGTGGCGGAAAACTACGACAAGGCGGTAAAGAACATGGTCAAAAGGCTGATCAGTTTTCTGGAGCCTGCCATGATTCTCGTTATGGGTCTGGTGGTGGGATTCATCGTGATTTCCATGCTCATGGCCATATTCAGTGTGAATGATATGCCTTTTTAGGCATTGAGGCGTTGACGAACGTTATGAGGAGCGATGATGAATAGAATTGAAAGAAAAAGCAGAGGGTTTACATTAATAGAACTGCTGATCGTCATGGTCATCTTAGGCCTTCTGGCTGCACTGGTGGGGCCTCGCATGTTCGGTAAGGTGGGAAAATCGAGACAGAAGGCGGCCAAGGCCCAGATCACGCTGTTTGAAACCGCCCTGGATAGCTACAGGCTTGATACCTCACAATATCCTACCACGAGCCAGGGATTGGAGGCCCTCAGGACCCGGCCCAGCGGCGTGGAAAGGTGGGACGGGCCTTATCTCCCGAAAGAGGTTCCCGTGGATCCGTGGGGCCACCCCTATCAATACCGATGCCCCGGGGAGCATGGGGATTGTGATATCATTTCGTACGGCGCGGATGGAAGCGCGGGAGGGGATGAGGAAAATATGGACATTGTGAGCTGGCGGGGAATCGAGGAGAAAGAGCGATAGCGAGACGGAAAAATAAAGGAGGGTTTACCCTCATAGAACTGCTCGTGGTCCTTGTCATCATCGCTGTCGTCAGCGGTTTTGTGGGTCCCAAACTGGCCGGGTCCCTGACCAACATGGATCTAAAGACCGCTGCCAAGAGGGTTGCTGCGTCCCTCAGGTATGCCAGGAGCCAGGCCGCTGCCGAAACCACCACCTATTTGGCCCGGTTCGACCTTGACGAGGGGCGCGTGACTATCGGACCGGATGAGGGGGAAGCGGAAGAATCCGGGGAAACGGATAGGGGGGAAGCCGAGACGCCGGAATCTCAGGCGAAGGTGAAGCGTTATCATCTGCCGGAGGGTGTCCAGATCCAAAAGGGTATATCCGGAGAGGAGGAGGCGACCTCGGGGCTTTTTCTGATTGCCTTTTTTGCCGACGGTGGGAGCAGCGGCGGAACCGTGATCCTGGACAATAAACGGGGACATGCATACCGCATTACCGTTGATTTTATCACCGGAACGGTTCAATTGGGCGAAAGCGGCCAGGACGAATAGGGCATAGGAGAGAGGGCAGGGCACAAGGTACCTGAGGAATAACATGCCGTTGCTTTCTCCCATTTGCGGTCCTCGGTCCCGACTCTCAAATGCCGGTTTTACGCTTATTGAGATTCTGGTGGCCATCTCGATTCTTGCCATCTCCCTCGTGGTGGTTTTGCAGCTGTTCTCAGGCGCTCTTAAATCGATCCGGGTGTCGGAACAATATACCAAGGGCGTCTTTTACGCACAGGAAAAGATGGATGAGATCCTGCTCAGGGAAGTGTTGATCTCAGGGGTGGAAGAAGGTGAATGTGATGATGATGACTATCAATGGCGTGCGGAGATCCTTCGAGTGGAGCAGCCCGAAGAGGAGGCCTCAAAACTCCCCTTTGATACGTTCCAGATTATGGTGGACGTGGCATGGGGTCCAGATACGGCGGAGACAGGAAAACATTTTCAATTGACCACCCTGAAGGTGGTGGGAAAGAAAAAGGAGAAAGATTGAGGGATTAAGGAATTGAGAAGTTCGGGATCAGCAGGTTCTTATTTGGGTCAATCGGCAATCGGCAATCGACAATGGTCAATCCCGGTCGGTTTCACCCTCCTGGAACTCCTCATCTCCCTGACCATTGTCGGCGTTGTTCTGGTGATCATTTTCGGGTCCCTCAGGATAGGGGTTAGGGCATGGGAGAAGGGCGAGGCAAGCGTGGAGGCTCAGCAGCGGGAAAAGGTCGTCCTGGCCCTGATAAAGCGGCAGATTTCCTCCTTTTGTGCCCGTGAAATTAAGCAAGAAGGCAAAGAACCCTACCTATTCAAGGGCGATGAGAGTTCCATGTCGTTTATGTCCCGCCACCCCGTAGTCCCCACCACCCGGTCAGGGATGGTGTATGTGAAATACGTTGTCAATTCGACCGATGAAGGGAGCGAGGAGCTTGCTCTTTATGAACAGGACGTCGTGTCTATGACGAGCAAAGGTATTTTGGAGGACCCGGATGAAGCGGATTTTTATGTGCTGATTCCCGAGGCCTATTATATTGCGTTTGCTTACTTGAAGCGGCCTGAAGAAGGGGGTCTCACTCCGGAATGGCAAGAGGTGTGGGACCCGGGCTCGGACGAGGGATTCCCCATTGCGGTCAGGATGACGTTTCAGAGAGACGAGGATGCGATGACGCTTCGCGTCATTGCCCCTATTCATCCTGAGAGTGAGGAGAGGTCTCAGAAGAAGAGATGAAACGGCCGCACATCAATAATCAAAAAGGGATCGCACTGGTCCTGATCTTATGGGTCCTTGCCCTTCTCTCCGTGATTGCGGGAGAATTCTGTTACGCCATGCGGACCGAGGTGAACATTACCCGAAATTTCAAGGAGCAGAGTGAGGCCTATTATCTTGCACTTGCCGGCCTGAACAAGGCGATTGGTGAATTGATTCGGAATCAGGTTATACTCCAAAAGACAAAGCTGTTCGACGATAAAACAAAAAGAGAAGAAAAAAGGGGTGGAGCAGCGCCGGATGGGGGAAATGAAGATTCAGCTCGTTGGAGAATCAATGTGAACATCCCCCCGGTGCCTTTTGGAGCCGGCACATTTGAGGTGAAAATAGGGAATGAGGTGGGTAAGATCAACATCAACCAGGCAAACGAGGGCCTTCTGAAAATAATGGTGGACGCCTTTGACCTTGAGGATCAACAAAAGGTTATTATTGTCGATTCAATCCTGGACTGGAGAGACAAGGACAATCTACACCGTTTAAACGGTGCGGAGAATGAATATTATAATTCTTTGCCCGAGCCGTATGAGTGTAAGAATGGCGACTTTGACTCCGAGGAGGAATTGCTTTTGGTCAGAGGGGTGACACCCGAGATGTATTATGGCGGGCTGCAAGATATGGTAACGGTGTTCTTGGATAAACGCGCAATCAGGAAAAGCACGGGGGATATCCTCCAGGGTCGAAGCGGCTACGTGTTCGGCAACAGAATCTGCATCAATGCGGCATCGGAAAAGATGCTCCGAGCGCTTCCTTCGATGACGGACGAGCTTGTTCAAAAAATCATCAACTATAGAAAGGAAAAGGACTTCAAGTTACTGGATGAACTTTCGCCAGTCGTCGGGCCGGATGTGTATAAGGACATGTCTCCTTATATCACCGTAGAAGAGAGCGCCTACTATACGATATCATCCAGGGGGCTGATTCCAGGGGGCAGGATTCACAAGGGTATCGAGGCGATGGTAGAGGTCAGTCCAACTATCAAAAGAGGGTGGCGGGTCGTTCAATGGCGCGACGGTCTTAGACGTTAGACTGAGAGACCGTCGCGCACAAAATGAGCATGATGGGGTGGGGGATTTAATTGTTTTTCCAGGCAAGCGTCGGGGTCGATATCCAGGAAAGGGCAATCGTAGTTGCCTATCTGAAGGCATCTTTCAAGGGCGCCAAATTGGCGGCCCATGCCGTATATCCAATTGAAGGGGGACTATCCAGCCAGGAGACGATAGATACACTGGGACGTGTGATCAAGGAGTTTTTTGGCAGAAACAAGATTTCATCAGCCGCTCTCTTTCTGGGAATACCGCGCGAAGCAGCGATCCTGAGATATGTGGATCTCCCTCTGGTTGTAAAGGAGAACCTAAGAGACAGCGTAAGGTATGAACTGGAAAAGTATGTGCCGTTCGCGCCCGGGGAAGTCTATTTTGACTATCAGGTTATTTCAGAGGACAAAGATTCAGAGAAATTGAAGTTACTCTTGTTGGCGGTGAAACAAGAATTTATTAACCCTTATGTCATATCCCTCGAAAAGGCCTCAGGAGCGAGGCTTTCCAGTATTGAAGTCTCTTCAACAGCGATGGCCAACTTCTTTGCCATGCTGTCCGGGTCACATGAACCAGATCCCTACGTGCTGATTTATGTAAGGGAAGGCGGCATAGAAATAGACGTGTTACGATCAGGCTTTTTGGCTCATTCAAGAGCGATTGACGAGGCTCAATGGGGCGCGGATTTCCACGAGCAGGTCTCACAGAGCTTGAAAATGCTCAAGGAATCGTTGGGAGACCCTGAGGTCCCGTTGAAGACCGTCATGTGCAATATGGGAAGAGATGGCGCCTTGATGACCTACTTGAAGGAGGACGAAGCCTTTGATATCCGTCTCTTCGATCTTTCCGCAACAGACGTGCCCTCCACTGTTATCATACCGGCTTACGGCTTGGCATTGAAAGGGATCCAAGAGGTGCCTACAGATGTTAACCTGCTTCCCGAAGAAATGAGGAAAAAGAGGAGCAAGGCAGGTTACTATGCCATGGTTGGACTGGCAGGGGTGGTTCTACTTCTGGCATTGGGCTGGATAGGGGGTTCGATCTTTAATACACAGAGTTACATCAAACAACTTGACAATGAATTGGATAGACTCAAAGTCGAGGTCACGAATTTAGAACAGATAACTGCCGAATGCGCCAGAATTGAAAAGCGCATTGATTTTCTTGACCGCCTTCGAAAGGATCGGCTGACAGTCCTGGATGTGATTAAGGAGCTTAGCGAGAGGATTCCCAAGAGTGCCTGGCTGTTGAGATTTGCCTACTCCGACAAAGGTTCCAAAATAGAAATAGAAGGATGGGCGGATTCCGCCTCGGAGCTGATTCCTCTACTCGAGGATTCGCCACTGCTTAAGGAGGTTGGGTTTCTTTCTTCTATTACGAGAAGCCCTGCAGGCAAAGAGCGATTCAGGATAGGACTTAAGTTGAGCAGGTAAAATGCCTAACGCGGCATAGCCGCAACCAAAAAATATCTCACACAAAGACACGAAGGCACGAAGATTTTTTTACCGGTTACTGACCAACAAGGAACACCAACTTCTCCGCAAGTTGCAGAGAAATTATAAACATAGAGTCTAAGATGGGATGGAGAAGTTTTTGCTTTTGAATTTAGATTGCCGTGAACCTTTTGAGTCTCAAAGGCCGCGCTTCGAGAGGGATCATGTTTCGTTTCAAATTGGATAGAAATCGGAAGTATATCCTTATTGTCGCAGCAGGCCTCCTTGTCTTGGGGCTTGTGTATCGGTTTTATCCTTTTTTTG
This sequence comes from Thermodesulfobacteriota bacterium, assembly GCA_030837545.1. Lineage (GTDB taxonomy): Bacteria > Desulfobacterota > DSM-4660 > Desulfatiglandales > Desulfatiglandaceae > AUK324. The sequence goes on along the minus strand of JAUPKI010000002.1, from coordinate 10,695 downwards.
AAGGTATGCTTTCTCCCAAGGCAGAGATCGAGCTGAAAATGGGGAGAATTGTAAAGTACCAGAAACGGCTTAAGGCTGAGAGCGGATTAAAGACAAGCGTAGAAAATCTAAAAGGTGCGCTCACGAAAGCCGAGGAGGGATTGCTCACGGGGAAAACGCCTGTGCTGACTGCAGTTCAAATACAGGAAATTTTGCAGAAGATCACTGAAAAAAGCGGGGTGGTTATAGGGAGACTCCAGGTATTGAACCCGGAGGAGTCGGAGAAAGATGGGTACCTTAGCGTCCCGGTGGAGTTTTACATCGATGCCACGATCTCCCAGTTAAAGGAGGTCTTATACAGGATCAGTGTTTTTCAAAAATATCTGACAGTGACGAAATTGAGAATCGATTATGCAACAAGAGGCGCCAGCGGGTCCATTCGATGCGAGATGATTGTTGCGGGCTATATGAAAGGCATGAAAGGATAAGAGGGATCTGTGCGCATGTTATTCAGGGGATGGATAATTAATTTTGTTTTGGCCGCAGTCGTTGTGTTCTTCGGCATAAAGGCCTACGGCGTCTGGTCAAAAGAGCAAGAGAAACTTCCGGAAGCAGGCGGTGTTAAGCATGCGTTGCCTGTTTCAGAGAAGACCCCTGGCAAAATGGAGGCGCCCGGCGAGTCGGAGTATAATGTCCTCGTCAGTCATAACCTCTTTTCAACACTAAGATCGCCGGACGGGGAGAAACAAAGTGGGGCGGAGACAAAGCCGAAACCGGCAGGGCCTGACCCAAACCTCCTTAAGATCCTGCAAGAGACCGTTAAGCGGATTTCCATCTATGGGGTCATGATGGTCAATGAGGAGAAAAAAGCACTGATCAAGAGTCCAGTCATGCCTATTTTGGGGAGGGAGAGGGACCATAAACAGGCTTCTCGTTCTGGCGAAGAGATAAGATGGGTAAAGGTGGGGGACGCCGTGGACCGGTTTACGGTCAATGAGATCAAGAGGACAGGGGTGGTTCTGGGTGCAGAGGGACTGGCTTTTGATGTTGCCTTGTATGATAAGGATAAGCCGAAACAGCGTGTCTTTGAGAAAACGGCGGCCGGTCCCATCGTGATTGACACGAAAAAGGGGGTGCAAGCGGGCAGCGCCCCTGAGAAGGTCGAGGCGTCCAAGGAAAAGAGTCCTGAGAAGGCCGAGGCGTCCAAGGAAAAGAGTCCTGAGAAGGCCGAGGCGCCCAAGGAAAAGAGCCCTGAGAAGGTAATACCCACTGAAGCCGGACAAAGGCCCATGGGGCTCCCCATGGGCCTCCCGGGTGTGACTCAAAGAACCGAGCCCGAGAAAAGGTAAATTTATGATGAAACGACTCACGGGATATAGGTGGACGTCTTTTTGGATCATGTTAACTCTGCTTCTAATAACAGGCTGCGGGGGACCGCAGACCCATCCCAGGGATAGAGGGGTTGAGGCAGGGAAGTCCGAGCGTTTGGATGCCTCCACAAAAAAGATAGAGACCCGCGCAACAGCCGCTAATGGAAAGACAAATGAAATTTCAGAGGTTTCTATGTCATCGGATTCCGAGGCCCAGCGCATGAAATCTTCCACGGAGAAAAGGCCTGTTGCGGTGGTTGAAAATGAGCGATCAGAAGAAAAGTCGATCAAAGATCGATCGGTGCCTAAGCCTCTTCCTGCTTCTTCCCAGCTCCAACTCAACATGCAGAAGGTAGACAAGGAGGGTCCGAAGGAAGAGAAGGGACCCAAGATCGTCCTCAATTTTGACGATGCAGACCTTTATGCAGTGATCAGCACCATCGCCGAATTGCTGGAGATCAACTATATCGTCGATCCGAATGTCACGGGGAAGGTGACTATCAATACGGCCGGGGGGTTACAGAAAAAGGATCTGTTGCCCCTCTTTTTTCAAATCCTGGAGGTAAACGGCCTGACCGCGATCAAAGAGGGGAGTCTGTACCGAATAGCCCAGTTGAAGGATAGCGCGCGAATGCCGATCGTCACACGGCTTCCCAGGAAGGGCGAAGACATCCCTCCCATGGATAAACTCGTTATCCAGATCATCCCCCTCCAGTTCATGTCTGCCCAGGAGATGGTGAAGCTGTTGACCCCCTTCGTATCCGCCGGGGGGACCATTGTATCAGACGCCGCCTCAAATACCCTGGTGGTGGTGGACAACGGGGCCAATATCCTGAAAATATTGAGGCTGGTGGAGACCTTTGACGTCAATATTTTTGAAAAGGTGTCTTACAAGGTTTATCCGGTCAAATATCTCGATGTGGAAGAGGTCTCCAAGACCCTCACCGACTTCACTTCCTCCTATGGAGAGGCCAGCAATGTCTTTGTCAAATTCATCCCCATCACCAAGCTGAATACCCTGTTTGTGGTGAGCACCAACCCCGTTGTATTTAAAAAGGTGGAAGAAATCCTCCATCAAATCGATGTGATCGACAAGCAGGCCGCGCCCAAGATCTATGTCTATTTTGTCAAGAACGGGGAAGCGGAAGATTTGGGCAAGCTTCTGGAGAGGGTCTTCCTCAAAAAAGTGTCTTCCAAAAAAAAATCTTCTTCTAAAGAAAAATCGAAGACGAGTAAAACAAGCGCCGGAAGGTCTGCCGCTGTTTCCAGGAATCCTTTTTCGAGAGAGGCCGTGGCGGAAAAAAAGGCGGAAGAGACTGCCGCCAAATCCAAGGCTGAAACGCCTGCCGAGAAGGCCCCTGTTACTGAAAAGGGAGAGGCCTCCGCATCCGGGACCTTGACGGGAGAGGTTGATATCACCCCGGACGAGATACGGAATGCCCTTCTCATCGAGGCGACCCCATCGGATTATCGGGTCATTGAAAATGTACTTCGGCAGATCGATGTCCTGCCGAGGCAGGTCTTGATCGAGGCCACCATCGCCGAGATTAGCGTGAATACCAACACGAAAGTAGGGACGGAGTGGGCCTTCGGGCAGGGCGCCGCACAGGGGACAGCCAGTTTTGCCGCCACCATCAATAAATTGGTCGGGACCGGAGCCGACGCCGCGGGTTCGGGCCTCAAATACTCTATCGGGGTGACGGACAAATGGTATGTGGCGCTCCATGCCCTGGCCCTCGAGGGGAAGATAAACATCCTCTCATCTCCCCATGTCCTGGCATCGGACAACAAGGAGGCCAAAATCGATGTCTCCAGGGAGATCCCGGTAGCCAGTTCTCAAACCTACTATGCCTCGGCTACAGCGGTCTCTCAAACGTCGATCGAGTACCGGGACACGGGGGTAATCCTTTCCGTCACCCCCCACATCAATGATCGGGGCCTGGTGACCATGGACATCAGCGAGGAGGTCAGCGACTTAGAGAAAAAAAATATTGACGTGGGGGGGCAGACCTATCCTGCCTTTTTCAAGCGGACGGTCAGCACCACGTTGACTGTGGGGCACGGCCAGACCATCGCCATCGGCGGGCTGATCAAGGACAAGGAGGACGAGAGCATTACAGGGGTGCCCTGCCTGATCAAGATCCCCGTGGTCCGGTACCTGTTCGGGGACTGGGGAAAGGATGTGGAAAAGATCGAGCTGATTGTCCTCATTACGCCCAGGGTGGTTGCCGATTCAGATGACGTGGATGCAGTGACGGATGAATTCAAGCAGAAGGTAAGGAATGTCATGAAGCGGTTTTATCCGGAGGGGTGATGTCCCCCTCAATTCCTCAATCCCCCCTTTCAATCCATGACCATTTTTTCTCTCATCCGGCGCTGGCTTGAGGTCCCGGTTCGGTTCCGGACCCTTTTTTGGGGGTTTTTGCAAAACGATATCCGTGGGCGCTTTGCGGGGTCCATCGGCGGCTTCGTCTGGAGTCTGCTGACCCCATTGGCCAATCTATTTATCTATATCTTTGTGTTTTCAGTCGTTTTACAGATTCGACTGAAGCCGATGGAAACGGGCACCGACAGCTTCGCAGTTTTCTTTCTGGCCGGGATGCTGCCGTGGCTGGCCTTCTCAGAGGCGCTCAACGGTTCGACCAGCCTTTTCTTGGAGAGGGCCAATCTGATTACCAAGGTGGCCTTTCCATTAGAACTCCTCCCATTGACAGGCGTCATCGTGCCCTTCTTTCTGAACGGGGTCGGATTTGTCATGTACCTGGGGTATCTGATCTTGAGGGGATACGCCCATCTCGGCTGGTTCTGGCTCCCGGTAGTGGTCGGCGTGCATATGACATTTACCCTTAGCCTGATCATTCTGATTTCGAGCCTAACTGTTTTTTTAAGGGATATTAAGCAGTTCATGGGGATTGTCATTTCATTGTGGTTCTTTTTGACGCCCATCATCTATCCCATGAGCATGGTCCCGGAGAATTACCGGTGGATGATCAAGCTCAATCCCATGTATCCGTTTATTGAACTCTACCACCAGGTATTGCTGCAGGGCACTATTTCTTGGTCGATGCTCGGATACACCGTCGGCCTGAGCGCTATCTTGTTTGTGGGCGGCATCCTGTTTTTCGAGCGCTCCAAATATGCCTTTGCCGATGTCTTGTAGAAAGAAGACCTGTGAGCCTGCCAACGCATAGGGAAGAGACATTGACAGCGGTGGATGCGCAACATCTGACGAAACAGTACCGGGTCTATCGGAAGCCCTTCGACCGTCTGAAAGAGGCCGTTACCCGACGGCCCTGCCATGAACTTGTCGAAGCCTTATCGGATGTTTCTTTTCAAGTCTCCCCAGGAGATACGTTAGGGATCATCGGTGAAAATGGAGCCGGGAAATCGACTCTCCTGAAGATGCTGGCCGGGACGGTAAGGCCCACTTCCGGAAAGATTGAGACTCGGGGCAGGCTGGCGGCTCTCCTGGAGCTGGGATCCGGGTTTCACCCGGAATTCAGCGGCAGGCAAAATATCTACCTCAACGCGGCCCTCCTCGGTCTCGATGAGGAAGAGATCAAAGATCGGGAAGCATCCATCATCGAGTTCTCCGAGTTGGAAGCGGTTATTGATCGTCCTGTCAAGACATACTCATCCGGGATGTATGTTCGTTTGGGCTTTTCCATTGCTACCAGTGTGGATCCAGAGGTGCTTATCATTGACGAGGCCTTGAGCGTGGGAGACCAGCGATTCCAGCAAAAGTGTGTGGAGCGGATGATGGGGTTCAGGGAGGCTGAAAAGACCATCCTTGTCTGCAGTCACAGCATGTATCTCATCAGCGAGCTGTGTGAAAACACCATCTGGCTGCACAAGGGCCGCCTCAACAGCGCCGGAAGGACGTCAAAGGTCATCTCCGCGTATCTGGCCTATCTCGAGCGGGATGGGGACGGCGATGCTGTGGTGCACGATTATTCAGACGGTTCCCATCTGCCTGAAGTCACCATTGAATCCGTGTGCATGGTGGACGAAAAGGGAAGGCCCCTTCACCGGGTACGGCAATTTCAGACTATTGTGATCCAGGTGAAGACTCGACGAAGCGGCTTGCCCCTGAAAGGCCATTTGGCCATTGGCATGGGTCAATCCGATACAGATCCGGCATTTGTCACCACCACCAAAATCTCTGGCATGCGCCCCATTGAATTTGCCGGTGAGCAGATAACTGAACTGGTCATCCCCTCCATCCCCGTCCATGGAGCAAATTACCGGGCGAAGGCCAGTGTGGGGGATGAGTTTGCCCTCAGACCTTTGGATGAGATGAGCAGCGAGCCGTTTCTAATTGAAAGCGACCGCCCTGAAATCGGCATGCTCTGGATGGAACATCATTGGCGACTTCCTGAAGCCGCTCAGGCCCCGGTCTCATTTGGAAACACTTGCCGTAATCGTCAATTATAAAAGCGCTGATTTGACGATCCAGGCGGTCAGGTCGGTCCTTGATTCCGAGTACCTGGGGTCGGTGTATGTGGTGGTCGTGGACAACAGTGCCGATAAGGGTGAGACCCAGCGGTTGCGGTTGGGCCTTCCCTCGAAAGTCGATCTGCGGGTGAGTCCTGAGAATATCGGTTTTGCGCGCGCATGCAACCAGGCCCTCGACGGATTCCGGGGCGACGGGATCCTTCTTATCACCCCGGATGCAAAGCTCCTTCCCGGTTGTCTGAAACGACTCCAGGAGACGCTGTTTTCTTCGGAAAAGGTAGGGGCGGTCTCCTCACGCCTGTTCTGGGATGAAGGGCGCAGGTTTTACCTTCCCTCCTCATACCCCCCCTCCCTCCTGTTTCAGAATGTTCTGGAGGCTGCACCCCCTGAGGCCGGCATCACCCGCTTTCTGAGTGGGTGGTGGCGTCGTCATTCCATAAAGGTATGGCGTTCCGGAACCCCCATAAGGGTCGGAAATCTTTCTGGCGGATTGGTCCTTGTCAAATGGGATGCCGTAGATGCGGCAGGCGGATTGTTCGATCCCCGATTTTTTCTCTACTATGAAGACACGGACCTCTTTGTGCGCATAAAAAAGGCGGGGTTTACGCTTATGGTGGAGCCAAGGGCCCAGGCCATTCACCACTATGATCAGTGCGGACAGCAGGATCTCGGCCAGAAGAGGTCCCTCATGGCCCAATCCCGCCGACTATTTCTGGAAAAATATTGCCGGGGGTGGAGGCGGGGCGCCAACAAGATGATATCCGGGATAAAATGGCTTCCAAGGGATGCCAAGGGCAGCTTTGCCCCACCTCGCTTCCGTCGGCCCTTTGTGCTGGATATACCCCATGAACTTCAAGACGGCTGGCTTTTCGAGTGGAGTCCCAACCCCAATTTTATTCCCTCCGCCGGAAGATTTGGCAAAGGGTCTGTGATGAGGTTTCACAAAGGATACTGGAATCAGTTGACCCCGGGTCAATATTTCGGACGGTTAGGTCGACCTAAAGGATTGGAGACCCATTTTGTGACATTTTCATGGAGGGTGGGAGATTCGACGCCACTCGAATCAAACGCCGGCGGGCCATGGGACGGCCGGATGGAGAGGTCTCAAGGATGGGAGATGTAGAGCCCCGCATATCCGATCTCATCCTGAAACACCTCCCGGATTTGCCAGCCTCCATCGGTGTTGTGGGCGGCGAACCCGCAGAGGCCTATTCGACCCATCTCGAATCCGCCGGGTATCAGGTTTTTCGGTATTTCTTCTCAGACCCACCGACCCATCCGTCACTTGAAACAGGGCATGGGGGAATAGGGTGTCGTCGCAACGATTTTCCGGGCCATGAAAAATTAAATGGCATGGCAACTCAGTGCGATGCCATCCTTTTCTGCGGGTTTTCCAACGGCGTTGATCCGTTGATGCGTGCATTTAATGGAGTCAGGGGACTTTTAAGGGAAAAAGGGGTCGTTCTCATTTGCCATGAGATGAAGGATGACCCCTTGATAGGGGAAGACCCTGGGACACAGCGTCAAAACGACGTTATTTCCGCCCTTTATGAATTCGGGTTTGGGGTTCGATGTAATGAATGGATCGGCGTAAACGCCAGGAGCAGCCGCGACCCGGAGAGACCAAGCAAAACGGGCTGCCATGTTGTCGTCGGCAAAAAGGATCGGGTCTTTGTCAGGGGTTATCGGGAAGGCGATGAGACAGACATCCTGACTATGTTCACGGAGGTCTTTAAGGTCGACAGAACCCTGGAACATTGGTACTGGAAGTTCAGGGACAATCCCTTTGGGGCCTACAGGATTGCAGAGGCATTCGGAGCGGATGGGACGTTGGCCGGGCATTATTCGGGGTATCCGGTCCCCTTTTATGCACCGGCAAGGGGGGGGAGCGAATTCCTCTCCTATCAGATAGGGGATATCATGACGCGGCCCGGCTTCAGACAGGTCGGGCTGGCAAACACAAGTGTATTGGGGCGAATGACAGACTATTTTCACCACCGGTTCTGCATCAGCGCCGTGCCTTTCATGTATGGGTTTATTACCGGCAATCATAAGCGATTCGGAGAACGGTTTCTGGGGTATAGCTATCTGCACCAAATCCCCTACCATGTGCTGAACATTGCCGGATTACGCCTGAACGTCAAAGGGAGGGCGGCGGCTTTCCTGTCAGGCTTATCTGTTAAACCGGTCGCTCACATGAGGCCTGAATTTGACGTTTTTTTTCAACAAGTCTCTGAAGGCTACGGGCTTCTGGTCAAGCGGGATGCGGCATACCTTAAATGGCGATATCTCGATTGCCCGGATCACCGGCACACCTTGTTTGCCGTGAGGCGCCTTGGAAGGCTGGCGGGCTGGAGTGCGTTTTCCAGGCGAGGCGATGCGCTGATTTGGGGGGATGCCCTGTTTCGAAAGACAACGGATGTCCGGACGGTGAGGGTTATGCTTGATTATGTGCTTGCGCACTATTTTCCGGGAGTCGCTCGGATTGAGGCATGGTTCTCGCCAGAGCCCCAGTGGTGGAAGGCGCTATTACGCGATGTTGGATTCAGGGCGACAGATGAGCCCAATAAACTGGTCGCCGGGGTGACGATTTTTGATCGGTCCTTCTCTCAGGAATGGATTCAAAAGCATCTCTACTACGCCATGGGGGACAGTGATCTATTTTAGATAGCACCAACAGCTCCCCGGACGCCTCGCCGACCCTTGTAGATGGCCTATGAACACAGAAGAGACATTGATTCCTTATCACGCAACCGACCTCAGCGGCAGGCGGGTCCTTGTTCTGGCCCCTCACCCCGACGACGAGACCATCGGGTGCGGGGGGAGCCTGGCCATCCATGCCAGGGCCGGGGATCCGGTCAAGGTGGTGTTTCTCACCAACGGGGCTGCCGGGGATTCCTCCGGGGAAGTCCCTGTGGATCAGTACGTGAATGTCAGGCAGCAAGAGGCCAGGAATGCCTGTGCCTGCCTGGGCGTGACCGATCTGGAATTCTGGCCCTGCGACGACAGGTCCCTGGCCGGTTTCCGCGGGGCATTGCGGCGGCTGATCGATCTCCTTGAGGTTTTTCGCCCTGACATCGTGTATGCGCCGTCCCCTTTGGAGTTTCACCCGGATCACCGGGCCGCGTGTGTCCTGCTGTGCGACGCCCTTCACAGCTATCCTCCTGTCCTCGATGTGGCTTTTTACGAAATCGGTCAGCCTGTCAGGGTCAACGTCCTGGTGGATGTCACCCAGGTGGCGGACCTGAAGGGCCGGGCCATGGATGCATACGAGAGTCAGCTCAGGGAGAGGCCATACAAGGATATTGCCCTGGCCCTTGACCGCTACAGGAGCCTGACCCTGGGAAAGGATGTGATGTATGCCGAGGGGTTTTCGGTGTGGAAATCGGACATCATCAGAAAGATCGGACCCTTTTCGATTCCCTTTCAACAGATGGAAAGGCTCTTGCCCGGTCCCGGGGAGGGTGGGCCGCTGGTTTCAGTGATTGTGCGCACAAAGGATCGGCCTGCACTCCTTGCAAACGCCCTGAAATCGATCGCAGGGCAGACCTATGCCAATTTAGAGATTGTGGTGGTGAATGATGGGGGGGAGGATGTGCAAGACGTGGCGACTGCCCTGTCCGGCGGGATTCCGCTGGCCTATATTGCCCATGAAACGAGCCAAGGAAGGGCGGCCGCGGCCAACAGCGGTTGGAGGGCTGCGAAGGGCCTTTACCTGAATTTTCTCGACGATGACGATGTATTTTATTTCGATCATGTGCAAACCCTGGTGCGGGCTATTCAGCTCAAGGGCGAAAAGGTGGTCTACTCGGGCGTCTCCAATGCCTACTATGAAGGCCCGCCGGAAGACCCGGGAAACTGCGTCAGAAAGGAGACCATTTTTAACCAGGCGTTTGATCCCGATCTGTTTCTTTTTGCCAACCATATTCCGTTGATGAGCGTCCTCTTTCACCGGGATGTCTTTGAGGCATTGGAGGGATTCAGCGCCGACATGGACCTGTTCGAGGACTGGGAGTTTCTGATACGCGCCTCCCGCCGGTTCAGGTTCCATCACGTGGACAAGGTGACTGCGGAATACCGGTTCTACGGCGTGGCGGATACTGAGTCCTCTCATCGCGGAAAATACGCCTATGACCAGGCCCAGGCCGCGATCTTCGACCGGGCGGCGCCCTATCTTACAGGGGAGGGCTGGATCAAGTTCCTTGAGAGCGAGTTGCCCTACGCCTTAGGCCGCAACAAAAGGGCACTCGAAAAGGGGATGGATCCGCTGACCGCCGAACTCCGGGGAAAGGCCAAGGCCCTGGACTCCTTGCAGACCGATTATCAGAACCGGGTGGAAGATCTTGCCCGGACGTCTGAGTCCCTTGAGCAGGCCGCCGCCACGATCAACGACCTCCAGGCCCGCAACCGCCGGTTTGAGTCTCTCTTAAAGGAGATTGTCGCTTCCAGGGGGTGGGCCTGGTTGAGCCGCTTTCGGGAACTCAAGGCACGGGTCCTTCCCGGAGGCCTACGGCCACGCCTGTCTCAGCCCCATCTGGAGCATTCTGAAATGGAAATCGTGTCCCTTCCCATGACCCATCAGAACCTGAAGGTGGCAGCCGTCGTGCACCTCTATTATGAGGACCTGGCAGAGGACCTGATAGCCTGTCTCAAAAACATCCCCATCCCGTTCGACCTCTTTCTATCGACCCGGCCAGGATCGGAAGGGGGAGTCAGAGACCTGTTCCAGAGGGAACTCTCTCCTCGAAAAATGGTCGTCAAAGGCGTGGTCAACCGGGGGTTTGACATCCAGCCATTTTTGGTTGCATTTTCATCTTTCTACGGGAAATACGATCTGATCTGCAAGGTCCACGGGAAAAAGAGCGCCACGCGAAGGGAACTGAATGGCTGG
>JAUPKI010000165.1 GCA_030837545.1 Thermodesulfobacteriota bacterium | reverse complement strand
CCTTTTTTAACTTCCTTAACAATACCCTTGATAAGATTTCTTGCGCTTAATGTCATAACAAATCTCTCCCTATCAATTATTTATATTTTATTGCTGCAAGCTTCAGCAAAGCTGAATATATATTACAGCAGTAGCAGTAAGTCCCCTTTATGCGATGTGAGAATTATAAGTATTCAGATGCTCTCGCTTGTATGCTATAGATTCAGACAGTGAATTAATTTCCTGAAAAAGTCAACTGGAAATAATCCGATTCGATTATGGTGCTTATATATGTCATCAAAATTAAAAGAGGTTCGAACAGAATATCAAAAGGAGTTAGAATATGGAAATTTTCATTAAAGACGCACGCCCTGCGGACATTGATCAGATGGTGCCCCTGCTGGCCCAGCTGTTTGCAATAGAACAGGATTTTGAATTCAATTCCGAGGTCCAGACCCGGGGGCTGCGGCTGATGCTGGACGGATGCGGAAAGCACAGAACAGTGAAGGTCGCATGGGTGAATGACACAATTGTCGGAATGTGTACAGCCCAGGCTCAGATTTCAATGCTCCAGGGAGCTATTAATGCCGTAGTGAATGATCTGATTGTGGATCGTGCATACAGAAAGAAAGGGGTTGCCACTCTTTTGCTGTCAGCCATTGAACGCTGGGCTGCAAACAAAGGGATCAAGTGCATTTCCCTGCTCGCAGAAAAAGATGATCAAGATCGTCTTGATTTTTATAGTGAACAACACTGGGAACGCACTTCATTGATCTGTCTGGTTAAATCTCTGAATTAATCACTTCCGTAAAAGCACGAACAAAAATTCGGTGCAAAGTGCTGTAGTGTTGATCTTTCCGTCTCTCTTAAATCGGGAAGACCCCCTCACATATTCGTTGGCGAAAAAATAGACCCAAGACAAAAAGTTTCATTTTTGTGTTTATCGGATTTGCTCCCTGCTCAAAGGCCATATTCGTTGGCATTCTGCTGATTCTTAGTAAAGCTTCACAAAAATCTGTTTTCCCGCGCAAAACTATTTTTGTGATAGATAATCTATTTGCAACCAATTAATTACATATTTGGTCTAATATTTATTTCATTTTTGTGCCATAATCCCTTTTTGAATGTTTTTGTAACACAAATAAAAAATTTTTTTTATTCAAAAAAACTGTATTTCAAATAAGTTATATTTTTTCTCATTCTTCCGGCTTCTCGATGGAACATCCGTTGCATTTGAAGGCATTACAACGACGGAGAGGCATTTGCCTGTTAAAAAAGAACGAAACTTAACTTTAGGAGCTTTAGAAAATAATGAGAAAGGTAGCAATTTACGGAAAAGGCGGCATCGGCAAATCCACTACAACTCAGAATATTGTAGCAGGACTGGTGGAGTCCGGCAAAAAAATCATGATCGTGGGATGCGACCCCAAGTCCGACTCAACACGGCTCATGCTCAACGGGCTGGCCCAGAAAACCGTTCTGGATACCCTGAGAGAAGAGGGTGAAGACGTAGAGCTTGAAGACGTTAGAAAAGAAGGATACGGCGGGGTTCTATGTACGGAATCAGGTGGACCCGAACCTGGTGTAGGCTGCGCCGGCCGCGGTATCATCACCTCCATCAACCTGCTGGAACAGCTGGGCGCCTACGACGAAGAGCAGCATCTGGATTATGTATTTTATGATGTTCTGGGCGATGTTGTGTGCGGCGGTTTTGCCATGCCCATCCGTGAAGGCAAGGCCCAGGAGATCTATATTGTTGTCTCCGGCGAAATGATGGCCATGTACGCGGCCAACAACATCTGCAAGGGTATCGTGAAATTTGCCCAGTCGGGCGGGGTTCGTCTCGGCGGCCTGATCTGCAACTCCCGTCAGGTCGACAACGAAGAGGAAATGATTTTGCAGCTGGCCAAGAGACTGGGCACCCAGATGATCCACTTTGTTCCCAGGCATAACATGGTCCAGCAGGCTGAGATCAACAGAAAGACGGTTATCGATTTTGCACCGGATCACCCCCAGGCAGATGAATACCGGGCCCTGGCCAGAAAAATGGATGAAAATGAAATGTTTGTCATCCCCACCCCCCTTGAGATTGAAGAACTTGAGGCCCTGCTCATTAAATACGGGATCGCGGCGTAACCAAAAAACCTAAGAATGATAAGGAAGATTTAAATGAAAGTAATGATTAAAGCCATCGTTCGCCCTGACAAAGTTAACGCAGTCATGGCCGCCCTTATGGAATCCGGATATCCGGCGGTCACCCGGATGAGTGTCGCAGGACGAGGCAAGCAGCGGGGGATCAAAATCGGTGAAATAACCTATGACGAAATTCCCAAGGAGATGCTCATATCGGTTATTGATGAAAAAGATCGTGATTTTGTTCTTAAAACCATTTTAGAAACCGCCAAGACCGGTGAGAAAGGCGCCTTTGGCGACGGCAAGATTTTCATCTCTCCGATCATTGATACCTATACCATCAGCTCAGGCAAAAAAGACATCGACCTGGATAAAGAGCTGGAGGTGGCATCATGAAAGAGATCATGGCCGTGGTCCGCATGAATAAGATCAATGAGACCAAAAAGGCCTTGATCAGCGCGGGTATCTCTTCCATGACCGCTTTTGAGTGCCTGGGACGGGGAAAAGGCTTGGTGAACATGGATCTGCTGAAGGGGGCGCAAGAGGGACATGAAGAGGCCATTGCCCAGTTGGGCCAAGGTGATCTCCTGCGCCCCAAACGGGCACTGTTTGTGGTGGTGCCGGACAAGCTTGTGCAAAAAACCGTAGATGCCATTATTAAAGCCAACCAAACCGGACAGCCCGGAGACGGGAAAATCTGGGTACAACCCACAGAAAACTCCATCTCCGTTAGAACATCAGAAAGCGGAGACGGCGTTCTGGACAAGTTTTAAGCAAAACAACACAAGAGATAAGATAGGGGTATAAACATATGACAGGCGAACGAACCATCACCGTTAACCCGGAAGATGTAAAAAAAGAAATACTGGCCAAGTATCCACCTAAAGTGGCTCGGAAACGCGGCAAGCAGATCACGCCGGTTTCAAGCGATGAAAAAGAGAGCCTCCAGGTGGGTGCCAATGTCCGGACCGTTCCGGGCATCATCACCCAGAGGGGCTGCTGCTATGCCGGTTGCAAAGGCGTTATCATGGGTCCGACCCGGGACATCATCAATTTAACCCACGGCCCCATCGGCTGCGGATTCTACTCCTGGCTGACCCGGCGTAACCAGACCCGTCCCCCATCAGACGATGCAGAAAATTATATGACCTACTGCTTTTCCACGGACATGCAGGACGAAGATATTGTTTTTGGCGGGGAAAAGAAACTGAAGGCCGCCATCCAGGAAGCCTACGACATTTTCAAACCCAAGGCCATCTCCATCTTCTCCACCTGTCCGGTGGGCCTGATCGGTGATGATGTCCATGCCGTGGCCAGGGAGATGAAAGCAAAACTTGGCATCAATATATTTGGTTTCTCCTGTGAAGGATATAAAGGCGTAAGCCAGTCTGCAGGCCATCACATTGCCAACAACACCATTTTTACCCATGTTGTGGGCCTGAATGACACGATCTCTGACGCCAAATACAAGATCAACCTGTTGGGTGAGTACAATATCGGCGGCGACGCCTTCATTATTGACGACCTGCTCGAAAAATGCGGCATCAGCGTTGTTTCCACCTTTTCCGGCAACTCCACCATTGACCAGTTTGCCAACTGCCACACCGCAGATCTCAATGCGGTCATGTGTCACAGATCCATTAACTACGTGGCTGACATGCTTGAGATCAAATACGGTATCCCCTGGATAAAGATCAGCTTCCTGGGACCCAAGTCAACCGCCCAGAGTCTGCGCAAGATTGCGGCCTACTTTGAAGACCAGGAACTTATCGACACGGTGGAAAAGGTGATTGCCGAGGAGATGGTCCCTGTTGAAGCCAAGATCAAAGAGATCAAACCCCGGTGCGAGGGTAAAACAGCCATGATGTTTGTGGGCGGTTCCCGTGCCCATCACTACCAGGAATTGTTCTGGGATCTGGGCATGAAAGTGCTCTCCGCCGGATACGAGTTTGCCCACAGGGACGACTATGAAGGACGTCAGGTCATTCCGGACATCAAGATTGACGCAGACTCCAGAAACATTGAGGAGCTGGAAATCGAACCCGATGAGACCCGGTACAACCCCAGAAAGACCGAAGGGCAGATGAAGGCCCTGGAAGAGAAGGGTTTTCAGTTCAAAGCGTATGAGGGCATGATTCCCGACATGGCCAAGGGTTCCCTGATTGTCGATGACATCAGCCACCATGAAACGGAAACCCTTATCGAAATGTACAAACCGGACATTTTCTGTGCCGGTATCAAGGAAAAATACGCAGTCCAGAAGCACGGTATTCCCATGAAGCAGCTGCACTCCTATGACTCGGGCGGACCCTATGCGGTATTTAAAGGCGCGATCAACTTTTATGAGGAAATTGACCGCATGCTCAATGCCAACATCTGGCACTACCTGGAAGCCCCGTGGCAGAAGGCCCCTGAATTGTCCGGCAAATACGCTGCAGAATAATCGTTAAACGTTAAAAACAAAACGTTAAAAACATAGATAAAAAAGTATCAGGAGAAAATTATGCTGCTTCGACATACCCCCAAAGAGATTAAAGAAAGAAAGGCCCTGGCGGTTAACCCGGCTAAAACCTGCCAGCCCATCGGGGCCATGTACGCCGGCCTCGGTATTCACGGCTGCCTGCCTCACAGCCATGGGTCCCAGGGCTGCTGCGCTTATCACAGATCCACCCTGACCCGCCATTACCGTGAACCCATCATGGCGGCCACCTCCTCCTTTACCGAAGGTGCGTCGGTGTTCGGCGGCCAGGCCAACCTGCTCCAGGCTCTGTTAACCATATTTACCACCTACAACCCGGACATGGTCGCGGTTCACACCACCTGTCTGTCGGAAACCATCGGCGACGACGTGAACCAGATTGTCAAGAAAGCCTATAAAGACGGCACCATTCCCGAAGGCAAGTATGTCGTTCATGCGGCAACACCATCCTATGTGGGGTCTCATGTCACCGGTTTTTCCAATATGGTTAAATCCATAGCGGTTCAGATGGCTGAAAAGACCGGCAAATCCAACGGGAGAGTCAACATTGTGCCCGGATTTGTTGAACCTTCGGATATGGCTGAAATTAAAAGAATCGCTGCAATGTTGGGCGTAAACCCCATCCTCTTTCCGGATACCTCCGGCGTTGTCAACGGACCGCTCACCGGAAAATTTGAGATGTATCCCAAAGGCGGTACTCCGATCAGTGATCTGAAAAGCGCGGGTGACAGCATGGCTTCGATCGGCCTGGGCGCCTGGGCGTCTGCAGAACCGGTCAAAGCCCTTGACGCCCAGTGCAAGATCCCCTGCCAGGTGCAGGATCTGCCCATCGGCCTTCTGGCCACAGACCGGTTCGTTGATGCCCTGCGTACGGTAGCCGGCGTCAGTGTACCCGATTGCGTTACCCAGGAGCGCGGTCAGCTGTTGGATGTCATCTCAGACATGCAGCCCCACCTGTACGGCAAAAAGGTCGCCCTCGCAGGTGACCCGGACCAGCTCATCCCCCTGACCGAATTTCTGGTCACCATCGGCATGAAACCGGTCCACATCGTTACCGGCACCCCGGGCAAGGCCTTTACCAAACGGATCAAGGAGATCACGGCCAGGTTCGGAGACCAGATCAATGTCCAGAACCCCGGCGACATGTTCCTGCTGCATCAGTGGATCAAGAATGAACCTGTGGACCTGCTCATCTGCAACACCTACGGCAAGTACATGGCCCGGGACGAGGATATCCCCTTTGTACGCCACGGCTTCCCCATCCTGGACCGGATCGGCCACGCCTACTTCCCCACAGTGGGGTACAAAGGCGGGCTGCACCTTCTGGAGAAAATCCTGGGCGTCCTCATGGACCGCAAGGACCGGGATGCATCTGAAGAAACGTTTGAACTGGTAGAATAGTATCTGAGAGCAATTAAAGCAGTAAAGGATAAATAACATGACCTCCATATCGGTACTCAAACAGAGAGAAAAACAGATCTACCAGAAGGGCAAACAGCCCTTTGAGATGGAATGTGAAACCAAGAGTCTGGCGGGCGCAGTCAGCCAGCGGGCCTGTGTATTCTGCGGCTCCAGGGTGG
Source organism: Thermodesulfobacteriota bacterium (assembly GCA_030837545.1). Lineage (GTDB taxonomy): Bacteria > Desulfobacterota > DSM-4660 > Desulfatiglandales > Desulfatiglandaceae > AUK324. The sequence goes on along the minus strand of JAUPKI010000165.1, from coordinate 3,684 downwards.
TGCTTTATCCCATCGCGGATGCCTTGCATCTGATTCACGGCCCCATCGGGTGCGCCTCCTATACCTGGGATATCAGAGGAGCCCAGTCTTCGGGCCCGGAGCTTCATCGGATGAGTTTTTCAACGGATCTGTCAGAGACCGATATTATCTATGGCGGAGAAAAAAAGCTCAAAAAGGCATTGCTGGAGCTCATTGAAAAGTATTCACCCAAAGCCGCCTTTATCTATTGTACCTGCATTGTGGGCATTATTGGTGATGACGTGGACGCGGTCTGCCGCCAGGTGGAAAAAGAGACCAATATTCCTGTCATCGCTGTCCACTCTGAAGGATTTAAAGGAACCAAAAAAGACGGGTACAAGGCAGCCTGCGACGCGTTGTTCAGCCTGATCGAAAGAAACAAGGCCCCCCGGGTCACCATTCCCGATTCCATCAATATCCTGGGGGAATTCAATATTGGCGGAGAGACATGGATCATAAAAAAATATTATGAAGCCATGGGGGTCAAGGTGGTCTCCGTGATCACCGGTGACGGCCGGGTGGACGAGGTGATGCAGGCGCGCAATGCAGCCCTGAACGTGGTCCAGTGTTCAGGGTCGGTCACCCATCTGGCAAAGCAGATGGAAAAAGAGTACGGCATCCCTTTTATCAGGGTCTCCTATTTCGGTATTGAAGACACCTCGGATGCCCTGTACCAGGTGGCGGTACACTTTAAGAAAACCCCTGAGATTTTAAAAAAGACCCGGGAGCTGATCAAAAAAGAAGTCAAGGCCATTGTTCCGAGCCTGGAAACCATGAAAAAAGATCTTGAAGGCAAAAAAGCCGCCATATACGTGGGCGGCGCGTTCAAGGCATTCTCCCTGATCAAGGCATTGAAAACCCTTGGCATGGAAGTGGTCCTGGCCGGATCACAGACCGGCACCAAGGAAGATTATGAGGTGCTCAGGCAGATGTGCAACGAGGGAACCGTAATTTTAGACGACTCAAATCCCCTGGAGCTGGCCAAATATTCCGTTGAAAAGGATGCGGACCTCTTCATCGGCGGCGTCAAGGAACGCCCCATTGCATATAAAATGGGCATCGGGTTCTGCGACCATAACCATGAACGAAAAATTCCTTTGGTAGGCTTTGAAGGCATGGTCAATTTTGCAAAAGAAGTACACGGAACCGTTACAAGCCCGATATGGGATCTTGTTCCCAGACGGCAGAACCCAATTGGAAAGGAAGGTGCGATATGACCCCGAGCAGACCTTATAAAGAGACCCCCTCATATACCGCCACCCAGAATGCATGCAAAATGTGCACGCCTTTAGGGGCCAGCCTGGTGTTCCAGGGAATTGAAGGCTGTGTGCCCCTGCTTCACGGCTCACAGGGATGTTCAACCTATATGCGGCGCTACCTGATCTCCCATTTCAAGGAGCCCGTGGATATTGCCTCTTCCAACTTCACCGAGGAGACGGCCGTATTCGGCGGCGGGGCCAACCTGAAGCTGGCCATTGAAAACGTGGCCCGCCAGTATGCCCCGAGCATGATCGGTATCGCCACCACCTGCCTGTCCGAAACCATTGGGGACGATGTCCAGTTGATATTAAACAGCATGGACAATAGCATCAACGGCACGGCCCTGGTCCATGTCTCCACACCATCATATTCGGGCACCCACGTGGACGGATTCCATGGCGCCGTGGCGGCTGTGGTGGACCGCTTCAACCCGGCGGGTAAAAAAATCGTTTACCGGCCCAAGAAAAAGAAAACCATCAATTTGTTTCCCGGCATGCTCTCCAACGAAGACCTGCGGCATTTAAAAGACATTTTTGAGGATTTCCATACCCCTGTCACCATCCTGCCCGATTATTCCGAGCGGCTGGAAGGACCGTCCTGGCAGGAATACCAGGCCATCCAGAAAGGCGGCACCACACTTTCCGCCATTGAGAAAATGAACGTGTCTGTTCACAGTATGGAGTTCGGTGCCGTGCTCGCCCTGGCCGCGGAAAAGGGTCAGGCGACCGCTGGAGCCATCCTGAACAAACGCTTCGGCGTCCCATGCACACGCCTGCCCATTCCCATCGGGGTAAAGGCCATGGACCGCTTTTTGGATACCCTGTCCCAGATTTCGGGCCAGCCCGTGCCCGAACGGTACAAAAAAGAGAAATGGCGGGTGGTGGATACCTATGTGGACGGCAATAAATATGTATCGAAAAAACGGGCCCTGATTTACGGCGAAGAAGATTTTGTGGTCTCCATGGCCGGATTCCTTGCCGAAGTGGGCATCATCCCGGTGCTCTGCGCATCCGGCGGCAAAAGCAAAACATTTAAAGCCGCCCTTGAACAGACGTTGCCCGAAAATCTCATTGACCAGATCATCATCCAGAACGACATGGACTTCACCTGCATGGAAGAGACTGCGGCAGGCATGCCCGAAGAGATGAGGCCTGAACTCATCATCGGCAACTCCAAGGGATACGCCATGGCAAGACGCCTGAAAATCCCCATGGTCCGGGTGGGATTCCCCATCCACGACCGGGTGGGCGGCTCGCGCATCCTGCATGTGGGATACAAAGGGGCCCAGCAGTTGTTTGACACCATCGTCAATGCAATTTTAACGGAAAAACAGACCGAGTCCAGAATCGGATACTCATATATGTAAGGAAGATAAAGATGAATTTAGATAACCATCCCTGTTTTAATAAAAAGTCCTGCAAGGATTTCGGTCGAGTTCACCTCCCGGTTGCCCCGGCCTGTAACATCCAGTGCAATTTTTGCAACAGAAAGTTTGACTGTGTCAATGAAAGCCGCCCCGGGGTCACCTCCTCCATTTTGAGTCCGGATCAGGCCATGGCTTACCTGGCAGAGGTCGTTGAGGCCAAACCCAACACATCCGTAGTGGGCATTGCAGGTCCTGGCGATCCCTTTGCCAACGGCGACAAAACGATGGAAACCTTGACCAAGGTGCGTGCAACTTATCCGGAAATGCTCTTGTGCGTGGCCACCAACGGCCTGAACATCCATCCCTACCTGGATGAACTGAAAAATATTAATACGACCCATGTGAGCATCACCATCAACGCGGTGGACCCTGAAGTCGGCGCCAAGATTTATTCCTGGGTCAGGGACGGCAAACACTCCGTGGGCCCGGCCCAGGGCGCAAAATTGGTGTTGGAACGTCAGCTTGCCGCCGTTGAAGGCCTTAAGGAACGCAATATTATGGTCAAGGTCAATTCCATTCTTTTGCCCGGCATCAATGATGACCATATGATAGCGGTCGCCGAAAAAATGGGTGAAATGGGTGTGGATATTTTTAACATTATGCCCTACTTCCCCACCAAAGGCTCAAATTTTGAAAACATGGAAGAACCGGGCAAGGATGTGGTCAAGGAACTCAGAAAAGCGGCCCAGGTTTTTGTGCCCCAGATGACCCATTGCAAACGCTGCCGGGCCGATGCCGTGGGGCTGCTGGATGATCCCTTGAACCAGAAACTCATGGATCGGCTGACCTACCACGCCACCGCCCCGGTTCCCTTTCCCAATGCCCCCAAGTATTGCCATGAAACGCCCGGTGAAGATGAAGATAGGTATGCGTTCAATGACACCGCCCCAAGACCCTATGTGGCCCTGGCCACCCGGGAAGGCGCGTTGATCAATCAGCACCTGGGAGAAGCCGAGGAGCTGCACATCTATGATTTAAAT
>JAUPKI010000164.1 GCA_030837545.1 Thermodesulfobacteriota bacterium | reverse complement strand
TTCTGTGACCGCCCGACGGATGCCTAAGAACTCGAGGTTGTAAGAACTCTTGAGCATCTCTTCGGCCTGTTCGGACAGGTGCTCCGGCAGGGCGAGCTCGAAATTGTGGGTCTTTTTTTCCGGCAATGCGCGTTCGTAGGCCCCGGCCTTGATCTGGTTCAAGAGAACATTCCGGGACCAGCCCAGGCGGGCCGTGGCCTCAAGATACCAGAGTCGGGCAGCAGGGGTCTTGACCTTCTTGACGATTTCGACGTGATGCCCCCAGGGAACTGTGGGGAGGATTTCTTGAACAAGGTGTTCAAGAATCGATGTGGGACTGTCTATGGGTCTGCGGCCATCTTTGGACGCCGCTTCTGGAACACCCTGTTCCAGAAAGAGATGCCTGCGTCGTCCCATTTCTTGAACAGCCTGTTCAAGAAACTCGGCGCTCGAATATTCCGAGAAAAACTGCCGCATGAGCCAGACGTTGTTCGCCGAAAAGCCCCTTGCTCCAGGGAACGCCCGGCGCAGGTCCGCCGCCACCATTTCCACCACCGAATCGCCCCAACCAAGGGCCTTCTGTTTTTCCACAATGGCCTGTCCAATGTCCCAGTAGAGCAGAATCATATCGCGGTTCACATGACGCGCTGCCGAGATGCGGGCTGCCGTGACGCGGCTTTTCAGGTCCTCGATGAACCTGCGGTAATCCGGGGTGGCCAAAACGGCCGGATCGTTCTTCATTGGGCCAGTCCTTTCAACAACGTCTCAGCCTCCTTTTCCAGCCGCCAGAACTCGGCCAGCAGCTCTTCGGCGGGCGGGGGCGGCTCGTAGCGGTAGAAATATTTGTTGGGGAGGATTTCGTAACCGAGCTGGGGGCTGTCGGCCCAGCGGATGATCGGTTTTGCAATCTCGCGCTTCAGGAAGGTTTCGATATCCCCGCTAAAGGGGATATACTCGTCATCCTTCACATAGTGCCGGTGGGTCCACGTAACCTCTGTGGAAAGGGCGTCGATGAAACGCTTGACGGCCCTTTTCTGGTCCCTGGGTTCCGCAATGCCCTTTGTGACCCCATCGATTTCGTCCTTGAATCGCTTATGCACCTGTTTTTCATATCTTGTGGCGAAGTTTTCTTTCGGGCCGACGGTGAAGTCCATAACCTTGGTATGCCCGCCTTCCGGCTTACGGAGGCTCACATGGAAGGTCAGGTCGCTGTCATAGAAATCCTGCTCCTTTTTGATGGTTGCGGGGGTGAAGGTCTTTGTGTAGGGTTCGGTGACCATGGCAGGTTGATCGTTTTCGTCGGTCTGCCAGAAGACCACGGTCACCTTGTGGAAGGCAAAATCCGTCGTCTTGAAGATCTTGACGTCGTCATCATGGAATCCCTCGGTCCAGCCATTGCGATAACGTCCGACAATCCAGTCCCGATCGGCATCGGTAATTCGGTGGCGCTTGTTGCCGAAGGACTTGGGCTCTTTTTCAAACTGCTTTCGGGCATCGATCAGCATCACGCGGCCCCGGTGGTCTTCTGGTTTTACATTGCGCAGCAGCCAGATGTAGGTATAAATGCCGGTATTGTAAAAGAGCTGATCGGGCAGCATGACGATGGCGTCCAGCCAGTCGCTTTCCAGTATCCATCGCCTGATTTCGCTTTCTCCTGAACCGCAGTCGCCGTTGGAAAGGGGGGACCCGTTGAAAATGATGGCGATGCGGCTGCCCCCCTTTTGGGGTGGCTTCATCTTGGCCAGCATGGTCTGAAGAAAGAGGAGGGCGCCGTCGTTGCTGCGGGGCATGCCGGCCCGGTAACGGGTCTTTCTGAGTTTCTCGGCCTCCTTTTCATACCCGTCCTTGCCGCCCCAGGTCACGCCGAAAGGCGGATTGCTGAGCATGAAGTCGAATTGCCATTCGTTCTCAGGGAGCTGATCCCCAGGCTCCCGGCCGTGGGGATCGTGGGGAATGAGTGAGTTCCCCAGGAAGACCTTTGCCTGCCGGTCCTCTTTGATCAGCAGATCGGCCTGGCAGATGGCATAGTTGGTGGGCGACATCTCCTGACCGTGTACCGTAACAAACTGTTCAACGTCGGCCTTCTGTTTTTCGGTCCTGGCGCGGTCCAGCAGGTGTTCCTTGGCCACGGACAACATGCCCCCTGTGCCGCATGCAGGGTCATAAATGGAGAGATGCTTTCGCGGAATGGGGATATCCAGCAGCTCCACCATGAGGCGGATCACCTCACGGGGAGTGAAGTGTTCCCCGGCCTCTTCGCCGCTTTGTTCTGAGAAACGCCGCAGCAGCTCTTCATAGACATATCCCATCTCGAGGTTGGAGAGCCGGTCCGGACCGAGGTCCAGTTCTTTGTACTGATTGAGGATGGGCGCCAGGCGATTATTTTTGACCATCTGTCCGATGGTGGCCCGATAGTTGAAATGCTCGATGATCTCATCCACATTCTTCGAAAATCCGTTGAGGTAAGCGCGGAAATTCGCCTCCAGCAGGGCATGATCCTCCTCGAACACCTTTCGGAGGGTCCAGTCTGTCTCGTTGGAAAAGGGAGAGAGTTGTGGATTCTGTTCCAGCCGTTTAACCAGGGCGTCACGTTCCGCTTCGCTCAGTTGCGGCTGTTTTTCCTGTATTTCCTGCCTCGTTTTTTCCCGCCATTTGAGCAGGACGCATTCCAGGCGGCGAATCACGATGATGGGGAGTACCACATTCTGGTACTCATAGGCCTTGAACTTCCCCCGAAGACGTTCCGCCGACTTCCATATTTCATTGGCCAGGTTGTCCAGTTTGGGTTTGTCTATGGATAAAGACATGCTGGTGGGTTCTCCTATCTTCCGATTAGCCAGATTCTATAAAATACAAATAGAAACGTCATTAGAAAAGCGCATGCTGGACTCTCCATTAAGGGGAGTTGTCCGCTTGGCCACATTCATCACGGGATAGGGTAAATGGGGATAGATCCAATTCTCCCGTTGAGGCATAAGGTGTTTTTTCGGGAAAGTTCAAGGTGTTCCTGGTGTTTCTGACTCCCCATCCGCATGTCAGTTATTATATAATTGACAGAACACAGTCCTGACTCCTAATATGCATGCTGAAAAACGACAAAGGAGCTGAATCATGATGAGACGTTCCATAGGTGGGGGCCTGGTTGTTCTTTTCTGCCTTTTTTGGGCCGCTGTGCCCAAGACGGCGACCGCACAACCTCAGGGGAAGCTAATCCTGTTTCATGCAGGAAGTCTGTCCATGCCGTTTGAGGCCATGGAGAAGGCCTTTGAGGCGGGAAATCCCAAGGTGGATATCCTTCGAGAGCCCAGCGGGAGCCAAAAGGCCGGCCGAAAGGTTTCGGAGCTGCACAAGCCTTGCGACATCATGGCATCCGCGGACTACCAGGTGATCGATAGGCTGCTCATCCCTGATTTTGCCGACTGGAATGTCCGTTTTGCAACCAACCAGATCGTCCTCTCCTATATGGATAACAGCAAGTTTTCAAAGGAAATTACCGCCGATAACTGGTACGAGATCCTGCAGCGAAAAGGGGTTAGCTGGGGGCATTCCGACCCCAATCTGGACCCCTGCGGCTACCGGTCCCTCATGGTCATGCAACTGGCCGAGACATATTACAAACAACCCGGGCTCTACAACAAGCTGATCGCCAAGCGACCCAAAGAAAATATCCGCCCCAAGGAGGTTGACCTGATCTCTCTCCTTCAGAC
>JAUPKI010000163.1 GCA_030837545.1 Thermodesulfobacteriota bacterium | reverse complement strand
TACGGCCCGGAAAGAAGCTTTCACCGAAAACTTGGGGAAACGATCTCGGCTGTCTCCCTGCGCATTCCCCTGTCCGAGGCCTACCAGGCAGCGGACGCTTTTTCATGGCGGCTGTCGGGCATTCTCTTACTGGTCCTGGCGGCCCTGTTCCTGGCGCAATACACCCTCTACCGACGGTTCCTGCTGAGACCCCTAACCGCCCTTCAGGAAAACACCGGGCTCATCGCATCCTCCAAATCCCATCTGGGGGATCAGATTCCTCTACCTTTTGGCAGGGAATTGAACGAGCTGACCAGTGCCTTCAATACCATGTCGGCCACGCTGCGCCACGACAGGGACCATCTGGAGGAGACCGTAGAGCAGCGGACCCAGGATCTCAAGATCGCCGTGGACCGATACCGTCAGGAGAGGGACTTTGCCGACAGCCTGGTCCAGACGGCACAGACCATCGTGCTCCTCCTCGATTCCGAGGGCCGAATCGTGCGGGTCAACCCTTATTTCGAGGAACTCACAGGCTACAGAATGACCGAACTGAAGGGCCGGGATTGGTTCTCTATCTTCCTCCCCGAGGAGGACCGGGCGCGGATTCGGGACGTTTTTCTGAAGGCTGTCGGCGATATCGAGACAAAGGGAAACACCAATACGATTCTGACCAAAGACGGTCGCCCGCGGGAGATCGAGTGGTACGATAAGACCCTCAAGGACGGGGAGGACCGGATCATCGGTCTCTTGAGCACCGGCCACGACATTACCGAACGGAAACGGGCCGAGGAGGCGCGTCTCGAATTGGAGAGAAAGGTGCAGCAGGCCCAGAAGCGGGAGAGCCTGACCACCATGGCCGGGGCCATTGCGCACCACTTCAACAATCAGTTGACCACGGTGCTGGGCTATCTGGACCTGGCCAGGGAGGATGTACCGCGGATCTCGAAACTTGGCGAGTATCTGCTCGAATCGGAAAATGCAGCCAAACGCTCTGCCGAACTGAGCCGACTCATGCTGACCTATGTGGGCCTTGGACAACGCCGGAAGCAGCCCTTAGACCTGGCCGCGGTCATCCATGATCTCCTTCCCGGCATCCAATCGGCCATACCGGCAACGGTCCGCTTAAATGCTGATTCTCTCAGCGCAGTTTCCCCGGTCATGATGGACCCCGGCGACGCCCGCCAGGTGGTCATGAACCTGGTCACGAATGCCTGGGAGGCGATCGGAAGCGAAGAAGGCACGCTCGAGATTAGCGCCAGGTCTGTCTCCGGTCAGACGCTTTTCGAAGGCTTCAATCCCACCGGAGAAATGCCCGGACAAGGCCCGTGGATCTGCATAGAGGTGAGGGATACCGGTCCCGGAATGGATCAGAAGACCCTGGAACGGCTCTTCGATCCCTTCTTCTCCACCAAGTTCACGGGTCGGGGCCTGGGCATGGCCGTGACCCTTGGGATTGTGGAGTCCTGCGACGGCGCCATCTTCGTCAAGAGCGCCCCCGGCCAGGGGACCACGGTGCGGGTCTTCCTCCCGGCGCATACGGAAGAGACCTCAGTGAAGGACGTCTCATAAAAGGCTCACGCCCGCCTGCAGCGCCATGTGCGCAAGCAATTCGGGCAGGCCTGCACTCCGAAGAACATGAGGTCATGGTCCCCAGCTTCCCCGTTCCGCGCTCCGAGTTCCGCGTTCGCAAACGGGAGTTTATCCGTAAGGATTTTATCATGTTCCTCCCAAAGCCCTTTACGGCGGAGGGCCTTCGAGAAAAGGCGGCGGAGGCAGTTGGAACGCGGAGCTCAGAACGCGGAACGGGGAAGACATCTGCGACAATCTGCGTAATCTGCGGACAAGAATGAAGAATGAAACCTCAGAGGTGGGAAGTGATGGAAAGAGAACGGTTCGATGAGGGTGAAAAGGGCGCCGCACCAACGACTGAAGGCGGGTCCCTGATCGAGAACGATAACGGGGAAAAGGACCTTGCCCATATCCTGGATGTGCCTGCGATCCAGTCCTTGATGGACGATTTCTTCAGCTTAACGAATATCGGCGTTGCGGTTCTTGATATCAGGGGCAAGGTGCTGGTGGCCACGGGCTGGCAGGACATCTGCACGAAGTTCCATCGCGTCCATCCTGAAACCTGCCGGCACTGTGTCGAAAGCGACACCCTGCTCTCAAGGGGCGTTGAGCCGGGCACGTTCAAGATCTACCGCTGCAAGAACCACATGTGGGACATGGCAACCCCCATCATCGTAGGCGGCCGGCATATGGGCAATCTGTTCCTGGGCCAGTTCTTCTTTGCCGACGAAGAGCCGGACTATACCCTCTTTCGCGCCCAGGCCAGAACATACGGGTTTGACGAAACGGGATACCTGGCGGCCCTGGATCGTGTGCCCCGCTGGGAAAAGGAGAAGGTGAATCTGGCGATGACCTTTTACTCCAAATTCGCCCAACTCATTTCCGAACGGAGCTATGGAAACCTCCGGTTGGCCCGGACCTTGGCAGAGAGAGATAATCTGTTTCTCTCTCTCCAAAAAAGCGAAGCGCAGTATCGGTATCTGGTCGAGAATTCCAATGATATTATCTGGGCATTTGACATAGCCTCGCAGGAATTTAACTTTTCCTCCAGCGCCATCGAACGGATTCTGGGATATCCTGCTAATATTGAAAAGAAGATGACGCTGGACGACATCTTTTCCCGAGAAACCAAAAAACAGGTCCTGACGGCCTTTGGAAAACTGTTCATGGGTCAGATTGAGGGAGATCGGGTGGCCGTGGAGGCGGAGCACCTGCACCATAACGGCGGCAAGGTATGGATGGAAATCAGCGCGACGGTCCTCAAGGACGGGGGCGGAAAGCCGGTGGGGTTTACAGGTGTCAGCCGCGATATTACCGAACGGAAGAGGGCCGAAGAGACTCTGCGGAGGAATGAGGAGGAACTGCAATGGCTTTTTAAGAGCATGTTCAACGCGTTTGTCTTGTTCGAATCGGTTTTTGATGCCAGTGGCCGTTTCATCAGTTATCGGTTTGTCAGAATCAATGACGCCTATGAGCGTATTACCGGGGTGAAAAACGAAGAAGTAAAGGGCAAAACGGTGCACGAAGTCTGGCCGGAAACCGAACCGGAATGGATCAGACGTTATGGAGAAGTTGCCGTCACAGGGATTTCTCAGACCTTCGATCTCTATCATGATCCCACAAAGAAGCTCTACCACTGCATGGTCTACCGGCCCTGGGAAACGCAGGACCGATTCTGCGTGATCTTCGAAGACATCACCGAGCAGAAGCACCTGGAGGCCGAGCGGGCCGCATTGCAGGCCCAGAACTGGCAGCTTCAAAAGGCCGAAAGCCTGGGCCGCATGGCCGGGGCCATTGCCCACCACTTCAATAACCAGCTCCAGGTCGTGATGGGGAACCTCCAAATGGCCATGGGCGATCTGCCGCATGCTGACCGGGCTGTCGAGTCCATGACCGAGGCCATGCAGGCGGCCCGCAGGGCCGCCCGGGTGAGCGGCCAGATGCTCACCTATCTGGGACAGGCGGCTGGCAGGCGGGAGACGCTGGATATGGCTGAGACCTGCCGCCAAACGTTGCCCATGCTAAAGGCCGCTTTGCCCAAAGACGTCGCCGTCAAGACGGATCTGCCCTCTCCCGGGCCTTTGGTCCGTGGTAATTCAAACGAGATCCAGCAGGTCCTGACTAATCTGTTCACCAATGCCTGGGAGGCCATGTCTGAGACAGGCGGCGCAATTCACATAAGTCTCAAAACGGTTCTTGGCTCAGAGATCCCTCCAGAACGCCGCTTCCCCATTGACTGGCGCCCCGAGGACGCTCCCTATGCCTGCATAGAGGTCAGGGACGACGGCCCCGGAATCCCCGAGCAGGACATGGAAAAGCTCTTCGACCCCTTTTTCTCAACCAAGTTCACGGGCCGAGG
>JAUPKI010000162.1 GCA_030837545.1 Thermodesulfobacteriota bacterium | reverse complement strand
GCGAAAGATCCAGCATACAGGGCTTTGTTACCCAAGATTATATCCCCTGCGAAGGGAATGTGCTCAGGGCGATCATCATCGGGAAGCGCATCCTCACCTACTGGAAACGCCCCGATGAACCAGGGCAGAAGATCACCACCATCAGCCGGGGGGCCATCATCGACGCTGAATGGCAACCGGATCTCCAGAAAAAGGGGCGTGCGTCTGCCCGGAAGCTGATGGAGAAAACAGGGGTCAATCTGGCAGCCATCGACTTTGTGTTCCCCAGCGCCGACCAAGATCCTGGACCCCTCTTTTTGGAAATCAACTATTATTTCGGAAGACGGGGGCTGGGCGGCACTGAAAACTATTATCGTCTTCTTTACGAGGCGATTCAGAATTGGCTGGCGGAGATAGGGATAGACCCGCAGACAGTAAAACTTATGTGATGAGCGACCAGAAAGCCAGCCGGCATTCCACCGTAGTACATGGCTTCGCAAATACCTTGACGCATCCCAAGGAACTGGATTCCGGCTCTCGCCGGAATCCAGAAATGCGAACACCGGAATACGGTTCAATTGAGCAACATGTAACCGAATCTACGAAACAGAGCGCTTAGCCCTTCAGGATCTTTACATACACCTTGCGAGATCTCGGACCGTCAAACTCACAGAAAAAAACCTTCTGCCAGGTCCCGAGGACCAACCGGCTGTTTTCAACGATCACGGTAACCGAACTGCCGATAATAGAAGTCTTGATATGGCTGTCGGAGTTCCCCTCCATGTGACGGTACCGGTCGTTGGGCGGAACCAGTTCGTTCAGCTTTCGGATGATATCCGCGCAGACCGCCGGATCCGCCCCTTCATTGATGGTCACGCCTCCGGTCGTATGGGGCACGTAGACCACGCAGATCCCGTCAGTCACGCCGCTCTTTGAGACCTGGGCGCTCACCTGTGAGGTGATATCGATCATATCTATTCTTGAGCCGGTCTTTACGCTGATCGTTGCGGGCATGGCTACCTCCTGAAACATCCCCCTCAGGGGAGTATGATGGGGGAAGCATCCCCCCTCTTCAATACGTGGTCAGGGCCCCTTTCCTCGATGGCCCGTCTGTAAGATGCGAGGCTCTTCGCCAACAGGGCCTCGATCACCGGGTTGGCCTTCACGACCGTAGGTTCCTGAACCGCAGCAAGTGCCGCTGCCAGGGATGTCTCTGCCGTCTTTTCCTGCCCGAGCTTGAAAAACAGGTAACCCATCTCTTCAAGCCGGCGTTTCAGGCGCTCCCGCTTTTCTGCCGTAAAAATCTCAGCCATGCATTTTTCCTGAATAGCCCTGACCCTTGCGGCCTTCTGGACAGTGGTGAGCACGATAGGACTCTCATTCACGCTGTACATATCTTTCATAAACGGTCTGATCGCATCGGGTTCAATAAGCCAGCTCTCCAACAACGGGTCATCAAAAAGATCTCTGATGGCCGCATCGCTAAGGACCTGATCTTTAGCGGCTTCAGGAATCAGGTCGTAGATCATCGGCCGCTCCAGCAGGGGGGCATTTTCCAGGAGCCACGGCCGCAATTCCAGATAGTCCACTGGTGCATCGGACCTGAGGCGCACCTGCATCTGGTAAGCCCCTTCAAGGATCGTTGCCACATGCGCCAAAGATGTCTCGACAAACGGCCTCGCATCCTCTGAAAAACCATCTGTCAGCCTCTTTGCATCTTTCCTGCTGACGTTATGGTAAACAAATTGCAGCATCCCTTCTTCGTCAGATACAACCCCGAAACCTGTATCGAGGCCTTTCCCTCCCCGATGGAGGATGAGCACTACGGTCCGGATGCCTGCCCCGTTCACAGGCCCGATATAACAGAGGGGAGGGTCTTTCCGGACAGGCTTCAGAATGGGAAGAGGACCTTCCTCTTCAGCAAAAAACGCCTCGGTGGAGACGCCTTTTCTATTGAGCCTGAATACGGCCCGTTTGACGGCCTTTCCAACATTTTTATCCTGAAAGGCATGTTTCAGTGCCAACAGCAGAGGAACCACGGATTCTTCTGATGGGAGAAGCTCTATGAGGCGTTGCGCAGAGAAAGGGTCCGGCACCCTTTTGAGGATATCCGCAGGCGCGCTGCTCCCCATCTCCTGAATGAGCTGAGCAACCAGGTCTTCCTCCTTCGCTCCGAGGGGAGGAAGGGATGCGGGCCTTTTCTTAGGTTTCCCTTTCCGTTTCATGCAGCCCTTTTTTCCTCAATCGCCACATGATCGTCATAGCCCCCCTCTTTCAGATAGACATTGATGGTCTGTTGAGGGGAGGTATTCCAGACCCCGCCCACATAGTTAGGAGCGATGGGGAGTTCCCGGTTGTCGGCGCCGCGGTCAGCCAGGATGGCCAATTCGATTTTTCTGGGCCGGCCAAAATCGATCAGGGCGTCCATGGCAGCCCGGACCGTTCTTCCCGTGAAGAGCACATCATCCACCAGGATGACCAGCTTGTCATCTACGGAAAAGGGTAGGTCGGTCTTGCCGACGACCGGCGTCGGGCCGATTTTCGTCCAGTCATCCCGATACAGGGTGATATCCAGGATCCCCAAGGGCGGGGTCGGCACGTTCAGACGGGCGATGGCCTTCTGAAGCCTGGCGGCCAGAAATGCACCCCCGGTGCGGATTCCCACCAGGACAACCCCCTCCCCTGATCCATTTTTTTCAACAATCCGACGCGCGATTTCATCGACACATTGCGATACGTCTTGTTCATTCAGTATGATTGATGTTGTCATAGCGGCACCCGCATTCGTAAACAGGAAATCCCAGCCCTCAAAGGACTCGCGCCTGGTCCCTTGTCAGCCGAAAAGGGCCGTAGGGCCCGAGCGAGGCGAATCCCCAAGGAGATAAAACCGATTTTATTCACAGTTTGACAATTGTCTTTACACTGTCATTCCGGCGGAAGCCGGAATCCAGTCCCGCTACAGCGGGATTTCTGGATGCCGGATCGAGTCCGGCATGACGGAGATGTTAACACTATTACCAGACAGCTAATATCTACATCGAAAAAGGTTCTTTTATATCAGCACCGTCAGGCTATGTCAAAAAAAATTATTGATAATTCGGCGATTTTGATGATGAAGTGGGTTTTGTGACGAAATGCTGTGTGAGCGGCATCTTGCCATCTTGCTTGGGCGGGCCTGGAAGGCCGTTCCCACAGTGGATGATTTCGTCAGCTACCGGCCTGCATATCGGACCAGAGCGGCAATGGCCCGTGCCGCACGCTCGGGCCCGGGAAAAACAGGGATCCCTCGACGGGTAAGCCCACGAATGGATGGATCGTCGAGACTGCGAAAGGTGTAGCCCACAACCGGCTTGTCAGTTGTCCGGACCAGTCGGGAAATCGTCTCGCACTGTCCGTCGATGAGGCACAGGGCCTGCTCGGCCACCTGTTCCGGCGGCAGGCCCATCTGCTGAAGCGCCCTTTTGACGACCGGCGCCGGGGTGAGGAAGTAGATGAGCAGGGTATCCGCCCGCTCTTCTTGAAGGAGGATTTCCGGAATACTCGAATAGAAATCGTTCGGATTCTTGCTGAAGGTGAGATCTACCGGATTATTCACGCTCCCGGTATGGGGAACAAACGGCGCCAGCTTTTGAACGGTGTCGTTCGAAAGAGACGGCAGTTCCAGACCTGCCCGGCCGCAGGCATCCGCGGCCGCTGCCCCCGGCCCGCCCGAATGGGTCTGGATCACCACCCTTCGACCCTTGGGTAGGGGCAAGCTTCCCAGCACCCAGCAGAAATCGAATAATTCGGTGACGGACCTGGCACGGATGATGCCGCCCTGTTTGAACATCCCCTCGTACAGCTCATCCGGTCCTGCCATGGCCCCGGTATGAGAAAAACCGGCCTGTCTCCCTGTCTCTGAGCCGCCCACGTAGAGGGCCACGACCGGTTTATGGGGCACGATCGCCCGGGCGGCCTCAACGAAGGTCCTTCCCCGTCGAACCCCTTCGATGTAGAGGGCGATCACCCGGGTATGGGGACAGAGGGCCAGATATTCCATGGCGTCAACCAGGTCGAGATCCGCTTCATTGCCCACGCTGAAGGCCGTACTGAATCCCAGGCCAAGCCCGGCGAGATAGTCAAACATCTGAGTGACAAGGCTCCCGCTTTGGGAGGCCAGTCCGATAAACCCGGCCGGCCCCTCATAGGGAAGGAAGGTGGTGTTGAGATGGCGGTGAAGGTTGGCCACCCCGAGACAATTGGGACCGAGGACCCTCATGTCGTATCGGCGCACAATCTCCATCAGCTCCCTCTCGAGGGCGATGCCTCCGCCCCCCAGCTCTTTAAAGCCGCCGGAAACGATCACCGCCCTTCGAATCCCTTTCCTACCGCACGCCTCCAGTGCATCGTTCACGATTCGGGTGGGAAGCACGACGACGGCCATATCCGGGACCTCCGGCAGATCCAGAACGCTACGGTAGGCCTTCAGGCCTAGGACCCGGTCCTCCTTGTAGTGTACCGGGTAGACAGGCCCTTCAAACCCGGCGGCCTGCAGGGAGAGGAGCAGGTTGGTCCCCATGGAAGCCACACTATTGGATGCCCCAAAAAATGCCACGCTTTTGGGATTGGCTATGGGGTACAATGGACTCTCTTCAAGGGTTGTCAGCATGGTTATTCTTTCCGAAACAGCCTGATGGGTGGAACCGCCTCACGCGGTCTGAGTGCCACGGGTTTTGGGAACATAGGATAGGGGGATCATTGTGTCAAGTGATTGCATCGGGCTATTGACAAAACAACCAAAACCGGATAATCACCTCTGAACCTTTGAACCCTTTTTGAAAGGAGCATGACATGTCATATGATCTTACCGAAGAACAGCAGATGCTCAAGGATACGGTTGCGCGGATCGCTAAAGAGCAGATCGCGCCGGGAGCTGAAAAGCGGGATGAAGAAGCGAAGTTCGCCTGGGACATGGTGGACGTCTTGCGGGAGAACGCCCTGTTCGGCGCTGATTTCCCTGAAAAATACGGGGGTTCAGAGATGGGGCTCTTCTCTCTATGCCTGATCATCGAAGAGATTGCCAAGGTCTGCGCATCCACATCGGTCATCCTCCTTGTACATGAACTGGGCACGACGCCCATCATGATTGCTGGAAACGACCAGCAAAAGCAGAAATATCTTCCCAAGCTGGCCTCCGGCGAACACCTGGTGGCCTTCGGCCTCACCGAACCGAACGCCGGATCGGATGTCTCAGGCCTTCGGACCAAGGCGGTCAGGGACGGCGGGGACTATGTGATCAACGGCACCAAGATGTTTATCTCCCACGCGGATGTGGCGGATCTGGTGTGCATTGCGGCACGAACCGATCCGTCTGTGTCCGGAACAAAAGGGACGAGCATTTTTGTGGTGGAAAAGGGGACCCCGGGTTTTGGCATCGGCAAACACGAAAACAAGATGGGGATTCGCGGATCTTCCACGGTTGAGATCATCCTGGAAGACGTCCGGGTCCCTGCGGAAAACATCCTT
Organism: Thermodesulfobacteriota bacterium; assembly: GCA_030837545.1. Taxonomy (GTDB): domain Bacteria; phylum Desulfobacterota; class DSM-4660; order Desulfatiglandales; family Desulfatiglandaceae; genus AUK324. The sequence continues at coordinate 7,135 of JAUPKI010000162.1, read as the reverse complement.
GCGGGGGAAGGGATGGGGTTTGCCATCCTGATGAAGACCCTCGATTTGACCCGCATTCCCGTTGCCGTTCAGGCCGTGGGGATTGCCCAGGGCGCCCTGGACTATGCCATCGGCTATACCAAGGAAAGGACCCAGTTCGGCAAACCGCTCTTTTCGTTTCAGGGCCTTCAATGGATGATGGCCGATATGGCCACCCAGGTAGAGGCGGCCAGGCAGTTGACCTACAAGGCGGCCGCCTTGTTCGAAAAGCTCCCCAAGAATCTGGACCGGCTCCCGAAAGAGATGATCCGTTATTCGGCCATGGCCAAGCTCTTCGCTGCAGAGACCGCCATGAAGGTCACCACCGATGCGGTCCAGCTTTTAGGCGGATATGGCTATGTCAAGGAATACCCGGTGGAACGGATGATGCGGGATGCCAAGATCACCCAGATCTATGAAGGGACGAGCCAGATCCAAAAGGTCGTGATATCGAGCACCCTCTGAAACTGTGACAGTTTCCTGAATGTCATTCACCAAACTTGTTGACAGGCCTGATCCACGAATGCTAATCTTGTGAGCAACAGACCAGACAGAAGAGGCCTTTTCGTATGGATATCCTGATTCAGGTCATTGTCACCGGCTTGGCAACGGGCGGATTGTACGGGCTGATCGCGCTTGGCTTTGTCCTTATCTACAAGGCCACCAGCGTGCTCAACCTGGCCATGGGTGATTTCATGACCCTTGGCGCCTTTGTCTGCTTCACCATGCTTACCCAGGTCAAGGTCCCCTTCTATCTGGCCCTTCTCCTGACCCTGGTCGCTGCCATTGTTCTCGGCATTGCGGTGGAGCGCATCATCCTTAGACCCCTCATTGGCGAACCTGTCATTTCGGTCATCATGGTCACCATCGGATTGGGTATTATCCTCAAAGGCGGCATGTATATAATCTGGACGCCCATCTTCCGCAGCTTTCCACAGATCTTCCCCCCTAAACCCTTCAATTTGGGCTTTGCCATCGTTCCTTCCGGGCTCTGGTGGGGGTTTGTCTTCGCCATTATCGGCACCATCGCCTTTCTTTTGATTTTCAAGTTCTCGCGTACAGGCGTTGCCATGCGGGCCGTGGCCAGTGATCAGCAGGCAGCCCTTTCCATGGGCATCAGCGTCCGATGGGTCTTTGCCCTGGCCTGGTGTTTCGGGGCCATGGCCGCAGTCATAGGGGGGATTGTCATCGGAAACATCAGCGGCATCAGCGTGTATATGGGCGATATCGGGCTGAAAGTCTTAGCCGTCATCATTCTGGGTGGCCTCGACAGCATCGGGGGGGCCATCCTGGCCGGTTTCATTATCGGGGTCCTGGAGAACCTGACAGGCCTTTACATAGACCCGCTGGTAGGAGGAGGGGCCAAGGATGTGGCGCCCTTCTTTATCCTGGTGCTCATTCTCATGATTCGGCCCTATGGCCTGTTCGGCAAGGAGCTCATTGAAAGGGTCTAACCGATCCAAGATGCTGGATAGCTGATGAGTGGTTGATGGGAACTCCCTGTTAAGTGCGAACTTTTGAATGACAAAGAGCTGGTTTTAACCAATGCGATGCGGCGATTTTAAAGAAACCTACATCCAGGACGAGGCGATCTTCCAGTCTCTTTTTGTGAAATTCTGGCTGTGCCTCCTCTTTCTGTTTCTCCTGGCCTTTCCCTTCATGGCCAACGCCTACCTCCTCTATGTGGCCAACATGATCGGCTTTGCCATCATCGGGGCCATAGGCCTGAACCTCCTCACCGGCTTTACCGGGCAGATCTCCCTGGGCCATGCCGCCTTCCTGGGCGTGGGGGCCTATACCTCGGCCATCCTGGTCACCCGCCTGGGTTTTCCCTTCTGGCTGTCGGTCCCCTGTGCAGGCCTGGTGGCGGCCCTGGCCGGATTAATTATCGGCATTCCTTCCCTTCGCGTCAAAGGACTCTATCTCTGCATCGCCACCCTCGCGGCCCAGTTTATTTTCGAGTTCATCTTCACCCGGTGGGAATCCATGACCAAGGGGATCACCGGCATTCACATCCCGCCCCCGACGATTGCAGGTTACGCCATCAAGACCGAAAAAGATTTCTACTGGATCACCCTCTTTTTTGTGGCGCTCGCTGTCGGCTATGCCAGGAACCTGATTCGTTCGCGAACCGGGAGGGCCTTCATCGCCATCCGCGACCGGGACCTTTCAGCCGAGATCATCGGGATCAATCTGTTCAGATCCAAGCTCAGTTCCTTTGCCATCAGTTCCTTTTATGCCGGTGTGGCCGGGGCCCTGTGGATGACCTTTCTCAAGGTGGTGACCCCCGACCATTTCCCGTTCCTTCTCAGCATCCAGTACCTGGCCATGATTATCGTCGGGGGTCTGGGGAGTGTTTTGGGCTCTATCTTTGGCGCCGTCTTCATCACCCTGACGCCTGAACTCCTCAACTATCTGTCAGAGATCGTGAAGGCCAGCGCCCCCGGGTACGAAGAGATCTTTGTCCCCATGAAAGAGGTCATCTTCGGGGTGCTCATTGTCCTTTTTCTCATCTTCGAGCCCAGGGGCCTGGCTGAAATATGGAATCGAATAAAGGCGTTCTTCAGGCTGTGGCCCTTTTCTTATTGATGCAGCCTGCCTGAAAGGGGGTGGTGCGGGGTCCATTGGAAGAGCAGTCAACAGGTTAAGGCATTGGGCGCTTGGCGTTCTGGAATAGCAGACAGAAAAGGGTCTGCACCAGGTCTTACACATTTGACACCGCCCCTGGCGGGGCTTGATGGAAAGGGGAAAGAAATGACAAAAAGAACTGGTATTTTTCTCGTTTGTTCCTTGTTGGCAGTGGGATTGCTCGGCATCAATACAGCAATGGCCCAGGAGGAACCCACCATCTGCGGGGTGCACCCCTTTACTGGCCGATTTGCCTTTGCCGGCATTCATGGCGCGGATGCCATGGAAGACGCCGTAGCCATGGCCAATGAAGAAGGAGGGATCAACGGCAAGAAGATCAAATATTTCTGGGCTGATGGGAAATACGAGAATGACGTGGGCATTGCGGCCTTCAAGCGCCTCTACGCCCAGCACAAACCCCAGGCCATGTGGGGACAAAGCACCGGCATGACCGAGGCCCTGGGGCCCGAGATCAAAGACCGGTACAAGGTCCTCTATTCTGCGTATACCTTTGCCGAGCTGGCTGCCGACCCTGCCAAGAACCCATACCTCTTTCTGCCCGGACCCACCTATGTGGAGCAATTCGGCGTTTTACTCAATTACATTGCGAAGCAAAAACCCGGCGCCAATATCGCCTTTTTTTATAGCGATACCGAATTTGGGCGAGAACCGATCCCGGCCGGGCGCAAGATGTGCAAGGATCTGAAACTCAACCTGGTGGCAGAAGAGATCTCCAAGGTGGGGGGGGTAGACATCTCGACCCAGGTCCTGGATATGAAGAAGAACAAGGTGGATTACTGCATCTTTCAGGGCTTTGTCACCACCCCGATTTCCGCGGTGATGAAGCAGGCCAAGGATTATGGACTTAACTGCCAGTTCATGGGGACCTTCTGGTCCACCGAAAAACACCTATTGAACGAATTGGGGCCCCTGGCCGATGAATATGTGGGGGTTACGGCCTATTCCTATTACTACCAGGATCAGTATCCCATGATCAAGAAGATCCGGGCCTGGACCGAGAAGCATCACCCCAAAACCGCGGATTATCGTTCCCAGGCCTATATGCAGGTCTTCATGGGCACCCAGCTCATTCTCCAGGCCTACCGGCTTGCGGACAAGATGGGGTCCATCAGCGGAGAGAACCTGGCCAAGGCCCTTCAGTCCATCAAGGATTTTGATGTAGGCGGGCTCATGCCCCCGGTTACCATGAAGAACAACAGTATCCCCGTGGGAAGGATCGTGCGCGGGAATTCCAAAACCAGCCAGTTTGATCCAATTACCGACTGGATCTGGCTGAAATAACCTCTCGGCAGACGTTCACAGGTTCAAGGCTTCCCGCTGCAGCGGGATTCAGGGTTCGCACTTTTTCCATCCTGAACCTTGAACCTTTGAACCCTGAACGGCCGCGAGTGAACGGACGAGACCGTTTTTATGGAAATTCTGACGCTTCCAGCCCTGTTGCACAGGAATGCCGAGAGATACGGGGATACCCGTGTGGCCATTCGGGAGAAAGAGTACGGGATCTGGCAACCGGTCACCTGGAGGGGCTATTACGAAAATGTGCGGGATTTGGCCCTGGGGCTTCATTGCCTTGGGTTCAAGCCGGGCGACAAACTCGCCTATGCCGGGGACAACCGGCCCGAGGGATTGTACTCAGAACTGGCAGCCCAGTCCCTGGGCGGGACCATTGTGGGGATCTACCCGGACAGCAACCTGGATCAGGTGGAATACGTCCTGAACCATTCAGACGCGGTTTTTGCCGTGGCAGGCGATCAGGAACAGGCCGACAAGGTGCTGGACATCAAAGAAAAATGCCCCCTTGTTCAAAAGGTGATCGTGGATAATCCAAAGGGGATGCGGCGCTATGATGATCCGATCCTTCTCTATTTCAGGGACGTTCAGAAAGAAGGTCGCAAGTTATTTGAAAAGGAACCGCGCCTCTTTGAAGCGATGTGGCGTAAGATCACCCCCGATGACGTCGGCATGATCAACTACACATCCGGGACGACCGGAGTCCCAAAGGGGAGCATGATCACCCAAAAGAACATGTACAGCGTGGCCAAGGCCCAGGACGATGTGGATGCCGCAGAAGAGACCTTTGAATATGTATCGTTCCTCCCCTTTCCTTGGATCGGGGAACAGGAATTCGGCGTCTACTGGTCCCTATACAAGGCCTTTACGGTCAACTTTCCGGAAAAGGTGGAAACGGTGCGTGAGAATATCCGGGAGATCGGCCCTCACATCATGCTGGCCCCGCCTCGAATCTGGGAGCGCATGTGCTCGGATATTCAGGTCAAGATCCAGGACGCCGCCTGGATCAAGCGGGTGGCTTACAAGGCGTTTCTCCCCGTTGGCTACCGAATGTCCGAATTTAAACTGAAAAAAAAGACCCCCCCTTTTCAATGGAAGTTGCTCTATGGACTTGGGCATCTGTTTCTGTTTCGTGCACTCAATAACTACCTGGGGCTTGCCAGACTCAAACATGTGTACACCGGGGGCGCCCCGCTGGGGCCGGAGATCTTTGAGATGTTCCAGGCCCTCGGCGTCAACATCAAACAGGCCTACGGCATGACCGAACAGACTGCGGCCTCCATCATCCATCGCACGGACGACATCCGTCTGGACACGGTGGGACAACCCCTGCCCGGGATTGAATTCAAGGTATCGGATACCGGGGAGCTCCTCTCACGGGGGCCCACCATCTTCAAGGGGTATTACAAGAACCCTGAGGCCACGGCAGAGGCCCTTAAGGACGGATGGTTTCATTCAGGAGATGCGGCGCTCATTGAGGACGACGGCCACATCATCATTATCGATCGGATGTCCGATGTGATGAAACTGGCTGATGGGAGCAAATTCTCGCCGCAGCTCATCGAGAACAAATTGAGGTTCAGCCCCTACATCCTGGATGCCGTGGTCATCGGCCAGGAACGCCCGTTTATTACGGCCATGATTGCCATCGATATGCCCAACGTGGGAAAGTGGGCGGAAAACAATCAGATCCCCTATACGACCTTTACAGATATCTCCCAGAAGGAGGAAACCTACGATCTGATTGCCAGGGAAGTGGCCAAGACCAATGAATCGTTGCCCAAGGTGGCCAAGATAAGGAAGTTTGTTCTTCTCTACAAGGAACTGGATGCGGATGACGATGAATTGACCCGGACCCGCAAGGTTAGACGGAAATTCGTTGCCGAGAGATACAAAAACCTGATCGACGCCCTGTATGGAGATAAGGAGGAGCTGAATGTGGAAGCGGATATCCGTTATCAGGATGGAACGGGTTTCCGCATGAAAACGGTCGTCAGGGTGAAGCAGGTGGAACCTATTGATTAAGGGGAGAATGAACGTCCAACATCCAACATTGAACATCGAATGAAGGATAATCATCAACTTACCGTGAAAATGCGTTTTTAACCACGAAAAGGTAAAAGGTCTGTTTTGCTGTGGGAGAGGCTTTCCAGCCTCGATCGTCGTGGCAACATGCCACTCTCACAGGGGATTTTCATTCCCGGGGGTGACGAAGCCTTCGTCATAAGCGTTTGGTCTTTTTGGTCCATTTTCCGCAAGCTCTTGGTTAGGCATGGAAAATAAAGAAGAATATCAGCTTAAGGTCAAAGATCTCCATCTCAGTTTCGGCGGGCTCATGGCCTTAAACGGCGTGACGACCGGCGTGAGGAAGGGGGAGATCTTTTCCATTATTGGACCCAACGGGGCGGGCAAGACCTGCCTCCTCAACTGCATCAACCGGTTTTACCACCCCGAGAGGGGGAGCATTTTTTTTGAGGGCCGGGACATCTCCCGGACCAAGCCGCACCGGATCGCCGGAATGGGGATCGCACGAACCTTTCAAAACGTAGAACTCTTTGCCCACATGACCGTCCTGGACAATATCAAGCTGGGCGCACACGTCCATCTGAGTTCGGGATTTCTCTCCGGGGGGATCTATTACGGAAAGTCACGAAGAGAGGAGATAAAACTCCGCAAAGAGATAGAAGAGAGGATCATAGACCTACTCGAAATCGAACATATCCGGAAACAGGTTGTCCACGCCCTCCCTTACGGGCTCCAGAAGCGCGTGGAACTGGCCCGCGCCCTGGCCATGAAGCCGCGAGTCCTCCTCCTCGATGAACCGGCCACCGGGATGAACCTGGAAGAGACCGAAGATATCGCCCGCTTTATCCTGGATATCAACGAGGACTGGGGGATTACCATTATCCTGATCGAGCATGATATGGGGGTGGTCATGGATATCTCCGACCGGATCTGCGTCCTCGATTTCGGCCAGAAGATTGCCGAAGGGAAACCCCAGGAGATCCGGCATAATGAAAAGGTCATCAAGGCCTATTTGGGCGAAGAAGACATCACCTATTCAAGGTTGGGAGCATGAGTCAGGCGTCAGGCGTAAGGCGTTAGGCGTTAGGTATTGGGTTGCTGGTTGTTTCTAACTTTAGGCACTTTAGCTCACTTTAGGCACTTTAGGCACTTT
>JAUPKI010000161.1 GCA_030837545.1 Thermodesulfobacteriota bacterium | reverse complement strand
CGCCCTTCCTGGATTCTGAACACCATGAAATACCGGCATCCATCGGCCCGACCTCTGCCAAAGTAATACGGACAATACCCCTCTGCGGCGCATGCTTCATTGTAAATTCCCTATACCTGCCATCCTGATTTCAATTCCATCAGAGCACCTCCTTGGATCGACAAAATAGTCTGTTCAGTTGGGTTAAAAGACCTCGCTGTCTTGTTAAGAGAGTGAACCGCTCAGTTGCCCCCCGCCCCCATTTAGGGCCTGCGTGCCAATTCCGGGAACCTATTTTTGCGCAAGCCCTTGCACACTTGAGAGTCCAAAGTTCTCACGTCATGCCGGACTTGATCCGGCATCCAGAACATTTAACTTATCAAAAAGACACTGGATTCCGGCTTTCGCCGGAATGACGGCCTGGAATTTATGCATTCAATAAAATCAATACATTACGAGAACTTTGGACTGTGGAGTTACACAGTTTTTACGATTTAAAATTCCGGGTTTGGGATGAAAATTTTCCTCCCAACAGGACAAACAACTCCTGTCAGGAGCGGGGTAGCGGGTATTTGAGGGGGTACTTCACGATATGGTTCATGGCTGATGGCTCATATGTTAGGGCTTACGCCTGAAAGTTGGGCTGGCAGGAAGGATATTCGAACTCACTGAAAAGTCAAGAAAAATCGTTCTTGATTTCTTATCTCACATGCGGGGCATGTTCTCCTTGATCCACCATATCCGAAGGAATCGGCAGCCTTATGCCTCTTTAAGGGCAAAGGTCAGGACCCTTATGTCATCGGTGGAGTAGGTATCCCCTTTTACTACGTGGCTCCCGAGTGTCACCCGTTTGCCGATAAGACGCATGTCTGCCTGTCCGAGGTCCATATCCACCAGGTTTCCCAATGCCCAGGGCCCTTCATCCAGTTCGGCCATGGCCACGATGTAAGGGGGTTTTTTTCCTTCGGGGGCTACCCGTATGACGGTGAACGTCCGGATGGCGCCTTTGCCGCTCAGCTCTGTGGGGGTCAGGTCGGTGCTGCCGGCTTTATGGCTTTTCATCCAGACCGAAACACAATTTTCTAATCAGGTTGGCGGCGATTCGGTAGGTACGGTCATCAGGGAAAAAGGGACTGGGGCCTGCCCTTCGAGGGTTGAATTCGGTCAGATCCATGCCGATGAGGTCGGTTCCTCTGGAGAGAATTTCCCGCATAAGCCCCGCTATGCCGTAGATCTGCTTCTCGTTTAAGCCCTGCCAGTTCCTGAACCGGACCCCGTCCAGGGCGTTTCCGGCCCCCACATCCATGTCGATCGAGACATAGAGATGCGGCGTCTGGATGCGGCCCAGGATGGAGCGGATCTTGGAGGGGCTGCTGAGGAGATCCGTCTTGGTGATGAGGGTGACGCCACATTTTTTGAGCCCTGAATAAAGCCCGGCGTACCGTTGGATCCTCTCATCCTTGATCCGGAAAGATCGTTTGGGGGGATAGTCGCTGATGCCGATGATATAGAGGTTGGACGGCGCCACCAGGCCCGCCTCCAACAGGCGCCGGACAAACGACGAGGCATTGTATGATTCCGGGCGGTTTTTCAGAAAGGGGTCGAAGGGGTCATACACCGAGTGGGGATTGGTCTCCATGTCGTACTGGATGGCGCCGGACACGATGGCCGCAGGGAGCGCGTCCGTGTGGCTGTCCAGGATGACCAGGCTCGTATCCTCCGGCCGGTAGTGTGTCATCAGTTTTTCAAATACGCCCCCGGTCAAGGAGTGGTCAACGGCCAGCATGCAGGGGATGTGGGGGTATATCTCGCCTACCACATGTTCCGCCAACATCTCCGCAAAGGAACGACAACCGTCATTGTCAATGAAGGCGACAAAATTCTCCGCCGTCAGATGCCCCTTTTCCGTTGCCGGTGGAACGGGGCGGAGCCATTCAGGGACCTCCAGCGAACCGATTTCCTCCCAGAGAAGCGGATCCACCTCCTTGCGAATGAACGCCATGACACAGGGGTAGGGATCATCCCCTGTCTGCCCGGCGCCCATGCAGGAAAGCTTCTCCTGTACCGATTCATCCCTCTCGTCGCTGTCCAGGGGGCAGCCGAAGAAGACCACCTTTTTCTCGTTGATGTCTGACACGGGTTCCTTCTGTCTCAGGACGGCCATTAGCGGCCGGCGCGGGGTGTTGCCTCTGGCCGCCTCGCGGGCCAGAGGCAACGGTGAGATGATAGGTCGCTCGAAGATCCTGCAGACACCTGAGGCCAGAATCGCAGGATCAGTCCCCACGTGCCGAAAGGGGGCTAATCTTCCTGAAGTTCCTTCAGGTCTGAATAAAAATCGAGGGCCTCCGGATTGCTCAGGGCGTCCTTGTTCAGGACCGGCTTTCCCTCGATCACTTTTTTGACCGCCAGTTCCACCTTTTTCATGTTCAGGGTATAGGGGACGGCCGGCGTTTCAATAATCTTGGCAGGCACATGTCTGGGCGAGGCGTTTTGCCTCAGGGTGGTCCTGATCTTGTTTTTGAGGTCGTCCGTCAATGCAGATCCCGCGGCCATCTTGACAAAGAGGATGACACGGACATCGCCCTTCCAGTCCTGACCCACCACGAGGCTGTCCTCGATCTCGTCCATCCCTTCTACCTGGCGGTAGATCTCCGCGGTCCCGATTCGGACGCCCCCAGGATTCAGCGTGGCATCGGACCTGCCGTAGATGACCACGCCCCCCCGGTCGTTGATCTCGATGAAGTCCCCGTGCCGCCAGATATTGGGATACACGTCAAAATAGGCGGCGTGATATTTCTTGCCGTCCGGATCATCCCAGAAATAGATGGGCATGGACGGGGAGGGAGCCGTACAGACCAGTTCCCCCTGCTGATTGATGACCGGTTTCCCGTTTTCGTCAAATGCCTCTACCTTCATGGCCAGGTCCCTGCACTGGAGTTCGCCCGCATAGACCGGGCCCATGGGGTTGCCGCCGGCAAAACAGCCGTTGATATCGGATCCGCCGGAGATGGAGGCCAGTTGAAGATCCTGTTTCACCTCGCGGTAGATGTATTCAAATCCCTCAATGGAAAGGGGAGAGCCTGTCGAAAGGACGGCCTTGAGAGGGGTCAGGTCATAGGTCTTGCCGGGCGTCACCCCTGCATTCTGGATGGCCGCGATATAGCCCGCGCTGGTCCCGAAGATGGTGATTTTTTCATCCTGGGCCATTCGCCAGAGTGCCCCGGGTCCCGGGTGAAAGGGATTGCCGTCAAAGAGGACCAGGGTGGCGCCCACGCTCAGGGAACTGGTGAGCCAGTTCCACATCATCCATCCGCAGGTGGTGAAGTAGAAGATGGTGTCCTCCCGCTTCAGGTCCGCGTGGAGCATCAGTTCTTTCGTGTGGTGCACCAGAATGCCGCCTGCGCTTTGGACCATGCACTTGGGAAGCCCTGTGGTTCCGGAGGTGAACATGATATAGAGGGGATGGTCGGCAGGGAGCTGCTTAAAATCGATCTCCGGGGGCGTGCCCTTGGATTTGAACTCGTTATAGTCCACGGCCTTGGGCAACCGGTTGATGTCGGGCTCCGGTTCGGTATAGGGAACCACAATCACCTTCTCGACCGAGGGTATCTCTTTCAGGATATCCGAGACACGGCCGAGGGAATCAAATTTCTTTCCTTTAAAGGAATAGCCGTTGGCTGTAAAGAGGACCTTGGGTTTGATCTGGCCGAAGCGGTCCAGCACGCCCTTGATCCCGAAATCGGGGGAGCAGGAAGACCAGGTCGCCCCGAGGCTCGTGGCGGCCAGCATGGCAATGATGGTCTGGGGCATATTGGGCATAAAGCCTGCCACGCGATCTCCCGCCTTAACCCCGGCCGCCTTTAAGGGAGCTGCTACCCGCGCCACCTCGTCATAGAGCTCTCTATAGGTCATTCGGATCGGATCCTGGTCCTCACGCTTGAAGATCAAGGCGATACGATCGTCGCGGTATCGAAGCAGGTTTTCTGCAAAATTGAGTTCCGCCCCCTGAAACCATTTGGCGCCGGGCATCTTCGTGACATCGTCCACCACCTGGGTGTAGGGCCTGGACGCCCTGATCTCGGCAAACTCCCACATGGACGCCCAGAAATCCGGAATATTGTCAATGGACCACTGGTAGAGCGAGGCATATTCAGTAAATTTCTTCTGGTATCTCTCATTGATGAACATCATAAATCGATACATGTTGGTGCTTTTGATTCTCTCTTCGGACGGCTGCCACAACAGTTTGGCCATGGTTACTTCCTCCTGTTCCCAAAAAGTGACAAGTGACGAGTGTGGAGTTCGAATTTGGCGTCAGTCCTGAAACCTCATTGTTCCAGTCCCTGTGCCTTACTTGTTCGGCGCTCTGTTCAGGGCCTGCAGGGCAAGAAAGAGCGCCTGGGTCCCCGAGCGACCGTGTCCCTGGGCCTTGACGGCGATGTAGAGCTGTTGAACCAGGGCCAGTCCCGGAAGAGAAAAGCCAGCAGCAGCCGATTCTGCCAGGGCGATCCCCATATCCTTGATGAAGTGCTCCACGAAAAAGCCTGGAGCGTAATCGCCTCGAACAATGCGCGGCCCCAGGTTGTTGATGGACCATGAAGCGGCTGCGCCCTTTCCCACGATATCGATGACCTGCTGCATGTCAAGTCCCTGTCTGGACGCATAGAGGAGCGCCTCACAGGCCCCTATCATATTCCCGGCCACGAGAATCTGGTTGCACGCCTTGGTGTGCTGTCCGCTCCCCGGCCCCCCCATGTACGATAGGGTGGGTCCCATGAGCTGAAAGAGGGGGAGCACCTTTTCAAAGGTCTCCTTTTTGCCGCCGACCATGATGGCCAGTTTCGCATCTCTCGCGCCGATATCGCCCCCCGAGACCGGGGCATCCAGGGATTCGACGCCCCTTTTTGCGGCTTCGTCATAGATCAACCGCGCCAGGCTGGGTTGACTGGTTGTCATATCCACCACAATCCGACACGCCGGTTTTCCGCTGAGGATTCCCTTAGGTCCGAGGTAAACCTCCCGAACATCCTCGGGGAAACCGACGATGGTAAAGACGATCTCTGTCTGTTCTGCTACCCCCGCCGGAGAGTCAACCCACCGTCCCCCTTTTTCAATCAGACCTTCTGCCCTTTTCCGGGTCCGGCTAAAGACCGAAAGGTCATGGCCAACCTTTTGAAGGTGCCCGGCCATGGAGGCCCCCATGACGCCCGTTCCAATCCAGCCGATTTTCATTTTCCTGTTCTCCTTTTTGCCGTCGTGTCCGTTAACTGCCGCCTGATAACAGACAGGAGACCCTATCTGTATGACTGCGGCATTCTCTAACGTATGGGTGAGGACCTCTGATGTCCCATCATATGCAAAAGAGAACTTAAAATCAAGCCTGCGGCAAGAAAAAAGACGATGCAGACAGGGATGGGATAACGGTGGTTGAAACAAAATCATAATGCCCCCTTCCTGTTAATGTTTGACACCCACCTCTAATTTTCCTATACTTCCTCGTTACAACCGTTCACAGGTTCCAAGGTTCCAAGGTTCAGGGTTCAGGGTTCAGGGTTGGGGAAAAAGCCGAAGCAGAACCAGCTACCAAATGACTGAAATCATTTTCATCCCCGGGGGTGACGAACCCTTCGTCATGACTGTTTGGCGAGTAAGCCTTCCAGGGTGGCGGATCAGCTTTCCATGTCGCCGGGGCCGCCTGTTACAAGAAAGGAGACGATAAAGAATGAAATGCCCATATTGTGAGAAAGAGATCCCGGGTTTTCCCTGCCCGAAATGCGGAGAGACGGTCTTTGAGACAGCCAATTATTGTATGGCATGTGGGGTGCCTTTAAAGGAAGATCTGAAAGACGTCCCCCAACGTGATGAGGTAGTTGACGATGACAGCGGATTTGATCTCGACGACAGGATATTGTGTCCAGACGGAACCTGCACCGGGATCATCATTGAGGGAAGATGCACCGAGTGCGGGAGGGTCGTGGGGGATGACGGAGCATTCATCGGACAGGACACAGGTCCGGCAATGGATGCGAAACCATCCGTGGATGTTGCTGAGGAAAAGAAGGGCGAATGAGGAGCCGAACGGATGTATGAACTCAAGATAACCGACCAGTTTGCCGCCGCACACCAGTTGCGGGGGATTGAAGGCGGATGTGAGAATCTCCACGGGCATAACTGGAAGATAGAGGTCACCGTTGCCGGCAACACGTTGGGGCACGACGGTCTGTTGATCGATTTTAGACAGATCAAGAGGGAGACCAAGGCGATACTTGGGGCCCTGGACCACACATTCCTGAACGATCTGGAACCGTTCAAGGCCACAGAGCCGTCCTCGGAAAACATCGCCCGCCATATCTTTGAATCCCTGTCGCAGAGACTGAACACCGAAGATATCCAGATCAGCAGGGTCACGGCCTGGGAGTCGGATTCGGCCTGCGCAACCTATTCCCAGGATTGAGGAATTGGGGAATTGAGGAATTCGGAATTCCTAAATTCCTAAATTCGGAATTCTTGAATCAGATGTCGATGAAAATAACCGCTTTTATACCGGCACGGTATCAGTCCTCTCGTTTTCCGGGGAAACCGCTGGCCATGATCGCAGGCAAGCCAATGATCCAGCACACCTACGAAAGGGCCCTGTCGTGTCCGGAACTTTCTGCCGTCTATGTGGCGACCGATGACGAGCGGATTGCAGACTGCGTGCGTCAATTCGGCGGAAAGGCCCTGATGACCTCCCCGACACATGGTTCCGGGACGGACCGTATTGCCGAGGCAGCCTTGAAGGTGGGGTTTCACGACGAGGACCTGGTGGTGAACATTCAAGGGGATCAGCCCTCCTTCCAGCCGTCGGTCGTTTCAGATCTGGTCAGGCCCCTGATAGAGGACAGGACCTTGCCGATGAGTACATTGAAATACCGAATCGTGCGCAAAGAAGAGATCGAGAATCCGAATCATGTCAAGGTGGTCACCGACAGAGACGGGTTTGCCATCTATTTTTCCCGCTGCCCCATCCCCTATTGTCGTGACGGCATTCCTGACGGAGTTCATTTCAAGCACCTCGGCTTTTACTGTTTCCGAATGGAATTCCTGATCCGGTTCACCTCCCTAAGCCAACGGGTACTAGAATCCCTGGAGAAGCTGGAACAGTTGAGGGCATTGGAATATGGGTACAAAATCAAGGTGCCGGAAACCCTGTTCGATTCTGTAGAGGTGGATGTCCCTCAGGACGTCCATGCCATCGAGGCCATCCTTTGCGGATGACCAACCTTCAAAAGACCTCAGCGAGTCCCGATCGTGCGCCCCCATAAAGTCTGGAAACTGCACCCTGCCTCCCCTGCTGCGTCTCAACTTGCCCACGAGGCGGGCGTAAGCCCCCTTCAGGCCCAGCTCCTGATCAACCGGGGCATCACAGAGAGGGGAGCAGTAGCGTCTTTTCTCTCTCCCGGCCTTTCACAAATGGCTGATCCCATGCTCATGAAGGGGATGGAACAGGGCGTGGAGACTATCCTGTCGGCCATTAAAAACCAGGAGAAGATCACCATATATGGCGATTATGATGCAGATGGGCTCACGGCCACAGCCCTTTTGCTCAATTTCTTTTCAGATCTCGGCGTTTCTGCGGAGGCTTACGTTCCCAACCGGTTAGAGGAGGGGTACGGACTCCATCGAGAGGCCATTGAAAAACTCCACAGGACCGGGACAGGACTGATCATCACGGTCGACTGCGGCATCTCCGGGGAAAAGGAGATCGCCCTGGCAAAGGAACTGCGCCTTAACGTGGTGGTAACAGACCACCATCAGGTGCCCCGAGGGTTCCGGCCCGACTGCCCGGTCATCAACCCGCACCAGGCGGATTGTCCCTTTCCATTCAAACACCTTGCAGGGGTGGGCCTGGCCTTTTTCCTGTCTGTCGCTGTCAGGGCTGCCTTGAGGGAAAAGGGCTGGTTCAACGGACAGGCAGAGCCTGATCTGAGGGAATACCTGGATCTGGTTGCCCTGGGAACGACCGCGGACCGCGTTCCGCTGACTGGGCAGAACCGGATGCTGGTCACATGCGGTCTGCGGCGCATGGCCGATTCCAGATGGCCCGGAATAAGGGCCATGATGGATGCGGCAGGCGTGAACCGTTCCGCTATCAGCTCCGATGATCTGGCGTTCAGGCTGGCCCCTCGCCTGAATGCCCCTGGAAGGATGGGTAATTCCGACGCCGGGCTCAGCATATTAACCGCTGCCGAAGATGGGGCGGCCAGGGCGTTCGCCGGGATGTTGAATGTCGCCAACAGCCGGCGGCAGGTCCTGGAACAGGGCATCCTCGACCGGATTGAGGACATGATCCGGCGCGAGGATCTCATCGCCGATAGGAAGACCCTTCTCGTGTGGGGAGAGAACTGGCATCAGGGCGTCTTAGGGATTGTCGCCTCCAGGCTGGTGGATCGATATCATCGTCCATCGCTGGTCGCGGGCATCAGGGACGGGTTGGCGTCCGGGTCAGGGAGGAGTATTGACGGATTCAATCTCTATAGGGCCCTGAATCGCCTGTCTCCCCTTTTTGATAGATTCGGCGGGCATGCCCATGCAGCCGGTTTCAGGCTCGATGAAGGAAATCTGGAGGACCTAAAGAGAGATTTAGAAGAGATTGCCGGGGGTGAGCTGTCTGAACAGGACATGGTCCCTGTCATCCATGTGGATGCACATCTTCTTCTGCAGGATGTGAACAGCCAGACGGTTCATGATATCGCAACCCTGTCTCCATTTGGCGAGCAGAACCCTGAGCCGGTCTTCCTGGCCCGTTCCCTAGATGTGTTGGGCTCGCGCGTGGTGGGCGAGCGCCATCTGAAACTCCGGCTTCGACAGGGAGAGACCCTTCATGAGGCCATCGGTTTCGGTCTGGGCCGCTATCATTCCCTTGAGGGAGAGCGGGTGGACATTCTCTTTGCACCGGAGCTAAACCGATGGCAGGGGGCCGAGACGATCCAGCTCAAGATGGTTGACCTGAGGCGTTCGGCCGAGGCTACTCCTTGAATATCGTGGCCGCCAGGTCGATGTCTTCGGGACAGAATATGAAGAGGGCCCGGTGGTCTCCAGGAAGGGCGGATCCATAAACATAGTTGATGTTGATCCCTTCCTTCCCGAATTTTTTGGCCATCTCAGCCAGACTCCCCGGCCGGTTATCGATCTCCAGGGCGATGACCGGCATCAGGTCAAAGACATATTCGGCCTTGGACAGGAGATCCACGGCCTTGTCTGTGTTCTCCACCAGGAGCCGGATGAGCGCATGGTCTGCAGAGTCCTTCTGCATCGAGCCATAGCTCGCTGCAGGGGCAACCCGCTTAAGGGATTTTCCCCTTGCCTTGAATAAGACCTGGACGTATTCGGAGGCGTCCTGGATGGTCAATGCATCGATGTTGATCCCGGCCTCTGCCAGCATGGCCGTCAGCTTTCCCAGTTCGCCGGGGGCATTGTTAAGAAAGAGTGATATCTCGGTCCTTACCATGTTCTGTCTCCTGAACCCTTTCAAATCACTTGACTAAGCCCTGATCCCTGTAACTCTTAAAAAACCTCAAGAAGTCCGAATCGGTTGACAGAATGAGAGACGTTTCCTTATCCATGGTTTTTTCGTAAACGCCCATGGATTTTACAAACATATAGAATTCAGGGTCCTTGGCATATGCCTGGGCATAAATCGCGGTGGCTTCGGCATCGGCCTTTCCCATTTTCTCCTGGGCGATTTTATAGGCCTCGGAGGTGATTCTCTTGAGTTCTTTTTCGCTGTTGCCCTCGATGCTGCGGGCCTCTCCCTCGCCCTCTGATCGGAATTTCTCGGCCATCTGCTTTCGTTCGGCGATCATCCTCGAATACACCGACTTGCGGACCTGCTCCACGTAATCCAACCGCTTTATCTGAACATCCACCAGTTCAATCCCGAAATCCGCCAACTTGGGCTGGGCCTGCGCCATGATCCCCTGCGTGATCTTCCCCCTTCCTGTAGAAACTTCGGCCAGGAGTTCTTCTTCCTGGGGATGGTTGGCGTCCACATCCAGCTTATCCAACACCCGGTTGCTGTTCCGGACTGTCTCGATAAGGGGGTAGGAGGTGATAAAATTTCTGACCGCGGGATCGATGATATCATCCAGACGGGCCAATGCCCCGACCACATTGTTGACGGTCTGGAAGAACTTCAGGGGATCTACAATCTTCCATCGCGCAAAGGCGTCCACGTAGAGGAAGGTCTTGTCCAGAGTGGGCACCTGGCCTGCGTCTCCATCCCACTCGAGCAGGTTCTTGGGAAAGAAGTTGGCATTCTGGAGGATCGGGATCTTGAAATAAAGGCCCGGATCGGTCTTGGGATCGCCGATCGGTTTGCCGAACTGGGTAATGACAACCTGTTCCGTCTCATCGACGACATAGGCCCCTGAAAAGATGGCGATCAGGACGATAATGGCGGGGACGATCAAGAGTTTTGATTTCATTTCTTGCCTCCTTCCGGTTTCCCGAGGGTGAGCAGCGGGAGAAGATTCTTCTGGTCTGCATCGACAACATATTTGTCCCCGAGTTTGGGCAGAATGACCTCCATGGCCTCCAGGTAAAGACGCCGGCGGGTGACATCTTCGGCCTTGGCATAGGCCGCGTACAGATCGAGGAATCGGGCCGCATCCCCCTGTGCCCGGTTGACACGGTCAAGGGCGTATCCTTCGGCTGCCTTGATGGTCTTTTCTGCATTTCCCTTGGCAGCGGGAATCACCTTGTTGTATGCCTCTTTGGCCTGGTAGATCAGCCTCTCCTTTTCTTGGACCGACTGGTTGACCTCATTGAATGAGGGCTGAACCGGTTCCGGGACATTGGTCCGCTTCATCTCCACGGTAACCACCTGGATGCCGGTTTTCGCCTCGTCCAGATACTTCTGCAGGAGTTCCTTGTCCTTGATAGCCAGCTCTTCACGTTTGCTGATGACCTCGTTGATGCTGCTGTCCCCCACGACCAGACGCATGCTGGCCTCGGCCAGGTCCCTGAATGTGGACCGGACGTTTTGCACCTTGAACAGATAATCGAAAGGCTCCTTGATCCGATATTGAACGATCCAGGGGACGAGGGCCACGTTGAGGTCGCCGGTCAACATGAGCGCCTCGATTTCATATGAGCTGTCTGGGGCATACTGGGTGCGCACACCGGCCTGGAGGGTCCGAAACCCGAATTCCTCCTT
This sequence comes from Thermodesulfobacteriota bacterium, assembly GCA_030837545.1. Classification (GTDB taxonomy): domain Bacteria; phylum Desulfobacterota; class DSM-4660; order Desulfatiglandales; family Desulfatiglandaceae; genus AUK324. The sequence goes on along the minus strand of JAUPKI010000161.1, from coordinate 9,177 downwards.
AAACACGTATTTGACCTTGACCTTGGTGATCGTTTCGATCCCCCTGGGCAGCTTGAAGTTGAGCCCCGGCTGTGTGGTCCTGACGTATTTTCCGAACCTCTGTATAATCCCGACCTCATCCACAGCCACCGTGTAAAAGCAGCTCGAACCCAGGAAGATCAGGATGATCACGGGAACAATCATCCAGGTGCCGCCAGGGAATTTCTTCTTGGCTCCTTTGATCTTTTCAAACACTTCCTCCATGCTCGGAGGGGCGCCGGACGAGCCTCCTGACGTCTTTTTTCTCTGCTCTTGCAGTTTGTCCCAGTCCCAGGCCATATGATTTCTCCTTCATCGTTGAGTGGCGCCCTTTTCCAATAAGAGGTTCTCACGGAAAAGAGCCAAACTGTATCTTTGATTTTAAAGATATAGGGAAAATCGACTCAGGTCAAGGAATAATGATTCGTCAATGAGCGGCAGCGAACCGCTTGACTTATTGAGGGCAGGTCATTAGTGTTGAGGCGCAAGGCGTGAGGCGCAAAAGGGCAGAGGTCAGAAGTCGGATGTCAGAGGTCAGCAAACACGGCATCAACTCCCGCTGACGAGATTTCCGCTTCGCTACAACCGGTAACCAGTATCAAGCACCCAGTATCCAATAAAATGAAGCCGTCATCAAAATTGCCCCCGTTTTTCTCGGCTATCATGGTTTTTTTGGCTGTTGTTCTGGTCAGCGGGGGTTTAGGTGTCGGCCAGGGCCTGTGCGGCGACATCCCTATATCGGAATCGGCATGGATCGGATCAGATGAACCGGGCCAGAAGGCCGAACCGGAATTCAACATCGGCACCTGGTTTGCCACGTCCGTGTGGCGTCATATCTCTGAGGTGGATGGTCAGCGGTGCCCAAGCGACCCCACATGCTCTTCCTACAGCGCGCAAGTCTTTAGGAAACACGGGTTTTTTGTTGGATGGGTGATGACGGTGGATCGCCTCATCCACGAGGCAGACGAGGGGCGTAACAGTCCGGTCGTAAGACGCAACGGAGAATTCAAGATTCTTGATCCGGTTGAAAACAATGATTTCTGGTGGCATGGCAGGAATAAGAAAGCTCGGGACTAAGGGTTTGTATTGCCTTATCGGAGGATTAGGCATCCTTCTCTTGACCTTTTCGCCCGTCTTCTCCGGTCAACTGACCATTGACAGCGACGATCAGTTTGATTATGCACGGGCATGCATGGAAAAAGGCCAATATGACCGGGCAATCGCTGAGTTTGAACGGTTCATCTATTTTTTCCCCGATGAGGATCGCGTTCCCCTGGCGCGGCATCTGATCGGCGTCTGCCATCTCGAAAATGGGCGTTACAGGGATGCGCGTGAGATCTTTTCCCGGACAATCGGAGACAACCCCCACGGGCCATTTGCCGGGAAGGCCCTCTTCCTGGCAGGCGAGTCGTACTATCGAGAGGGCATGTTTGACAGGGCGGAGAGCCTTTTTGGGGAGGTGTTGAAAACCGATCCGTCGTCTGAGTTGGAAAATGCAGCGCGTTACCGCCTTGGCTGGACCCGAATGCAGGAGAATCGATGGGGCGAGGCATCCGAGGATTTCATGAGGGTGGATAAGGCCGACCCGCTTTACCCCAGTGCGGCCTATCTTTCGGCCGAGAGCCTTAAGGGGGAGCTGCTCCCCTATAAAGATCCTGTATGTGCGGGCGTCATGGCCGGCATCCTGCCTGGGCTGGGTCATGTCTATGTATCACGGTACAAGGATGCCTTGGTCGCATTTCTTTTGAATGGAGTTTTTATCTGGGCTACGATTGAATCCTTTCATCAGGATCATGATGTCCTGGGGGGTATCCTGGCCTTTTTTGAAGTAGGCTGGTATGCAGGGAATATTTACAGCGCGGTGAATGTGACCCATAAGTGGAACAAGAAGGTGAGGGATGATTTTCGAAAAGGGCTCATGGACGGCTTCGACATTCACCTCCTTACCTCCAGGAAACGACCCGCCGGGCTGGCCCTGACATTTCGGTTTTAGGCACAACAATTGGGTTTATTCAAAAAAATCCGAGGATTTTTTCAAAAGAGTCCAGGAGCGGGGTCATTTCCTCCGATTTGACCGATCTGCCTACATGCCCCAGTATCCCATATCCCTCGGCCTTGTCTTCAACCTCCTGCTTGGGGAGGTCGGTCAGGAGGATCATGGATGTCATGGGCGAGGCCATCACGATGTCTTTCATGATGTGAAACGGAGAATCGCTCCCTTCCGCCTCCCCTGCAACAGTCAGTGAAACAAGCCTCTCCTTCAGAATGCGTATCGCTTCCTCCCTGCTGGATAGGAGGGTTACCCTGTAGTCCCTGTCCTCCAGGAGTTTCCGGACGGCCCCTGCTACGTTCTCATCCTTTTCCACAACCAACGCATGAAATTCTTTTTGGGTGTTCATCATCAATGATCTCCCCTCTTCATTCAATTCCTCAATCCCTCAATCCCTCAATTCCTCAATTCCCCAATTCCTCAATCGCCTCCCCCCTCTGCCAGAGGTACAGCACGATCCCCGTCGCCATGGCCGCATTGAGGGATTCCACGCCGTTTTTCATCGGGATGGCAAGGGCTTGGGCGCTGCTGAGGGCATCCGGGACGCCCGGACCTTCAAGCCCGGGAACCAGGCAGAAGCTTGGGGGAAACCGGTATCCCGACACATCCTCTCCCTTTGGGGAGAGGACAATGAGGGGCGCCCCGATAGGGCCCAGTTCATCGAGTCGGGGGCCTTCCACGATGGGAACCCTGAAGATATTCCCCCCTGCGGCCCGGACGGCCTTGGGATGGAACGGATGGGCGGCCTCTTTCAGAATGACCACACGGGATACGCCAAAGGCAGCGGCAGCCCGTATTGCCGATCCCACATTGGCGGGGTCCTGAAACGGGATGCAGAGAGTGCATCCGGGGGGCCAGACCTCTTCCCCGAGCCGGGGGAAGGGAGGGAAACGGACCACCAGAAGCGGCTGGCCGGTATCGAAGATATCGAGTTGACGAAACAGCTCCCTGCTGAGACGATACCTGACGATAGGTGCCATGGATGGGGGGGTATGGTCTTCTGAAAAGATCAGTGCCTCGCATCGATCCGGGAAGTCCCTCGCTACGTCATGGGTCTGCCTGGGGCCAGAGACAATGGCCATGCCATGTTTCTTGATGCCCCGTGCCGTTTTCAGTCTCAAAAGCGTTTTATATATCCGGCTGTTCGGGCTGAATATGTCGATGGTTTTCATGTCTGAGCAAGGAGGCGAGGATGACTACATGGTCTTCAGCAAATCTCGAATGTCTTCCCCTGAAAGATGTTTCCTGCCATAGAAATAGACCAGAAGGTCGCGGAATCTCCGGACGAGGCCCATGTCTCTTGTGGCCTCCTCCATGGACAGTCGGTCTCGGATGTCATAAAAGGCCTTCAGATCCAGGAAGAGCTGGCGGCTGTGCCCATCCGGATCGCTTCGAAACCGGTCGATCTGCGATGCGGTTTCGAGAAGGACCAGAAGCGGTTGTTGATACGCGCTCATGATCCTGTAATTGTAATAGTAGGTCTCCCTCTCGGACAGATGATCCCTTGGCGCGAACCGTTCTATGACGTCGATGAGTCGGTCAAACGCGTCCTTGTCTTTTTCTCTTTTCTTGGCCCTTTTTACCGGGGAAAAGATGTCGAAGCTCACAGGTGACGCCCTCCCTTTCTTTTCAGCAGGCCGATCATCTGAAAGACAAAAAACCCGACCCCGGCCACCAGGATAATGGTGGCCCCGGACGTGAGGTCGTACGCATAGGAGAGGCCCAATCCGGCCAGGGTGAAACAGACGCCGAGGATCGATGCAACTGCCATCATTTGGCCCAATGACCGGGTAAAATTTTCTGCGATGTAAGGTGGAATGGTCAGGAGGGCAATGACCAGGATCAGGCCAACCACCTGTATGGTCATGACAACGGAAAGGGCCGTCATGCCGAGCAGGGCAAAGTAGAGCGGCCGGACAGGGATGCCCACGACAAAGGCAAATTCCTCATCATAGGACATGGCGATGAACTCCTTGTAGAAAATAACGACTGTCAAGAGGATGGCTGCGTTGAGGATGACCATCATCCAAAGGTCTGACGTCGGGACCGTAAGGATGCTTCCAAAGAGATAGCTCATCAGGTCCACATGATATCCTGGCGTCAGATCGATGAGGATGACGCCCACGGCCATCCCGATGGCCCAGAGGACCCCGATGATGGTGTCCGACCGGTGCCGAGCCTTGAAGCTGACCACGCCCATGATCATGGAGACCCCGAACGCGAAGAGGGCGGCCCCCAGGAATGGGGAAAAACCCAGGAAAAAGGCCAGTCCTATGCCGCCGAAGGCGGCATGGGCAATCCCCCCTGAGATAAAGACGATCCGGTTGACCACCACGAGGCTTCCGATAATGCCGCATGAGATGCTGACAAGGACGCCGGCTAACAGGGCGTTTCGCATAAAATCGAGCTGGAGGGCTTCCCACATTGCCTTATTCCTCGGTATGCGTGGGCAACACACGGTGAGGGATGCCGTGGGCGATCAGGTCTACGGGGCAGTGATAGGCCATATCGAGCATCTCCGGGGTGATCTTGCCCTCTTCGTGGAAGATCAAGGTCCTGTTGACGCAGGCCACCGATTTGACGTTCCGGGAGATGACCCCGACATCGTGGGTGATGATCACAATGGTCGCCTTTCGGTTGAGTTCTCTCAACAACTCAAAGAGACCCATCTCAAAATCCGGGTCTACACTGGCGGTGGGTTCATCCAGAAAGAGGATCTCCGGATCTGTGGCCAGGGCCCTGGCGATAAATACCCGCTGTCTCTGCCCGCCGGAGAGACTGCCGATGGGGGCATGCCGGTAGTCCCATATCCCCGCCTGTTTAAGCGCGGATTCCACTTGTGATCGGTCATCCCGGGAGTACGGTTTCCCGATGCGGTATCGGGACAGACGCCCCATTATGGCCACATCCATGACCGATATGGGAAAGGTGGTATTGAAATCGGTGTTCTGGGGCAGGTATCCGACCCGGTATTTGGCATCGTGGGGCGATTCCCCGAGGACCTTGATGACCCCTCTGTCGGGCTTCAATAAACCCAGCAGGAGCTTGAGTAGCGTTGTCTTCCCCCCGCCGTTGGGACCGAGGATGGCCAGGAAGTCGCCCTGTTTCAGGGTCAGGGTGACATCCTTGAGGATTGGGGTCTTGTCGTAGGAGAACCAGACCCCCTTCATATCGATGGCAGGAGTTTTCATAGGGAAAGTGTCTAAAGTGAGCTAAAGTTAAAAGTGACTAAAGTGAGCTAAAGTGCCTAAAGTGAGAAGTTTGGAGTGGTCGATGTCGCTCCCCCTGTAGGTGGCAATTCATTCGCACAACATGGGCCTAACTGCTCAGAATGTGCGGATGAATCCGCACTGGGACCGGATCGGAACTTATTTGCGGCTATTTCAGACTGCAAGCGTATCCGTTTTGGGGATGATCTCGAGACTGAAATCCGCGGCCTTGGGAGAGTGGGTGAGGGCGCCTACGGAAATCATATCCACCCCGGTTCCGGCCACATCTTTGATGGTATCGAGGGTGATGCCCCCCGATGCCTCGATCAGGGCAGCACCCTTGATCATCTCCACGGCCTTTAGCAATTCCGCGGGCTGCATATTATCCAGCAAGATAGCATCCGCACCCGCCCGGCAGGCCTCTTCCACCCCGGCCAGATCTTCGGCCTCCACCTCGATTCTGAGCGTGTGGGGGGCATGTTGCTTAGCCAGTTGAACGGCCCTCGATATGGAGCCCGCAGCAGCGATGTGGTTGTCCTTGATCAGAACCCCGTCCGACAGGCCGAAGCGGTGATTGAAGCCCCCGCCCATTCGGACGGCGTATTTATCGAACCACCGAAGCCCGGGCGCGGTCTTTCGAGTGTCCAGTATCTTGACCTTGTGTGGCATGGCCCGGTCCACATACCGGCGGGTCAGGGTAGCGATGCCGCTCATCCGCTGAAGGAAGTTGAGGGCCGTCCGCTCCCCCCGCAATATAGACGCCAACCTCCCCCTCAGGAGGCAGACCCTTGTATCAGCGGCTATGAGATCCCCATCCATCTGGTTTTCCTCGAATTTTATTTCTGCGTCCAGCTCATAGAAAACGCGCTTAAAGACAGGCAACCCGGCCAGGATGAGGTCCTCCCGGGCAATCAGCCAGGCCTCGCCCCTCAGATCCGGGTCGACAACGGCATCCGTGGTCGCGTCCCCGCTGCCCAGGTCTTCATCGAGGGCCATCCTGATGATGCGCTCTGCCATGCACCCAAGATCACTCATTGAGGGTCTCCAGAAATGACAGGTTCTGCCTCAGTTTGGAGAGCCTGGCGGCAAGGTCGTCTGCCCTGGCCTTTACCTCTGCCACGATCTCCTCCGGCGCCTTTTGCATGAAGCCTCTGTTCGAGAGTTTCTTTTGAGAGACATCCAACTCCTTCTCGATCCCGCTGATGGCCTTTCTCACCCGCCGTTCCTCTTCCTTGAAGTCGATCAGTCCTTTCAGGGTCACGTGAACGGAGGTCTGTTCAAAGACCGCGGTGGCCGATTTGTCCGGTTTGGGGAGCCCCTGGCCGATGGCAGCCTCATCGACCTTGGCCAGGGTCCGGATGTGAGGTAGATTCCTCGCCAGGATTTCCTCGTTGCCCTCATTCCCGGTATCGATGACGATATGGACGTTTTTTGAAGGGGGGATATTCATCTCTCCACGGATATTTCGTATCCCCGTAATGACCCCCATGAGAAGACTCATCTCCTTCAAGGCGGCCTCATCTTTCGGGAATTCAGAAGGACCCGGGAACGGGGCCGTCATGATGCTTCCGTCGGTCCCGGGAAGCCGCTGCCATATCTCCTCGGTGACAAAGGGCATGAAGGGGTGGAGAATCTTCAAGGCGGCCATGAGAGTCTTTAGCACCGCGCTCCTCGAAGTCTCCTTGACCGGCCCATCCGCTCCATACAGGGCCTCCTTGGCCATCTCCAGGTACCAGTCGCACACCTCGTGCCAGACAAACTGATACGACAGCCCGGCCGCTTCGTTGAACTGATAGGCCTCGATATATCCGGCGACCTCTTCACTGACCTGTCCGAGCCGGGTCAGGATCCATCGGTCGGCCAGGGTATAGGCTGCGGGATCAGGTGTTGGCGGCTCCCTGCTGTCCAGGTTCATCAGGGCAAAACGGGCGGCGTTCCAGATCTTGTTGACAAAGTGGCGATACCCTAAAATCCTCTCCTCTGAGAGTTTAATGTCCCTCCCCTGGGCCGCCAGGGCCGCCAGCGTGAAGCGGAAGGCATCCGTGCCAAACTGGTCCATGACCGCCAGGGGATCGATAACGTTCCCCTTGGATTTGCTCATCTTTTTCCCTTCCGCATCCCTGACCAGGGCATGGATGTAGACATCCTTGAAAGGGATGTCTCCCATGAAATGGATTCCCATCATCATCATTCGGGCCACCCAGAAGAAGAGGATGTCAAAACCGGTCACCAGGGCCGAGGTCGGGTAAAAGGTCTTGAGTTCAGGCGTGGGGTCGGGCCAGCCCAGGGTGGAAAACGGCCAGAGGGCCGAGCTAAACCAGGTGTCGAGCACGTCTGTTTCCTGGACCAGGTCGTCGCTGTGGCACGCACTGCAGCGGGTCGGGGCCTCTTTGGCCACTTGGACCGCGCCGCATGCCGGGCAGTACCAGGCGGGGATCCGATGGCCCCACCAGATCTGCCTCGAGATGCACCAGTCCCTGATGTTGTTCATCCAATCATAATAGACCCCCTCCCAGTTGGCGGGAAAGATCCGGGTCTTTCCGGACCGGACCGCATCGCCGGCAGCCTTGCCAAGGGAAGCGGTTCTGACAAACCACTGTTTTGAAAGGAGGGGTTCGATCATGGTCTTGCAGCGATAGCAGTGGCCGATCGCATTCTGGTAGGGTTCCACCTTTTCAAGAAGCCCGGCGGCGCTGAGGTCCTCCACGATCTGTTCGCGGCATGCAAACCGGTCCATCCCCTGGTAGGGGCCTGATCGGTCATTCATGATGCCGTCTTCATCGATCACCTTGATTCGATCGAGATGGTGGGTATTCCCTATTTCAAAGTCATTCGGGTCATGGGCGGGCGTGATCTTCAAGGCCCCGGTCCCGAACGTTGTATCCACGTATCGGTCAAAGATAATCGGGATCGGGTTGTTGAGGACGGGCAGGAGGACGTGGGTGTCGGCCAGATCGTTGTAGCGCTCGTCATCGGGGTTGACGGCCACGGCCGTGTCTCCCAACAGGGTCTCTGGACGGGTCGTCGCCACAGTCAAGTATCCCTTTCCATTTTGAAACGGATAGCGAACATAGTAGAGGCGGCTTTCCGTGTCCTGGTGCTCCACCTCGAGATCGGCCAGGGCGGTATGGCATCGAGGACACCAGTTGATAATGTAATCTCCGCGGTAGATTAGCCCTTCTTCATAGAGGCGGACGAACACCTCCCGAACGGCCTTGGAGAGCCCTTCATCCATGGTGAAGCGCTCCCTGCTCCAGTCGCAGCAACAGCCCAACCGCTTCAGTTGGTTGATGATCAAGCCGCCATATTTTTCCCGCCACTCCCAGACCAGCTCGATGAATCTCTCCCTTCCCACCCCATGGCGGTCCATGCCTCTGGCCGCCAAATCTCTTTCCACAACGTTCTGAGTAGCGATCCCCGCGTGGTCCGTGCCCGGCTGCCACAGGACGTTGTATCCCTTCATCTTTTTGAAACGGCAGAGGATGTCCTGCAGGGTGTTGTTGAGGGCGTGGCCCATATGGAGGGTCCCGGTGACATTTGGGGGCGGGATCACAATACAATAGGGCGGCTTGTCAGAGACGGCCTCTCCCTTGAAGAGGCCATTTTCTTCCCAATACGCGTACCATTTCCGTTCAACCTGTTCCGGTTCGTAACTCTTGGCAATCTGTTCCGTTTCCATCTATCGGAGACTCCTCACGTGGTATCATTACATTTTAGGTAAGCGTTCACAGGTTTCCCGTTCAGGGTTCAAGGTTAGCGATCAACGCAGCGTAAGCGACCCGATTCACGGCAGCACGTTCCTGTACGGCTCTTTTGAGCCTGCGGTTCGCAGGATTTATTTGTTTTGAGTGCCGAAGTTGGGATCGCAATGGCATGCTTGCGGTGCAAAACGACACTGCG
>JAUPKI010000160.1 GCA_030837545.1 Thermodesulfobacteriota bacterium | reverse complement strand
TGCCAATTCCAGGCCGGGACCGGATATGCGCAACTATCCCTTCCGCCCGACCCCTGAAGACGTACAGCGGATTCGACAACAGATGGTTGTGACGTTTTTAGGGACAAGAAAAACCATTGGCCTATCTATCGAGCAATAGAAACGCATAGTGTTTTCCTAAGAAGTGGTTGCAGATCAGGACGGTTTTCACCTTCCGGCAGGGATGCACGGGCCTCGCCTGAACGGCATCGGGTATCGCCTGTCGCATTAGGATCATGGCGCCCAGCCACAGGGCAAAGGAAGTGGCCGTGGCATATTCGCCGCATAGATGTTTGAACCGCACCTCTGCCGCATTTGGAAAGGCATCTTGCAGAAGGGCCGTATTCCATCGATCCCGGGTCACGTCGCCGCTTGCCCCATTGACAACGACATCGATTGCGCCGGGAGTCAGACCATGTCGGGCGAGAAATGTCGTTAGGGCCTCCGAAAGTTCCCTGTAATCAACCGGTTTGTGTATCGTGCGGATGCCTTTGAGGCGACACCAGGTATGGGGAGCGGATACAGCGGACAGGGTGAAAAAGGCAACGCCTTCGCCCTGGATGGTTCCAGGCGTTTGACAATCGAACAATTGCAGATTGCTTATGGTCTCTTTTTTAAAATATCCCAGACGGGCATATTCCCTGAACTGCACAGGCGACGCCTCATCGAAAGACCCGGCGAGGATATGCTGCGCCTCCTGTTCTCGCAGAAGCATCATGGCGTCCTGCAGAGCGGTTTCAAAGGCAAAACCCTTCCCCGCATACGTCGTGTTATACCCCAGGCACTTGACGGAAAGCGCGATGAGCCCGGCCAGTGCGTTGTATGTGCTCTGCATGAAGTACGAGGGGGTAAGTTGCTGTTCGTCCTGTTCGAGCATCTCGGTCAGAAATTTGGCCATGTCCTCCTGAAATCCGTAGCCCGTAGCGGCAATCACGGCATCGGGCGTCTCTATCCCGGCCTCGCGGAGGCAAATCGTCGCGGCGGCCAGGCCCATGCATAGCATGCGGCTCAGTCGCCGTAATTGGAACGGATGGATGTAATCTTTAAAGTTCGGAAGGAGGCAGGTCAGCACATTCCGGTCGTACGAGGCGATATCCGTCAGAAACGCCTCGTTGTCATAGGTGCGCTGGGGGGAAATCATCCCCGCACCGTTAATATAACACGCCATATCGGGTCGGTTCGTCAGCATTTTGCGAAGAGAAGGGATGCGGCGCTGCCGCCGAAACCGAAGGAATTGGAAAGAATATTCCGGAGCCTCACCGGATGTGTCACCTCCGTCAACGGTTGGATGTCCAGTTCTTTCATGGGCTGTTGAAAATTGATATTGGGGAAGAGGCAGCCTTGCTGAAACGCCATCAGGCAGAAGGCCGCCTCGACGCTCCCGGCAGCCGACGTGGTATGCCCAGTATAGGGCTTGGTGGAACTGAAAGGCGGTGTCCGGTCCCCGAACAGCCTCTGGATGGCCAATCCTTCTGACAGGTCATTGTTTTCCGTGGCTGTGCCGTGGGCATTGATGTAGTCGATGTCAGCGGTGTCCATACCAGCCTTGGCCAGGGTCCTTTTCATGGCCTCCAGGGCGCCTGTCCCCTGGGGCGATGAAGCGGTCTGATGAAAGGCCTCGTTGACGTTGGCGTAGCCGGCCAGTTCGGCGATCGCCCTCCTGCCGGATCGCTGAAATGACCCTTCCGATTCCAGAACGATATAAGCGGCGCCTTCCCCCAGGTTGAGCCCATTGCGGTTCTCATCGAAGGGTTTGCAATGTTCCCGGTCCAGAATCATGAGGGCGTTAAAGCCGTTGATCGTCACCTTGCTCAAGGCCTCGGCGCCTCCGCAGATAACGCAGTCGATTTCCCCATGGGCCACCAGCCGGGCGCCGAGGATAATGGCGTTGGCCGCGGATGAGCAGGCGTTGCTCACTGTACCGAGGCATTTCCTGATATGGAAGTACTCTGCCAGACGTTCCGTATGCTCACCGGGATCGGCCGTATCCAGATACGCCACGAATGCCCCCTTTTTCCCGGGGTCCTGGAGATCATAAAAATGCCGCTCCAGTTCGCGGATGCCGCCCGCTGTCGTTGCCGATATCAGTCCGGCATGTTGTACATCGGCGTCGGAAAGGCCGGCCGCGGCGATGGCTTCTTTCGCTGCGACAAGCCCCAGTAGGGTCGTCCTCGTATATCCTGCGCCAATCGATACGCCTGCAAGTCGGCACAGCGCATCATCGGAGAGCTTGACCTCGCAGGCAAAAAGCCTGTCGCGGTGGACCGTCTCCAAAAAATCGAGCTTTCCGAACCCGCAGCGCCTGTGGATCAGAGACGTGCAGTTTTCTTCGGCATTATTCCCAATGGCAGTGATAACGCCGTATCCGGTAATGAAAACGCGCCGGCTCATGCTGTCCTGTGCTCGGAAATATATTCAGCCATGGTTCGGACATTATAGAGAATCTTTCTCGCTTTTTTTGAATCGGTAATTTTTATCCCGTACCTTTTATGGATCAGAACGACCAATTCCAGGGCATCGATGGAATCAAGGCCCGTGATGTCGCCGAACAGGGGCATGTCCTCATCCAGCTCTTCCGGATCCATGCCGTCGATGTTGAGGCGTTCGATGATTTGTGCTTTCAGTAGGGTAATGAGTTCTTCCAGGGTTTGCATGGGGACATCCGCATTCCGCGTAAAAGGTTAAAGGACGATTCTCGATCGATGGATCAAGAGACTGGCGGCCAGGGTGGCGCAGGAAAAGAAGAGAAGCTTTGCCAAATCAGGCAAAATGGCAGCCGTTGACGCACTGCGCAGAAACAGATGGTTGAATGCCGAAAGGCCCCAGTTCAGAGGGGAGAAGGGGCTGAGCTTCTGCATGATCGGCGGCATCGCAAAGACCGGCACCCACACGCCACCGATGGCAGCCAGAATGACCACGGATATGGCCCCGAAGGAAAGGGCCTGCTGCGGTGTGATGAAATAAACGGCGATAAGGAGCCCATAGCCTGTAGCCGCCATGGCCACCGCCAATCCGGTAAGGACAATGCCGACATGATTGGCGCCCAGAGCCAGTTTGCTCAAGCCGAAAAGCGGCATGACATAGAGGCCGACACCGATCATCAAAACGAGCTGGAGGAGGCAGACCCCAAGATAGAAGAGAAACTTCCCCGCAATCACGGGAGACTGCGAACCCGAGATGAGGCGCAGACGGAGCATACTACCCTCCTCACGCTCCTTGATGAAGTTTCCCGCCAGGGGAAAGAGGATAAAAAACATGGCAAACATGGACCAGGCAGGGACGTTGTGCTGCACGGCATTGAGGGCCATGCCCCCGGCGTCATCGCTGGAGGCATCGTTTTGACGGACGTGGATCATCTCTGAAAAATCGATAGTTTTGCCTCCCCTCCCTGTCGCCTCGCCGAGTCGCCTCTGTATGTCATCCATGAGCCATGTCGCCTGTACGCTGGTTGTCATCTTCTCCACTGCCCCGGTCAGGGCTTGCCGGTAGTTCGGCTTTATAGCCGGGTCAAAGAGAATTTGCAAATCAATGGGGGGAGAGGCCTTTACCGACGATGTAACGCTGCCGAAACCATAATGGGCGAAGAGCCCCCCAGCGGTTTCTTCCACCTTCTTGCGCAGGGTGATGCTCGCCTTTTCCGGTATGATCAGGGCGGCCTTATAGTCCCCGGCCCGTACAAGCCTCTCCGCCGTCTTCGCCGTGAGGGGTCGCCCTTTCAAGTTCTTGATTAGATGAATGTTGGGCGAGGCCTGCAGTGCCTGAGCGATGCGTTGACCCAGGGCATCCGCGTCCTCATCGACGAACAACACCTCAAGGCGGCTCTCCTGCATGATCTCAAAGGAATTGTCCTGGATCAGGGCCATGACGATAACCAGGGCGAGGGGCATGAGAAAGATCAGGGACATGCCGCCCAGATCGCGCACAAGGAGAATGGATTCCTTCCAGATGGTGGCCAGGATCTTCAATCGCGGACCCCTCGGCCGGTGAGATGTAAAAACATCTGTTCCAGGTTGTCGCTGCCGCCGTTCGCCGCAAGGATTTCCGCCAGGGCTCCGGCTGCGATCCGCCGCCCTTCATCAAGGATGACGAACCGGGAGCAAACCTTCTCGGCTTCATCCAGCAGATGCGATGAATAAAGAATCGTGACCCCCTCCGCCTGCAGTCGACGCATGTAATCGAGGATCATTCGGCGCGATTGAACATCCACACCGGATGTCGGCTCATCAAGAATGAGGAGTTGCGGACGATGGAGGAGGGCCGCAACCAGGTTGAGGCGCCTTTTCATGCCCCCGGAGAAAGTCGCCACGCGCTGGCTTGATTTATCCGCCAGCCCAAAGACCCCCAGGTATTCGAGGACGGTCTCGCGAATCGCCGTACCGGGGAGACCATACATACGGCTGAAATAGACAAGATTCTCATAGGCCGTCATCGTTGGAAACAGGGCAATCTCCTGGGGAGCCACACCGATTCGTCTCCGTACCTCGGCCCCGTTTTGCCTGACGTCGAGACCCAAGACCTCCATGCTGCCGGCATCCATCTTGATCAGTCCGCAGAGCATCATGAGCGTGGTTGATTTGCCGGCGCCGTTGGGCCCCAGGAGGCCGAAAATTTCCTTTTGACGGACATCAAAACTCAGATCGTCAACCGCAGGTTTGCTCGCACCCCGATAGGTTTTTTTCAGTCCGAAGGCGGTGATAATGGGAGATTGAATCATAGGACGGCGTCTTTCAATTCGGAAAAAATACGGCATTCCCGGTCGGCTATCTCAGACAGAATGGCCGACAAAGCAGGATAGGACTCCTGTTCGCTGGCGCGATTCTTGATGATCCTCCCAGCCATGGCCGCAAAATCGCGCCACCGGTCGCCGCATTCCGTCATGGACTGGGAGAGTTCTTCCAACCGGCCGTTGTTGAGCGCCTCCGCCGCCTCCTGGAGAAACGCCGCGTAAATAAAACGGAAGCCGGCGCCTCCCGTCCCGATTTCCTCCTGCATGCGTATCAACTGGCCCAGGTAGAGAGCGGCCCTTTTGGCTCCCAGTTTTGACGGCCACTTGCTCATCTTCCGCGAGATGTAACGAATTCCTTTGACGCCGAATAGAGGAATGGGAATGGTGAGCATGTCGCGGCAGGTCTTCCGGATCCCCTTGATGATGGCAGATGCGACATCAATATGCCCTGGGGCATCGCGGAGATAGTACATATGGCCTCGAGGCTCGAAAAGGCCCCGGGCAAAGCGGACGCGCATCAGTTCGTCATAGGTTAGAGATTCGGGCTGTTCCATGACGGGATCACTGATAAGGTACTGTCCATTTTCCTTCCCGTAAACCACGAGGTTGTGAGCATTGAAATGAAAGCGGTAAGGTGCGGGAAAATATGTCAGATGAAAGACGCCAACCTGGAGACCGACGGGAATGCCCCGACCGAGGGTTTCATCAAGGGCCCTCATGGACGCCTCCTTGTCCCGGAATTTTTTTCTGACCATTCTGATTCTGAGGCGCGCCGCCGTCCGCTTGAAGATCCGACCGGGCAAAGGACGAAAGGACGTGGTCGGGATCCCGTCATATTTCACAAAGGGAAGGTAGGCGAAAAAGAGACCGGAGCCGATTCCGAAGGCCATGGCCTCGCTGATGTCCAGGCCGTGGTGCCGAAGGAGGCTTGAGGTCACGCCGTTTTCGCAATGGGCCGATTGACTGTGTTTAAAGTCGATGGTCATGTATCACCGTCAGGAGCAGGATCACTCCTTAGCGCCCTGCTTTTTCTGTCCTAAAAGGAACATCTATCGGCCGAGGGCCATTCAGGAGTCCATCTACCGTCACATTAAGGGCGTGCGCGTAGACCTTGAGCGTCTCGGTATCCAGGCGCCGGAAACAGTCAGGGTCCAGATGAGACTTGATCTTTCTTTTCGGTATGTTTGTGTACGCGGAAAGGAGCTTCACATCAAACATCCTTTTCGCCATAAAAAAGGCCAGGGGGCTCTTTTTCCCTGCCAGTACGTCGTCATATGTCGCTTTTACCCGTTCGTACACCTGTTCCCAGGCCTGGATCAAGGCGGCATTTTTGGGTTCCCACCCCGCGCTCAGGACCCGGACATAGCGGCCCTTTTCATCGACGGCATAACATAGCTCCCGGGTTCGGCCTTCCATGAGATAATCATTATCCTGGGGTACCTGATCGAGTCTCATCTCAACAAACCGTCAGCAGCATATAGGCATAGGCAAACCGGGCGCTCTCCGGCACCAATGCCAGGATGGTCATCCCTCGATCGAGTCTTCCCAAATGGAACAGCTCCTCCAGCATAAGATAAATCGAGGCACTGCCAACGTTGCCTACCCGGGACAGATTCGTGTACCATTTATCCTGGGGAATGGGAATGCCCAAGGCTTTCATTTCCTCGTCCAGAGGGGCGCGGAAATACTCTGAAGAGAGATGGGGCAGCAGGTAATCGATCTGGGAGGATGGGATGCCGTGCCGATGGAGGGATGCGGCGAGTCCTTGCGTGCCGAGCTTGATGACATAACGATCCAGCAGGTCCACATCCTGTTTGATGGCAAATATGGATTTTTCCAGCCACGCCTCGGAGGGAAGGGTCTTCCAACTGACCAGGTTTCCCTTATCATCCCGGTCCGCGCCGGCGTACATGCAGGTCGCCACTTCGCCGGCGAAGGAATAGGTGTCGATCCAGTCAATCCGCAGGGAAAGGGCGTGATCGCTGTTGGGTTGCGCCTGGAGGAGGGCTGCCCCGGCGCCGTCGGACAGCATCCAGCGCAGGAAGTCCTTTTCGAAGGCCAGGACAGGGCGTGTTTTAAGCCTGCCGAGACTGGTCATTTCGGTTTCAAAATGACGGGCCAGAAGAAGCGGAGACGCCAGTTCCGATCCGGTGCAAACGGCATTGGACGTATTGCCGGTCATGATGGAAAGCATGCCGTACTTCATGGCGTGCATGCCGGAACAGCAGACGCCTGCCATCGAGGTTACTTCCATGTTTTTGCCCCCCAGGGCGCCCTGTACCATCGAGGCATGAGAGGGGAGGAATTGGTCCGGAATGGAGGTGCCGCAGCAAAGAAGCTCCAGATCGTCCAGAGAAAAGGATGGGCCCAGCAGTTGCCGAACAGCATTGGCCGTCATTTCCGCATTGGAATGGGTTACCTCTCCATCGCCGTCCACGGCGTAATACCGGGTCCGAATGCCGTTGTTCCTTAAAACGATCCGGCGGCCACGGGACGGCATGCCGTTGATTTTGCCCAGGATCTCTTCCATGCCATCATTCGTGACCGGTGCGTTGGGAAGAAATTTCCCCAAATTGGTGATATAGACCTTGTCGACCATGACTATCCTGACAATTTTTTAAATAATTTCATTAGCCGTCCCCACAATGCGGTCAGGGGAGACAGAATGATGAGCCCGACAATCAACTCGACATAGAATATATTTAACAGGAACTGTCTGATATTGGGTCGCTTGATGATCCCTTCGGCCCAGAGGTTGAATATCCTCTTAGCACGATTCTCCAGCCTCGCCAATGAATCATTTGTCTCCGCGGCCCCAAGTTTCCTCAAGGTATCTTCAAGCGCATCCAGCCCATTCCCCGTCAGTGCGGCCCCGATGGCCTGACCAAACCGGGAGGCCCCGGCGATGTCCGCTTCGGAGACGCCGGGCTTAGGGAACATGCCCAGGAAGCAGTCTTTTTTGCCCGTAAACATCCAGTAGGCGAGGGTCACGACGCTGACGAGGTTTGGCGCCCTGTCGAAGAAGGCAATGTTCCCGACCAAATGCCCACCCTGGAATTCCACCATCTCCTTCACGCGTTCGTATGAGCGCTGCCACATGTTTCTCGAACCAATCACGGTCAGGACCGGGGACCTGTTGATCATTCTTCCGGCTTCGGGGGTCTTCAGAAAGGTAGAGATGGGCGGCGACGGCGACAGATACCAGGGCTGAAAGGCGAGAACGACCAGATCGCACCCGCCCTGATCGTGCCCGGGCTGCTCTTGGAGGCTGATGGGCGCCTCCAGAAACGTTTCAGGAAAGACATTCAGAAACGCCTTCCGAGTCCAGGGGAACGGATAGGCCACGGCCGGTTTGACTTCCCGGTATTCGGTCGAAACACCGGACATCTCTGCCAAGGGGCCGAGGAGGGAATCGAGGAGCTGTTTCAGTTGTCCTGTCTGGGTGTAATAGATAACTCGTACTTTTTTCATGAACCTGTATCTGAAACCGTGGCCGTCGGATCATTGTCATCGGGTTGCCCTTGTCCCTAATCCCGCTTTGCAGCGGGAAACGTTGAACCGGGAACCTGTGGATCCGTACAATTTATTTATATCATGAAATTGGCCCTGTGACCACCGTTGATTTCACAAGCGCAAAAAAGGCGTCTTTCTTTCCCGTCTTCATGGGCCTCCCCGTTGTCTTGGTCGTTCTTTCCTTGGGCAAGCGGCTACCCAACCATCCGCGCCCTTGCAAGGCCCGGATCGCCATTTCAGCCCCCCAAGTTGGGGCCACAATGTGATAACCTACTGAATTCGCATGTAACTCTGATTTTTCTGAACAAGAGCATCTAAGTTGCTGATCATATAGACTTGGGTTGACTTTGGAATCGGGCGTGTCTAAGATGCTGCCATAATAATGGACCCCAGCCACAAACACGCGCGAAATGGAGACAGGAGTTTTGGATTTTCACGAAAAGGAAGGCATTCTTCAAAAACTTGGGGCCTTGAATGCCGAGCTTGAAAGCTATGAGACCCGAGAGAAACTCAAATCCAGGGTCCATGTGATTCTCATAGGAGGGGCAGGCCTCATTCTGAGATACGGTCTCAAACGTTCCACAGGGGATATTGATGTTCTGGAATCCATTTCCGGGGTGAGAGGCTCGCTGCAGGCG
>JAUPKI010000159.1 GCA_030837545.1 Thermodesulfobacteriota bacterium | reverse complement strand
GCCATCATCGGCGGGGGCAATGTGGCCATCGATGTGTCCCGTTCCGCCATCCGGCTCGGGGCGGAAGAGGTAACGATCCTGTATCGTCGGACCCGTGCTGAGATGCCTGCCTGGGAAGAAGAGATCCAGGCCGCAGAGGCGGAAGGAGTCGGGATTACCTATCTCTCTGCCCCCCAGGAGGCCCTCACCGAGGAGGGCGCCATCGTCGGACTCAGGTGCATTCGGATGGAACTGGGCGAGCCCGATTCCTCAGGCAGGAGACGCCCCGTTCCGATTCCAGGGAGCGAGTACGATATCGAGATCGATCAACTGATCCCCGCCATCGGGCAGCGTCCCGATCTCTCGGCCCTGGAAGACATTGCCGACCTCAACTTTACCAAATGGGGCACCACAGAGGTGAATCCGATCACCTACGAAACCGGCCGCAAGGGCGTCTTTGCCGGGGGCGATCTTCAAACCGGGCCCTGGGTGGCCATCGGCGCCATCGCCGCAGGTCGGGAGGCCGCTGAATCCATTGTCCGCTATCTGGACGGCCGTGATATGGCCGAGGGACGGGAGCCCATCACCATTGAAACCCCCATATACCGTCCGATCCCGGAAAACCAGCTCAAGCAGTCCCGCGCCAAAATGCCGGAACTCCATATTCAAGACCGGCGGGGCAACTTTTCTGAAGTTGAGCTGGGCTATGATAAGGAGACCGGGCAGCATGAAGCCGACCGGTGTCTCAACTGCGGCTACTGTTGTGAGTGTTTTCAGTGTGTGGAGGCCTGCGGGGCCAAGGCGGTCACCCTGGAGACCCATGCTCAGAGACCCGAGGACATTGAGCTTGACGTGGGATCTATCATATTGGCCCCAGGGTTCCAGCCGTTTGATCCATCCCGATTTGTCACCTACAATTACGCATCGCACCCGAATATCATCACCTCCATGGAATTTGAAAGGATACTGTCCGCTTCAGGACCGACCCTGGGGCATCTGGTCCGGATGTCCGATCACAAGGAACCCAAAAAAATCGCCTGGCTCCAATGTGTCGGATCGAGGGATATCAACCGGTGTGACAACGGCTTCTGTTCTTCCGCCTGCTGCATGTATGCCATCAAGGAAGCGGTCATCGCCAAAGAGCACGGGGGAGGCGACCTCGACTGCGCCATCTTTTTCATGGATATGAGGACCCATGGAAAAGACTTTGAACGCTACTACGACAACGCGAGGGAAAAACACGGCGTGCGCTTCATCCGTTCAAGGGTCCACACCATCGATCCGGTTGAGGAGACGGATGACGTCATCATGAAATACGCCAATGAAGCGGGAGAGGCGATCGAAGAGGAGTTCGATATGGTGGTCCTTTCGGTAGGGCTTGAAACCTCGCCGGAAACCGTTTCACTTGCCAGAGAGTTGGGCATCGATCTGACCGAGGGTGAGTTCTGCCGGACCCCCTCATTTCGACCTGTGGCCACCTCCCGGGAAGGGATCTACGTCTGCGGGGCCTTTGCCGGACCCAAAGACATCCCCCAGTCGGTTATTGAGGCCAGTTCCGCGGCCGCCGAGGCAGGGGCGCTCCTGAGCGACGCTCGAAATACGCTGACCCGGACCCGGGAGGTCCCTCAAGAGCGGAACATTATCGGTGAACGCCCCCGTATCGGCGTGTTTGTATGCCAGTGCGGCATCAATATCGGCTCTGTGGTAGATGTGCCGGCAGTGCGCAGCTATGCCGAGTCCCTCCCCTATGTGGAATATGTGACGGACAATCTCTACACCTGCTCACAGGATACCCAGGATGCCATGACCCGTGTGATCACGGAAAATCATCTCAACCGTATCGTCGTGGCCGCCTGCACCCCGAAGACCCATGAACCCCTGTTCCAGGAAACGCTCATCAATGCGGGGCTGAACAAATACCTCTTTGAGATGACCAACATCCGGAACCAGGACTCCTGGGTGCACAAGGGTGATCCGCTCATGGCCACGGAAAAGGCCAAGGACCTCGTCCGCATGGCCGTGGCCAAGGTGGCCATGGTGGAGCCTCTTCAGGAAGCCGAAGTGGATGTGGATCAGAAGGCCCTTGTGGTGGGGGGCGGGATCTCGGGAATGTCCGCCGCAAAGAGCCTTTCCAACCAGGGATATGAGGTATGTCTCGTAGAGCGGTCATCCGCACTGGGCGGTCAGGCCCTGAACCTTTTCAAGACCTGGAAAGATGAGGATATTCAGCAGAACCTCTCCGATCTCATTGCGTCGGTAACATCCGACAGCAACATCCATGTGCGTCTTGGGACGGAATTGACGAGCGTTGACGGGTTTGTCGGGAACTTTAAGACGACCCTGGGAGCTGGCGGGAAGGAAGACCTCTTTGAACACGGTGTGGCCGTCATCGCAACCGGCGCCGCCGAATACACGCCGGATGAATACCTCTACGGCCGGGATCCCAGGGTGGTGACCCACCTGGAGCTGGACCGAAAATTCATGAACCACGACCCCTCTCTGAAATCGATCGGAACCGCCGTATTTATCCAGTGTGTCGGGTCGCGCGAGGCTGAAAGGCCCTACTGCTCGAGGGTATGCTGTACCCACTCCATGGAGAGCGCCCTTCATCTCAAGGAGATGAATCCGGATATGAATGTATACATCCTGTATCGGGATATCCGGACATACGGGGAACGGGAATATCTCTACCGCAAGGCCCGGGCTGCCGGCATCCTCTTTTTCCGGTTCTCCGTGGATCAAAAGCCCCAGGTCACGGCCGGTCAGGACAGTTTGCAGGTGAAGGTCATGGACCACATCCTTGGACGTCCTGTTTTCATAAATGCGGACCTCGTTTCCTTAGCCACTGCCATCGTCCCATACCGGGATGAAAAACTGGCCCAATTTTTCAAGGTGCCGATGAATGAAGACGGCTTTTTTGTCGAGGCCCATGCCAAACTGGGTCCATCGCAATTTGCCACGGATGGGGTCTTTCTCTGCGGCATGGCCCACTATCCCAAGCCGATCGATGAATCCGTGGCACAGGCACAGGCTGCGGCCTCCAGGGCCGTCACCCTTCTGGCCAGGAAGAAGATCCAGGTCAGCGGCACCATCGCCCAGGTCAATCCGCTCATTTGCAGCGGTTGCGGGGTCTGCATCGATGTGTGCCCCTACTCCGCGCCGTCGTTTGTCAAGGAAGGCCGTTTTGCCGGCAAGGCGGAGATCAATCCGGTACTGTGCAAGGGATGCGGGCTATGCGTCGCATCGTGCAGATCGGGCGCCCTGAACCTTAAGGGATTCGGCGAAGACCAGATCATGGCCATGATCAATGAGATCTAATTGGGGAATTTAGGGATTGAGGAATTCAGGAATTCAGGAATTGAGGAATGAATAGAAGCTGGATGGGTGGATGATTTGGATGACTAGATGGATGAGTCATAGTCGGTAGAAAGGGGTTTGTGGTTGCGGATCTCATACTCTTGAGCCTTGTGCCTTACGCCTTGAGCCTCTTACGAACAAACGGACCAGGAGAAAATCATGAGCGACTGGGAAGCGAAGATTACAACTTTTCTGTGCAACTGGTGCAGCTACGGGGCGGCTGATCTGGCAGGGGTGAGCCGCTTTCAGTATCCGCCCAACTTTCGGATTATCCGGGTGCCCTGTTCGGCCAGGGTCAGTCCCAAGTTTGTGCTGGCCGCCTTCCGACACGGGGCCGACGGGGTCTGGGTATCCGGGTGACACCCGGGGGACTGCCATTACCTGGAAGGTAATTACTATGCAAGGAGAAAATTTGCGCTCTTGAAGGGCCTGTTGGAGCATGTGGGCGTTGAACCGGGGAGGCTCCATTTTTCATGGATATCCTCGGCCGAGGCCACCAAATTTGTGGATGTGGCCAATACGGTGGCAAAGGAAGTAAAGGCCCTGGGTCCAGCGAGGTATTTTATCAAAAAGAGAGCCGAGGTGGCATAATGCTCAGATATACTGAAAAAATCCAGGAGACCGCGAAGAGGCTGCTTCAGGAGAAAAGAGTAGATGCGTTCATCGGCTACGGAAAGGGGTCCGTGCCGATGATGAACCAGCCCCTTATGGTCAGCGATCCGGACAGGGTGGACCGGCTCTACTGGGACAACTTCTGCGGTCTGAACCTGTGCAACTATCTGACCAAGCGGACCGACAAGGTGGGGATCGTGGCCAATGGGTGCAATTCCCGAAACATCGTGACCCACATCATCGAAAACCAGATCAAACGCGACCAGCTTTACATTGTGGGGATTCCGTGCGAGGGGATGATCGATCACCGGGCGGTCATGCGCGCGGTGAAGCAGAAAGAGATCCTGGATATTCAACAGAATGGGAAGACCTTTGTGGTAAAGGGCGCCGACTTTGAAGAGACCTTTGAAAAGGAGAAATTTCTCCAAAGCAACTGCGCCGTGTGCATCCATCGCAATCCGGTGATCTACGATGAACTCTTAGGCGACTTAGTGGAAGAGCAGACCGGGGTGTCGCCCTATCAGGATGTGGAAAAGGTGGAGGCCATGGACCCTGAAAAGAAACAGGGGTTTTTCACCCGGCTCATCTCCCGGTGCATCCGCTGCTATGCCTGTCGAAACGCCTGTCCCTTGTGCTACTGTCCCACCTGTTTTGTGGATGAATCGAGGCCCCAGTGGGTGGGAAAGAGCAGTGATCCAACCGACACCCTGACCTTTCACTTTCTGAGGGCCTATCACTGTGCGGGACGGTGCACAGACTGCGGGGCATGCGAGCGGGTCTGCCCGATGGGTATTTCCATGCGGCAGTTCACCAAAAAGCTTAACAAGGACTGCCAAGAACTCTTCTCATGGGAAGCAGGATTGACCCTCGACCAGAGACCGCCCCTGGATGTGTACCGGCCGGACGATTACAACGATTTTATAAAATAAGTGAATGAGATGCCTAAAATGGTCTCACACAAAGCCACGAAGCCACAGAGGGATACTATTTCGGTTTATCATGTGCCGAATTTTATTTTTCTTTGTGCCTTTGTGTCTCCGTGTGAGTCATGTACCAAAACGAAGTTTCACAGAGGTCTATGATGACAGAGAGAGTCTACACCAAGGAAGAATGGATAAGGGGCCTGGAAGGTCTTAGAGAGGACTACACCCTGTTTGTGCCGGTGAAGGACGGAGATTTTCACGCCTTCATGCCCATGAATGGGGAAAAAGTGCCCGATTTTGATTTTCAGAACACCCGGCTTTCCCCGAAATCCGTGATCTACCCCCGGTCGGAGAGGTTGTTTGAATACATCCTGGGCAACGCCGACCCGGAGGCAAACATTTTAAAGGAGTCTTCGAAGGACTTTTCCCCCAGGGCCATTGTGGGAATACGCCCCTGCGACGCCCAAGCTTTTCAGATCGTCAGACGCAACTTTGACAATCCCGAGTACCGTGATCCCTGGTGGGTGAGGCATTTTGAATCGACCACCCTGGTGGGTCTGGGGTGCAACGAGCCCTGTTCCACCTGCTTCTGCACGGCGGTGGGCGGGGGGCCTTTTCATGAAGACGGGCTGGATGCCCTTGTCTTTGATCTGGGGGAGCGGTACCTGATCAAGGGATTGACCGACAAGGGGGAGGCATTTCTGGCCAAGATGAACGGGGGAAAACCGGCGGATGAGGCTGTGTTGAAAGCGGCCGAAGACCTAACCGCATCTGCATCCCAAAAAATCACATCATCCCCTCCCACTGACCCATTGAAGGGAAAGAAAATCAACGACCTTTTCAATGCCCCCTTCTGGGAAGAGGTGGCCTTTGGGTGTCTCAATTGCGGGACCTGCACCTATCTCTGCCCCACCTGCTGGTGTTTCGACGTCCAGGACGAGGTCTTGGGAAAGGAGGGGGACCGGATACGAAACTGGGATTCCTGCATGTTCCCCCTCTTTACCCTTCACGGGTCGGGACACAACCCGAGGGACAAGAAGGTCCAGCGGGTTCGCCAGCGGTTCATGCACAAACTGAAATACTACGTGGACAAATATGACAACGGCGTTCAATGCTCCGGCTGCGGACGCTGCGTCCGATACTGCCCGGTCAACATCGACATACGAGACGTCTGTGAACGGATGAACAACTATTAAAAGAAGTGCCTAAAGTGACGAAAGTTTGAAGTGCCTAAAGTTAAGGAGGTCGTTCCCTTGGAAAATCCGTATTTGCCCTATCCGGTTCGCATCGACAAGATCACCGTCGAGACGGAAGATAGAAATCTCAAGACCTTCCATTTTGTCTTCCTGAACCCCGAAGATGAAGCGAAATTCGCCTATACGCCGGGCCAGTTTGCGGAGCTGTCCATCGCCGGGAAGGGGGAAATCCCCATCGGTATCGCGTCCTCGCCCACAGAGAAGGGGTTTGTCGCCTTTACAGTGAACAAGGTGGGGCTTGTCAGCAGCTATCTCCATAATATGAAAGAAGGGGACGTCATGGGGATCCGGGGGCCGCTGGGCAACTGGTATCCGTGGCATGAGATGGAAGGGAAAAATGTGGTTATTGTGGGCGGCGGGTTCGCCTTCACCACCTTGCGATCCAGCATCATCTACATGATACATCCCGAAAACCGACCCAGATTCAAGGATATCACGGTGGTCTATGGGGCCAGGACACCGGGCATGCTTCTTTACAAAGACGAACTGGCGGCATGGGAGCAGCGGGATGACATCCATATGCACATCACCGTAGATGGGACAAACGACCCTGACTGGAAATACAACATCGGCTTTGTCCCCACGATCACCGAGCAGAAAATCACCAGCGCAGATAATGCCATTGCCATTGTGTGCGGTCCGCCCATCATGATCCGGTTCACCCAGCCCGTCCTGGAAAAGCTGGGGTTTCCGCCGGAACGGATTATCCTCTCTCTCGAGATGCGGATGAAGTGCGGCATTGGCATGTGTGGCCGCTGCAATATCGGGGACAAATACGTGTGCAAGGACGGCCCTGTCTTCTCGCTGGCCCAACTCAAGGAAATGCCGCCGGAATATTAGCCGAACCAACTATTCCTCTGCTCCAAAGTCTTTTTTCTGAGCCTGCCCTGATGTTTTTGAATACTGAGGGGGTCAGGCTCAGTCTTTTTCTGCCCAACCGTCAATAAATTTCCTCCTGCTTGCTTGTATCAATCCTGATGTTAGGTTAGAATCCATCTTTAAGGAAGTAGCGTGCGATACATCAAACGGGTTTGAACTTAGGGGCTTCGCCCCAATTGGTCACGCCAAAGCGCGATAGAAATTCCGAGATGTTTGATTAGTGCCTGAACGAAAACCCCCCTTTTTACCCAAAGGGGGACTATAAAAGAATTTTGCTGGTTTCCGTTCAGGCACTAAATAATTACCCGGCCACGCTCATTGGCAAAGACGGCCAGGAGGTGGAGATCAGCCTCTCTTTAGCCGAGCTGCGCGGCAGGTCGCGCACACAAGCACAAACCCAATAAACATCAAGTTTCATATAAGGCGCTCAAAGACCACGAGCCTTCGGCGATGGGGGGAATGGGGAATGGCATAGGAGAAGTCCTGCACCAGGGTGTAGTCGCCCGGGAAACGGGCCAGGCCTTCGTGGATCTCCGTATCGCAATGGGGGCCCTTCATGAAGATGGCCCGGCCGCCAGGCGCCAGGCACCTGCGCACCCGGGCCAGGGTGCTTCCAATCGCTTCCACGGCACGGGTGATGACGCCCTGCACGGGACGATCGTAGGATGCGTAGATCTTTCCCTCATGGATCTCGATCCCTTTCAGGCCCAGGGTTTCAACCGCCTCCTGGAGAAATCGCACCCGCCGGTGTCTCCCCTCGGAAAGGATCATGTGGGTATCCGGACAAACGATCTTGAGGGGGATGCCCGGAAGACCTGCGCCCGTGCCGATATCCAGAAGCGGTGAAGGGAGCCGCCGCCCCAGCAGGCTGGCCGGAAGCACCGAATCGATATAGTGCTTCTGGACCATGTTGTCGAACTGATAGAGCCGCGTCAGGTCGTATTCTGCATTCTTTTCGCGAAGAAGGCTATGGTATTGCCACAGCTTCTGGTATTGTTTTTCGGTAAGGGGTAGACTGCTCCTCTCAAACCATAATTTCAAGGCAGGGAGTCCCGGAGGCAACCTCTTCGGCGAGGGGCTGCGTCTTTGGTGAAGCCTCATTTTCCGGCTATTGGACCGAGGTCCCATGGATCATCCGATATCCTTTCCAAAACGGTCTCTATCAACAGACGCCCTCGAGGTCCTCTACGAAGACAACCATCTTATTTCGGTGAACAAACCGGCCGGCATGCTGGTGCAGGGGGACAGATCCGGAGAAGAGAGCCTCATGGATGTCGTTAAGAAGTATATCAGAGAGCGCCATCAAAGACCAGGGAATGTCTTCCTGGGGCTGGTCCACCGGCTGGACCGCCCTGTCTCAGGAGTGGTCCTCTTTGCGAGGACCTCCAAGGCGGCCTCCCGGTTGATGAGACAGTGGAAGGCCCATGAGGTCAGGAAGACCTACTGGGCCGTGGTGGAGGGGGCGCTAAAACCGGAACATGGGAAAATCGAGGGGCATCTTAGAAAATCCGGGAAGCGTGTCCGTTCTGCAAGGGAGGGTCAGCCGGGGGCAAAAGAGGCGGTGCTGGAATACAGGACCCTTGCTCATGCAAGGGGATTTTCCCTTGTGGAAGTCGGCCTGATCACCGGCCGAAAGCACCAGATCCGTATCCAGCTCTCCCAGTCCGGTTGCCCGGTGGTGGGAGACGTCAAGTACGGGGCCCATGGATTTTTGAAGGACAAGACCATCCGTCTTGTGGCCCGTTCCTTGAGCTTCCGGCATCCAACGACGGGCCAAGAGATGACGATTTCCGTTGATACGAAAGCCATTGAACAGGAATTCTCCATGTCCTAAAGCGGCATAGCCGCAACCCATCCCGCGGGACTCACACAAAGACACGAAGGCCCAAAGATTTTTTGTTTAAAGGGTATTAACGAAGTAGCGCCCGTCAGGGCTTGGTCTGCTCTGACCCTGAATCTTTCCTCCAGGATCAGAGCGAACCAACCCAAAGTTCTTCGCGTCCTTAGCGCCTTGCGGTTCAACAAAATTTCTTCGCAAACTGCGCAGAAGTTAAAAACAAAGACTCTAAAACAGGTCGCCGCAAGAGGGGCCGTCCACAGGGGGCACATGGATTCACCTCAGATAGGTCCGTGCGCCTGTAAACCGCGTGGCGAAATAGGGGGCGGCAAGGGAGTCTTTTCGAATAATCTTGCCCTGACCCGACGCATGGATAAAGGCATCATCGCCGGTATACATGCCGACATGAGAGACGTCTTTTCCCTTGATAGAAGAAAAGAAAACCAGGTCTCCTTTTTGCATTGCGGTCCGGTCCACCGGTCTCCCTGATGCGAACTGATCTCGAGAGGATCGCGGCAGATTGAAGCCGTTGAGCTGGTACACGGCCATGACAAGCCCGCTGCAGTCAAATCCCTCATCCGGGGAGGTCCCGCCCCACTGATACGGAAGCCCGATGAAACGCTCGGCTGTTTGAACGAGATCGGCCCTGAGCGCCGCAGCGTCGAAAGGTGTCGCCGCCGCCGGATACTCTTCCGGCGATACAATGTAATACTCTTGAATGATCCCTGCGTTCATCAGGGATCGAGCCCTGGCGAGCGCTTCTGATCGAGAGGCAAAGTCGCCAAAACGGACCTTGAAGACGCCGGACGCGTCACGATAGTAGTAGGCGCTGAGACCTTGCTTTTCCAGGGATCGGGCGAGGCGTATCGCATTGTCCACAGCGGAAAATGCCCCCGCCTGGATGGTGTATCGCACCCGAGGGATCTCTCCCTTTACCGGCGGCAAAGGAGGGGGGGCTTTCACCGCGCAGGCCGACAGAACGAGCAGCATGAAAAAAAAGATGCAACATCCGACGGGCGATCTTGAGACATGTGCGGCCATGGTTTTCAGGATAGAACGGATTTTGGGTTTGAGTCAGAATCGTGGGGCGCTCTGACATCATAGGCGCCTTTTTCCCCTTTTGCAGGATGTAGACAGAGTAGGGGATATCCTGCAAAAAAAGAGCCGTTACGCCGAAGACAAAAAAAGGGGCTACGTCATTGACGTAACCCCTCAATTTTATGGCGGGGACGACGAGGCTCGAACTCGCGACCTCCGGCGTGACAGATCTGCACATGCCCCCCATAGATACAGGATTTCAACAAGTTATGCCTGCAAGAGAGTCATAAGAATACATTAGAGTCATGCCATTTGGTGTCCGGTTTGGTGTCCGCAAGTTTTGTTATACAGAAGTTGCAAAACGAAATAATTACCCCTTCCATCATAAAACTGGAAATGACGGAGTGAATGTGCAGCGGGTGGCGTGCTAAAACCGTGACATTCGTTTTACAAATATGTGATCTCTAATTTCGTGTCAAGAGTTACTTCCTTTCAGTTGTGGATTTGTTCTCGGTTTATATGTTGGTCGGTTGCGTGTTTGGGTTTTGATCTTTTTTGTAACCCAATGGATCCAAAAAACATCCCGTTCTTTTAAAACTCGTCCTTATGCACTTAAGAAGTGGACAAAAGATCCCAGTTTACCGCCATAAGAACAAGATCCCAAAAGAATCAGAATGCCTGCAAGGTTCTTCCAATTCACGCACATCAAAACCTTCCTGAAACGCCAAATATCATTCTGCCGCTTACCAATCGAAAGGAGATCTCTGCCCGAAATATTGGTAACCGCGATCTGGGGGTGACTGGAATGGTTAAAAAGATAAAAAAGTGTGATGGAAAAATCGCCAAATTCGATCCCTCGAAAATCACGTCGGCGATTTTCAAAGCGGGAAAGGCGACCGGCGAATTTGGAGAAAGAGAAGCTAAATGGCTCACAAAACAGGTTCACCAGCAACGCCCCAGTTATCATGTGTATGGGACTGGTATGGAAATAGGCAAGATATTGACTGTGGCGCACCTGTACCGAAACTGGGAAAAACTCGGCGGCCTTATCAGGAGCCTGTACATTCTGATAGTATCTGTTCTGGTCTTGTTGACTTCAGTCGAAGTCATAGGTTTCTTGTCCCTGAGCCACACGAATGCCACCAAAAACATGAGGACCACCAGAACAGCCCTTGAAGGACTTGAAAAAGAGGCGACAATCCTCCAAAAACAAATATTAACCATCGATGCCACATTGGCTGGACTTCCAACTTTGCATGTGACAAGGTGAATAGAGGAACGAAATCTATTCGGCTACCAACAGAAACAGGCCAGGCTTTTGGAAATCACAAAACAGCAATCTGAATTGGAAGCAAGGGCCATCCAGGATCAGACATTTTCAGGTCCAATTTTCGCAGTTGCTCAAATTTTAAAGATTAACGAAACAGATGCCATTGCCATGCTGATTCTAATTCTGGTTTTGGTCCTCGAGCCCCTTTCTATTGGCCTTACGGTGGCAACAAGTGCAGCATGGATGACGCAAAAGATAACACAAAAAGAAAAGCCACAAGGTGTTCCCCTGAACAAGGTATTGATGGCCCTTCGAAATCAACACAATCTTACTGTCGGCCAACTTGTAAAGATAACAGGTCGAAAAAAGCCAAAGACATGTGAAGCATGGCTGAACGGGACTGCACCTGTTCCGGTGAAAGCGCTTCAAGCGGTTCGGGCATGGGCAAATGGCCAAAAACATAGCTATAATGTAACAGCTATCAAAAATAATCCCGAAAGAAACCAAAAAGGAAGATCAAAAGGATAAAACAATCCAAATGGCATTCAAGTTTAACAAAAACGACTGCCAGCTGCTTGCCGCAATTGCCGAGCATCGGGTGCTCACAGTAGGCCAAGTTACGGCAATGCAACGTAAGAGCACGCAGGTAGTCCGAAGACGACTGAATAAATTAGAACAGGTTGGAGCCATTATCACAGCTACCCGCGGGTTCGGGCAGGGCCGTGGCAGGCCTGAAAAAATGGTTTCTCTCTCCGAAGAGGGTGCCACCTTGCTGAGTTCTAAATATCCAATCCTCCGGGACGTGCCGGTTAACAAAATGAACGCCGACAAAATCCGCAGCCTGGAGCATCAGCTATTGACCAACTGGTTTCGGATCCATCTAAATGAAATCGAGCATGCAATTCCTGAGTTTTCCATCCGATTCCTTTCCCCCAATTCGCCCTTCTTAAAACAGGACAACACGGATATCCCTTTCATCTTTGAACACCTATCTACTAACGATCCGTCCAAGAGCTCCGGTGGATTCACCCCCGATGGGGTTTTCTCCATAACTCACAGGCAAAAACAGATTACGCTCCTTTTCTTCCTTGAGGTCGATATGGGTACAGAGTCCGTTGCCAGCCCGAAGCGCGACCCCCGGGACATACGACAGAAAGTCATCAACTATCAGGAATATTTTCGAAGTAACCGGTATAAACGGTATGAAAAATATTGGGACTGCAACCTCAAGGGATTCCGTCTTCTTTTCCTCACCAATACGAACAGTCGGCTATTGGTCCTCTCAAGGCAACTCAACACCTATGCAAGGGCCGTATCATTCTTACTTGGAGTGTGCGGATATCATCGTCTGTGCAACAAATCCCTCATCCGGATAAAAGTTCCACACATACGCCTGGATCTCCTTCTTCATCTGTTTCACCGCCGCGCTCTCCCCGCTTTGCGCTCCGCGCTCTGCGCTTTGCGCTCTGCGATAATGCCAAACCGCCTTGGCCCACGCCTCATGATGCACCGGATTGTTGGGGTAAACCGACTTAGACCGCATCACCCAGTAATTCCCCAGCTCCTGATGCAGGTGCGGGTTCTTGACGCCGGCAAAATAGGCGGCCCGGTCCATACTGATATCCGCGGCCGGGAGCCATTTCGTATAGTAATCCTTCTCCTGCCACTGATGCGCATACCCCCACCCCAACCGCAGATGATACTGCGCCTCAAACGGATTGAGTTCCACAGATTTCTCCAAAGCCCCCACCATTATCCGCAGATTTCGCCGATTTTCGCCGATTCTTAGCAGAGCCCCTTCCTCTGTGGCCTCTGTGCCTCTGTGAGAGATGCCCTTCGCGTTTTCACCTTTGAGCTTTGAGCTTTGAGCTTCCACCTTTGAGCTTTCAGCTTCTGTCTTTCCTCCCTGCCCCCTGCTCCCTGCTCCTTGCTCCCTCATCCACTCATCCAGCCATCCATCCTTCTGACCCTCTAATCCTCTTATCTTCTCACCTTCTTTAATCAGTCCCCCCGTCCCCTCATCTTCCCTTTCAGCTTTGAGCTTTGAGCTTTCATCTTCTATGCTCTCTGCGCTATGCGCTATGCGCTCTGCGAAATTATACCAGTACTCCGCATTCCCCCCATCCCACTCAATCGCCTTCACCACCTCTTCAATCGGCGGATATGGGTCTCGGTTCAGCGTAGAATTGGGCACCGTATTACAGTACGCCTCTGCCATGAAATGCCGTATGGATGTATACCCGGCCCACCCGATCAGCCCGAAAATCAGCACCAACACCACCGCGCCCCGGTATCTGATCGGCCACTCATAGTACCGATAACTCATCCGTTCCCGCCGATGGTGCCGCTCCAGATGAAGCGCCGCATACCCGATGGCCATGATGGCCACCAGCACCATGAAATTGGCCGGGATGTGCAGATTGAAGTCGGAATAAGAATGTACAGCCATACATGCAAGCGCCACCAAGGGGAGTGCACCCAAGCTCACGGCGTATGGGTCCTCCCTTGTTCGCCACATCTTTACAGTCCTAAAAACGTAATAGGCCATTACAAACAGCAACAAACAAGCGCCGATAATCCCCGCTTCTGCCAAATATTGAGCCAAGTCGTTATGAGCAAACCGGACGAAATGTTGCTTCTCTTCAACAGGCTGGTATTTCGGAAAAACATACTTGAAGCTCCCAACCCCTACACCCACTAATTTGTAATCATCAAACATGCTTATCGTATTACGCGCAAGTCGTGTCCTGGCCTCATATGTTGAGTGAAAGCTCTTGAACCGATCCATGGGATATTCCACCCCGATATTGAGGGAATAGCCGGCAATCACCACAAAGAGTCCAAGAAGTATCAGCCCATTTCGCCGAAACCCCTTCCTGAAGACATATAGCAACCCCATCAGAAACATGGCCCCGGCCGCAGCCAGCATCCCCCCTCTGGACGCAGAAAAAATCAACCCGATGCCCAGCACAACCCCTGAGAACAAAATCAGGATTCGTTTTGTAAACTCCTCTTCCCGCGACAATACATCCGAAATCCTTGAAGCGAGGGGCCTTTTCCTGTCTTTGCTCACAGGGGTCTTTTTCTTTGTCGGGGCAAGGGCCGCGGCAAAGGCTGCGGCCAACAGCATCCCCATCTCCATCAACCCGGCAAAATGGTTCCGATTGATGTACGTTCCGCAAACATCACCCTTGTAAGCTTGTTTCTTGAACCACCAGATATGCTCGGACCCTGAATAGGTCTGCATGAGCCCATACAGGGCATCAAAACACCCTGTTATCAGGATCAGCCATATAGCCAGATCGATCCGTTTCCTTGAATTCAAAACCTGGATCATGCCAAAAAAGACCAGCCCGTACACCGTCAACCGGATGATCGACATGCGAACTGGATATCTGTATGGCGCCAGAGAGAACCATCCCTTCTCAACTTGCGCTTGGTTCGCCAGCTCAGAAGCCGGAAACGACTTAGCCGCAACCACCGCGGCCTCAGGCGACAACGCCTTTAACACGCCATCAGGCAATGGAATGACCTGGAAGATCAGAAAGGTCAGCAACACAAAAAATGCCAGATTGAGGCTGCTGCGCGGAAGACGCAACTGATAGCTGCCGGTCCTGTGGCCCTTTCTGATGTTCTTGATCAGGACCAGGACCGTTGCAGTCAACACGCCCAGGCTCATGAGCGTATACGCATAGGTGTGCATTCCCCCAAACAAAAGGATGCTCAGGATGAGGACAGTCAAATAAATCGTATAAGCAACTCGTTCCATTATGTTCCTCGCAGAGCGGTAAGCGCAGAGCGCATGGCGGAAAGCGCAAAGGGCATAGTGTTAGGCGCAAAGTGCATAGCGCAAAGCGAACTACTTTAAAGATTTCTGGAAATTTGTGATCATTCTACAATGTCGCATGGCGCAAAGTGCATAGCGCAAAGCGGAAAGCGCTAAGCGCAAGAGGTTATTTCAATGTCTTTTGGAAATTTGTGATCATTCTACATAAATGATCCAGTTTATCAAGCAAGGTCTCAATCGTTTCTTCTTCAATGATTTTCCGTCTTCTTAACAGGATCAATATGTTGGCGTTCTCGAAGGTAGATCTCCGCGCGATATTCAGAAATTGATGAAACTCGTTAACGGAAATGGACCCACTGCCCTCGGCAATGTTGTTCGACATGCTCATGCCAGCCCCGCGAAGTTGCTCCGCAAATCTGTAAAGCCTCTTTTTGTCCAGGGCATCGGCAATATCAAACAGCTCATCTCCAATATCAATTGCAAGCTTCCAGATTTCCAAATCTTCAAATCGAAATTTCGTCATATCAATCCTTCCTCTTCTTCCCGCTTTGCGCTCTGCGCTTCTCGCTTTGCGCTATTCCCTTCCCGCTTTTCGCTATCCGCTTACCGCTCTGCGCTTACCGCTCTGCGCTTACCGCTCTGCGCTTACCGCTCTGCGCTAACCGCTCTGCGCTCCCCGCTTAGCGAGTTAGGCCAAAAGAAGAATCGCGCATAGACATAGGCCACCGCCTCCTTGAGCACAGTTCGAACGCCTTTGCTCGTTCTCCACCAAATCTCCGGATCGTATTCGCGGCTTTCAAGGGCAAACACCCCTACCTTCACGTCATCACCCAGGGCCTTTTCAAAAAGGAGCCGTGTCCTCCTGGCATGGGGCCCCATGGTGCAGATATCCAACGAGCGCACTGCCGTACCGGATTTTGTCAGCCAATCTCTAAGAGACACTCCCGCAGCATAGGTGTTGTCCGTTGGTACATCTGGGGCCGGCATCACAAAAATCAGGCGTTCATCCAGACCCAGTTTCTTGAGGGATGCTGCCGCCACCTCAGCGCAGTTTTTGTATCCCACCAGGTAGGACCCATAGGTCAACGGCCCGCCTGTTGTCACAAGCCTTTGGTAATGCTCGGACTTGAATATTTCGATCACCTTTTCAACAAGCTCATCCGGCATCCACCCCTCCATCACCAGGATCTCCCCGCCAACCGGCTCGTTCACGGCGAGAAAAGGATGGACGCCAAAGACCGCCGCAGCCAAGGTAACAATAACTAAACAGCAAACAAAAAGCCACCCCCAAAGGGTCAGCCCCCACCGTTCCTTTTTGCTCACCAACCCAAAAAACAACATCTTCAATTAGCCACAGATGCACACAGATACACACGGATAAAGGCCCAAAATTTGCGTCCATCGGCGTTCATCAGTGTCTATCTGCGGCTCAATGATTGTGGACAACCCGCTTTATTTGAACTCTTGGCGTGCCAAAATTCAGGATCAGTCCGAGTTTCAAACCAGTCCCTTTCAAATAGTTGATACACTGCGCCAGGAAAATATCCTCAATCCGCTTTGTTGCTTTCAATTCGACTATCACCAACCCCTCTACCAGTATATCTGCATAGTACTCACCCATTACAACGCCCTCATATAGCACCTTGATGGGGCTTTGCTGCTCAACTTTCAAACCCTCCCTTTTCAGCTCATATACCAAGGCGTTCTCATATACCTTTTCAAGAAACCCAACTCCCAGGTTATTACTCACTCTGTAAGCAGCGCCAATAATCTTTTCCGTTATTTCATTCTGCCTTTCATTTCCTATCACTCTTTGGTCCCCCTCAACCACAATCTGCGTTTATCTGCGTTCATCTGCGGCTGATATTCTAATGTAGTCCACATGCAAGTACCTGTAGTTATAGGCGTCATCCGGGTTATTCGTCAACTGCACCTCGATCCGATGCTTTCCCCCGCTCATCCGCACCCCAAACCGGTAAAGCCGCCACTGGGCCTCATCCACATCACATTCGCCCACCTCTCCGCCATCCAGCACCACCCGCATCCTCGGTGTCACATCCTGCTTCATCCGGCACCTGGCCCTCTCCTCGATGACGCAGACTTCCTCCCCGTGCTCCTTTGCGTCTCGCCATTCAAAATCCTGCGCCAGTAGATTATTCTTGAAAATCCCCCAATACTCATGATACCGAATCCGAATCAACGGCTGCCCCGGCGTCTTCACCGCCATGTTCTCCGCCTC